>JBDRJH010000001.1:0-3566 GCA_043815125.1 Verrucomicrobiota bacterium
GTGGTTGGCCGCCGCTTTCGACGTGTCGTAGGCAAGCGAGCCTTTCTTCGCGACGGCCGCGTTGGCGCTGGTCGTGAGGACGAGGTTGCCGCGCAGGCCCTGGGCTTTCCAGGTTTTGAAGGCTTCGTCGGCGACGAGGTAGCTGCCGGTGACGTTGATGTTGAAGGTGAGCGCCCACTTGTCGTCGGGGATGTGTCCGGTGGTGTCGCTCGGCACGAAGATGCCGGCGGTCACGCAGATGTGGTCGAAGCCGCCGTAGGCGAGCGCGACCTGGTCGAGCATGGCGCGGATGGAGGCCCGGTCGGTGATGTTGGCGGAGAGGCCGATGGCGGGGCCGCAACCGGAGATGCCGGTGCCGGCGACGCCGATGCCCTGGCCGAGCTTGGCGGCGAGTTCGTCGGCGGTGGCCTTGGCGGCGTCGGCGTTGAGGTCGACGCAGACGATGGTGGCGCCGTCCTTGGCGAGGCGGTGGGCGGTCTCCTTGCCGATGCCGGAGCCGGCGCCAACGACGATCACGACCTGGCGGGCGAGTTCCTTCTCGGCGGGCATGCGCTGGAGCTTGGCCTCTTCGAGGAGCCAATACTCGATGTCGAAGGCTTCCTGCTGCGGGAGGGAGATGTATTGGTCGATGGCCTCGGCGCCGCGCATGACTTCGACGGCGCAGTTGTAGAACTCGGCGGTAACGCGGCTCTCGGACTTGTCCTTGCCCCAGGCGACCATCCCGAGACCGGGGATGAGCACGACGGTCGGGTTGGGGTCGCGCTGCGCGGGGGAGTTGTCGTGTTTGCAGGCGGCGTAGTAGGCGGCGTAGTCCTTGCGATACTGCTCGAGGCCGGACTTGAGCTTGGCCTTGAGGGCGGCGAGGTCCTCGGCCTGCGGGTTCCAGTCGACGTAGAGGGGCTTGATCTTGGTGCGCAGGAAGTGGTCGGGGCAGGAGGTGCCGAGCTCGGCGAGGCGGGCGGCGTCCTTGGAGTTGACGAAGCGAAGGATTTTTTCGTCGTCCTGCACGGTGCCGATGAAGCGCTTCTGCTGCGAGACCTGGCCGCGGAGCCAGGGGAGGATGGCGGCGAAGGTGGCGTTGCGTTTTTCCTGGTCGAGGGTGGCGTATTTCTGGCCTCCGAAGGCGGCGGCGTCACCGCCCTTGGCGGCGTATTTTTGTTCGATGTAGGCGGCGGCTTTTTCGATGAAGTCGAGGGTGCGGGTGTAGCAGACTTTTTCGTCGTCGTCCCACGAGATGAAGCCGTGCTGGCCCATCATGATGGCTTTCACGTTCGGCTGTTGGCGGGCGACTTCCTGCATGGCGAGGCCGAGTTCGAAGCCGGGGCGCATCCAGGGCACGTAGGCCATGTCGCCGCCGAAGATTTCCCGGGTGAGGGCCTCGCAGTTTTCCGACGCGGCGATGGCGATGATCGCGTTGGGGTGCATGTGATCGACGTGCTTGCCGGGCAGGAAGGCATGCAGCGGGGTGTCGATCGAGGAGGCGCGGGGGTTGAGGTTGAAGGTGGTGTGGAAATACATGTTCACCATCGCATCCTCGGCCTCGGACTTGATGCCCTTGTTGGCCTTGGCGGCGTAGACCTGCTGGAGGGAAACGAGCTTGTCCTGGTAAAGGGAGGAGAAGTTTTCGCGTTTGCTGGTGCGCAGGTCGCCGCCGGAGCCTTTGACCCAGAGGACTTCGGTTTTCTGGCCGGTGAGCGGGTCGAGTTCGAGGAGCTTGGAGGAGGTGTTGCCGCCGCCGGTGTTGGTGATGCGCTGGTCGCTGCCGAGGAGGTTGGAGCGATAAACGAGGCGCTCGACGGGATCGAGGGACGCGGCCTTGGCGTCGTCCCAGAGGTGGTTGACGTGGGTGTAGGAGGACATGGGTTCGGAGGAGTTTAAGTTGAGAGTTGAAGTTTGAAGTAAGACGGACCGGGGAGACGGGTTTCGGATTTGGTCACAGAGCCGAGCCGGAGCTCAGACACAGAGGTCACAGAGGAAAGGCAGGGGGATTTTTGGGATCAGGCTCCGTGAACTCTGTGTCCGCGCTCTGTGTTCTCTGTGACCAATTTCCGATTCAGAGCCCGAGGGCCTTTTGGCGGTAGTGTTCGTCGGGGCGGCCGGCGATGCGGGCGACTTGGGCGGCCGTGAGGAATTTGGGCGTGCCGGAGATGGCGGCCGCACCGACGAAGATCTCGGCGGCCTTGGCGGCCATGTAGGTGGCGGCGAGCACGGCCTCGGGCGTGGCACCGAGGGCGATGAGTCCGTGGTTTTCCAGGAGGATCACGCGGGGGGCGCGGCTGAGGCGTTGAATGTAGGCCTCGGTGGCGGTCTTGATGGCCTGGGAGAGTTTCAGACCGGGATCGGTGTAGGGCACGAAGACGCTTTCGACGCCGCAGCAAACGATTTCGTCGGGGAAGAGGCGGCGGGTGGCGAAGGTCTTGGCGTGCTTCGAGCAGAGGAGCTGGTTGACCGTGATCGGGTGGGTGTGGCCGACGAAGTTCACGCCGGGCAGGGTCAGCAGGTAGGCGTGAAAGATGGCCTCGACCGAGGGCTTTTTGGCCTGGTCGCTGATGCGCGAGGCGAAGAGCGCCTCGTCGATGGCGACATCCGACATGGCCTTCTTTTTGAGCAGCGGGAGGAGTCCGTCGAAGCGGCACTCGGTGACGCCGGCGGGGCCGAGCGTGGCGAGGTTGGAGCCGCTGGCCTTCACGAGGAAGGTGCCGTCGGAGAGGCGGGTGGAGGTGTTGCCTTCGCCGAGCATGGCGAGCTTGCGCTCCTCGCGTCCGAGCTGATGCGAGAGGTCGAACAGCCGCTGGTGAGTATCGGGGGTTTTAGGCATGAGAAAGGGGATTAATGATAGATTTTGGTAGATTTCCACCAAAATCTATCAATTTACGTTTTGGTGGAGCACGGAAGCTGGAAGTTACCACCGCCGTAACGCGGATGCCGTAATGTGGCTAAAAATTGCCAGGGAATGGGTTACATTCCATGCGCAAGGGTGGTCCCCGTGGAGCGCTGGATTTGTTACCAAGATATTCACAACAGGCTGCGGTGAGGCTCCGGAGGACGGGTGGGCCTCTTGTCCGCCCTTCTTGGGGGGGCGCCCGGCACGGCAGGGGCGGCCGTGGCTACAGTTGAAACCGGCTCAGAATTGCCGTCGCACCGAGGTGTCGGTCGCCTTGCGGAGTTTTTTGGGGTGGTCGGCGATGGCGTGCAGGCCGCGGCTTTCGGGGCGTTGGAGGGCGCATTGCACGATGAGGTCGGCGACTTGGATGAGGTTGCGCAGTTCGAGCAGGGCGGCGTCGACGGAGAAGTTCCAGTAGTAGTCGTGGATCTCGCGCTGGAGGTTGGCGATGCGGGTGCGGGCACGTTCGAGGCGCTTGGTCGTGCGCATGATCGACACGTAGTCCCACATGGTGCGGCGAAGCTCCTCCCAGTTGTGCGAAACGACGACGCGCTCGTCGCGGTCGTTGCCGCTTTGGTCGCGCCAGGGATAGAGTTCCACGCGTGATCGCGTCTGGTGAGTCCGGAGATAGCGATCGACGGAAGCGGCGCCGCGGTGGGCGAGCACGACGGCTTCGAGCAGG
>JBDRJH010000002.1:0-15607 GCA_043815125.1 Verrucomicrobiota bacterium
CGGCGCTCCAGCGGTTCTTTTTCGAGCACCTGGTCCCAGGTCTCGCCCTCGGCGAGGGTGTGGGCGAACTCTTCCTTGGAGCCGTCGGCCGAGCCCAGGTCGAGGCTGGTGATGCTGGCGCCGGCGGGCAGGTTGCGCAGCAGGCGGTCGCGGTAGACGAGGGGCGAGAGGGGGGTGTTGGCCAGGATGTCGGCCGACACGCGGTAGACAAAGGTCTGGCCGGCGACGCGGGCGTAGACGGGGTCCGTGCCGCGGTTGGGCTGGGCGATCTCCAGCACGAGGGTGGTGGGGGGCGCGGTGGGGTCGCTCGGATTGAGCAGCGAGAGCGTCGCGGTGCGCTCGGGCAGCTTGAAGCCGAAGTTCTCGATCTGCGCGTCGGAGGGCGCGTCGCTGGCGAATTCGGAGGCTTCGAGCAGGGTGAGGCGTTTGAGCAGGTTCTCCACCAGGGTGGGGTCGGCGGGCAGGGTCTGCCGGTCGTTGTCGCCGGAGCGGCGGACGACCTGCCAGGCGCCCGTGTCGAGGCGCTGCAGGGTGAGTTCGCCGAGGCCGGGCCGGGCGGGCGCGGCGAGGGTGATGGCGCTCACGCGGGCCGGGTCGAAGTCGAGCACATGCTTGTCGCGCAGCTCGGTCTGGGCGTTGGCGAGGGTGGCCGTCAACTCGGGTGCAAGGTCGACGGCGAAGAGCTGGTCGCGGCCCTCCAGTTGCACGATGTGGCGGGCGACGCCGTTGGGGGACTTCGCGAGGGCGGGGCCGACCAGCAGGGTCTCGCGGCGGCTGTTGCCCTCAAGGGTGATGCGATGGAGGGGTTGGGCGAGTTCCTCGCGGTAGCGGCCGGCCTCGGGATCGCCGTCGGCGAGGAAGCCGGCGGCGCGCAGGGCGTTGAGGTCGTTGAGCGCGAGTTCGACCCGGGTCCGGTCGGCGCGCGCGATGATGGGGGCCTCCAGTATCCAGCGGCTCTGGTCGTGGCGCAGGCGCACGCGCGCGCCGGAGCCGGATTGCAGGGTGGCGGAGCGCACCTCAAATACCGGGATGGTGAAGACCGCGTCGGAGCGCAGCTGGGTGAGCGAGAGCGCGAGGGTGTCGGCGAGGCTACGACCGACGACGTGGATGCGGCCGGTGCCCTCGACGAGCAGGTAGAGGCGGTTGCCGACGGCGGTGTCCTGGCCGAGCAGGACGTTGACCGGACCGTCCGAGGCGGGCGAGGTGAAGGCGAGGGTGAGGCGCGGCTCGGCGAGGCCGTAGTCGGCGAGGCCCTGGCCGTTGCGCTCGACCTCCTCGACGGAGAACTGGGTGTCGTGCTCGAGGAACTGCAGCTCGTTGAGGATGCGGCTGACGGCGAAGGCGTTGGCGGGCCACTTGAGCGGCTCGGTCAGCGACCAGTCGTCGCCGGAGCGCTCCAGCCGGAGCGTGTTGCCCTGGCCGGAGATGGCCAGCGAGGCGATGTTGGCGGCCTCGGGGCCGAAGACGCGGTTGCGGTTTTCGAGGGCGGCCTGCTCGACGCTCCAGCCGCGTTCGAAAAAGAAGATGCAGACGAACAGCGCGGCGTTGGCGAACAGGAGGGCGAGGGTGACTTTGATGCGCATGGCGGTGGACGGTGGGTCAGCTGCGGCGGGTCCAGTGGACGATGAGACCGAGCGCGGCGGCGATGCCGGGCAGGATGAAGAGGAGGCTGTAGCGCAGGCGCGCGAGCGCGCTCTGGCTGAGCGTGAGTTGGTAACTCTCGATGGGGCGCGGGGCGATGGTCACGAGGGTGTCGCGGTCGACCAGCCAGTTGATCGAGCCGAGGATGAGCGAGAGGTTGCCGCCGGAGGCGAGGCGGCCGTTGGCGATCCAGTCGGCGCCGCCAAAGGCGACCAGGCGTCCGCCGCGCACGCTGAAGGGCAGGTTGCCGCGCGGGGTGGAGCGCTCGGAGGCGAGGGCCACGGGCAACGGGCCCTGGAGGTCGACGCCTTCGTTAAAGACGGCCGGGGGCTGGCGGTAGTCGCGTTCGGCCCAGGCCTCGGCGGAGGTGCCGACCAGGGGAGTCACGTTGAGACTGGGATCGAGGGGGCGGCCCGGGTCGACCCGCATGGAGCGGGTGGCGCCGAAGCGCAGCGCGATGCGGTTCTCGGCGAGGAACTTGATGACCGGTTGGTCGGCGAGGGCGGGCGAGAGGATGAGGTCGCCGCTGTCGTTTTGCCCGAGGCGGCTCTGGTCGAAGATGAAGGTGTCGTCGGCGAGCACGCCCCAGTCGTAGAACAGGTTGTCGAGCCCGTGCGCATGGCCCGGGGACAGCAGCACGATCACGCGGCCGGCGTTGTTGGTCAGGTATTGGCGGAGCAACTCCTCCTCGCGGGGGTCGAGGCGGCCCTGGGGGGGCGGCAATGATGACGAGCGCGGCGTCGGCGGGCACGCGGGCGGCCTTGGCGAGGTCGAGTTCGTCGAGGGCGAAGTTGCGGATCAGCAACTCGTCGTGCAGCGCGGACAGGCCGCGCGCGGGGTCGACGTCGGTGAGCTGCATCTCGCCGTGTCCGGAGAGGAAGTAGAGCTTCTTTTTCTCGGGACTGGTGACGTCGAGGATGGCGGCGGTGAAGGCCTGCTCGCCCTTGAAACCCTTCTTCTCGCGGCCTTCCATTTCGTAGAGTTCGTGCAAGCCGATGACGCGGGATTTGCCGCCGCTGGTGACGAGGATGACGTTGGGCTGGGTGATGCTGTAGGCTTCGGCCTCGCGGCGCTGGCGGTAGACGTCGAGGTAGTCGACGGTGACGCGGCGGGCGCCGTTGCCGACGGTGGCCTCGGTGTATTCGCGCAGCAGCGCGGAGACGTCGCGGTGGGCCTGGTTGACCTGCTCGTCGTCGCCGGTGTCGGTGAGGGTGACGATGATCTTCACCGGTGCGCGCAGGTCGCGCAGGTAGGACTGCGTCTCCGGCGAGAGGGAGTGGCGGCGGTTTTCGGTGAGGTCGTGCCGCCAGCCGTGGTGGATGGCCAGGTAGTTGAGCCCGCCGAGCAGGGAGAGCACGAGCACGGCCTGCGCGAGCAGGTTGACGGTGCGAAAGCGGCGGGCGAAGCGAAAGGTGGGCGCGGACATGGGCGGTGCGGTGAGGGGGAGGCGGTTAGCTGTGCAGCTGCTTGGCCTCGACGCCGAGGATGCTGAAGATGAGGGCGAGCGCGCCGCCGCTCACGTAGTAGAGCAGTTGGCGGGTGTCGACGATGCCGCGCGAGAAGTCTTCGAGGTGGCGGAAGACGTTGGTGTATTCGACGGCGCCGCGCAGCGGGGCCATGGCGTCGGTCTTGAGCAGCTCCAGGGTGCCGACGAACTTGAGCCCGATGATGAAGGCGAAGAGCAGCGCGAAGGCCAGGATGCCGGCCACGGCCTGGTTGCGCGAAAGCGAGCTGGCGAACACGCCGATGGCCACGAAGAACAATCCCGACACCGCGATGAACAGGTAGCCGCCGAGCAACGGTCCGGAGTCGATAAAGCGCGAGTCGGGCGCGAAGCGCGACAGGATGAAAAAGAACCCGCCGGTGGCGGCCCACAGGCCGAGGTAGAGCAGGTAGGCGGCGGCGTATTTGCCGAGCACGACCTCGGCGGTCGACACGGGCGCGGTGAGCAGCGTCTCCAGCGTGCCGTGGCGGCGCTCCTCGGAGATGCATTTCATGGTGAGCAGCGGCACCATGAAAAACACCGGGATCCAGAACAACTGGAAGAACACCACCGCGGGCGACAACTCACGCGGGGTGCCGCTGTAGCTTTCGAGGATGCCGGCGAAGATAAAACCCATGAGGGAGAGAAACAGCACGGCGGCGATGTAGGTGCTGGAGCTGACCAGCAACATGCGGATCTCGTGGCTGAGGATGGTGGGGAAGTGTTTCATGCGCGGTTCAGGCGGCGTTGGAGGGAAGGGCGGCGGGCTTGTCGGTGGCGTCCCAGCTGCGGCGGGTCGCCGCGAGGAAGACGTCCTCAAGGGTGTGCCGGCTGCGGCCGAGGCCGCGCACACGGAAACGTTCGTCCTTGGCGAGCGCGGCCCAGAGCGCCTCGCGCAGGTCGCCGGCCGGCGCGGTGAAGACGACCTTGCGGAAACCGTCGGCGTCGGGCTCGGCGGCGTCCTCGACGACGACGTCCGCGTCGAGGGCGGTGAGGATGGTCGCCAGCGCGGCGGGCTCGCCGGCGATCTCCAGCTCGTAGCGGTTGGCGCCGAGGAACTCGCGGCGCAGGGCGGACGGCGTGCCGGCGGCGACCACGCGGCCCTGGTTGATGATGAGCACGCGGTCGCAGGTCATCTCGATCTCGGGCAGGATGTGCGAGGAAATGATGACGGTCATGCGTCCGCGCAGGCTGGCGATGAGGTCGCGGACAATGAGGATCTGGTGCGGATCGAGGCCGATGGTGGGCTCGTCCATGATGATGACCGGCGGCTCGGCGAGCACGGCGTCGGCGATGCCCACGCGCTGGCGGAAGCCCTTGGAGAGTTTGCCGATGATGCGGTGGCGGACGCGCTTGAGGTCGCACAGTTCGAGCACCTCGTCGATGCGCGGGCCGAGTTTTTTGCGGGGGATTTCCTTAAGCCGGCCGCGGTAGTGCAGGTATTCGCCCACGCGCATGTCCTCGGGCAGGGGGTTGTTTTCCGGCATGTAGCCGATCAGGCGTTTGATGGCCGCGGGGTCGGCGGCGACGGAGTGCCCGCAGATCTCGACCGAGCCGGAGGTGGCGGGCAGAAATCCGGTCAGGATGCGCATGGTGGTGCTCTTGCCGGCGCCGTTGGGGCCGAGGAAGCCGATGATTTCGCCTTGGGCCACGGTGAAGGAGACCTTGTTGACGGCGGTGACGCCGGCGTAGGTCTTGGCCAGCTCGCGGACTTCGATGGCAGGGGAGGAATCGGACATGGGAAAGGTTAAGGTGAGGGAGGCGACCAGTGAGGACAAGCACCGCGGCAAGGTGTGCCGTGGGAATGTTTCCGGACCGCGACGCGGCCGACCGCCCGCGCAGAGAGTAACCCAATAGGTTACTCTTTGCACGGCTCAGCGTCGGTTGAGCGCCCAGGCGGCGGCCAGGCCGCGCAACGTCAGGTCGGGGATGTCGCGGATGGGCTGGCGGAGGCGGCCTTGAATGACCGCCGAGGCACCACCGCTGGTGATGATGGCGGGCGCGGGTTCGCCGCGGGCGGCGAGCTCGGCGAGCACGCCGTCGAGCAGGCCCTGGATGAGGCCGACGAAGCCGAGCACGGCGCCGATGCGGATGGCCTCGACGGTGGATTTGCCGATGGTGGTCGTGACCGGCGTCATGAGATCCTCGACCAGCGGCAGTTGTGCGGTGCGTTCGTGCAGGTAGCGGGTGACGAGCGCCGGGCCGGGCGCGATGATGCCGCCCTCGTAGCCGCCGCCCGCGGTGATGATGTCAAAGGTGACGGCGGTGCCGAGGTCGATGACCACGGCGGGGGCGGCCCCGAGCAGGTCGCGCGCACCGGCGGCGTTGGCTAGGCGGTCCTGGCCGATCTCGGCGGGGCGCGGGTAGTTCACGGGCAGGCCGAGGTCCTGGTCGTGGGTGAGTTGCCAGGCGTCGACGCCGTGCGCGGAGGCGAGGCTTTGCAGGCGTCCGGTGGCGGCGGGCACGACCGAGCAGAAGGCGACGGGCAGCGCGGGGGCGAGCAGGCGGGCGAGCCCGCCGTCGGGTGCGTCGAGCGCGGCCGTGGGGATCTCGGTGATCAGACCGAATGCGCCCCCGCGGCGGACGGCGAGGTGGACGTGCGTATTGCCAATGTCGATACAGAGCAGGTCGGGGGAGGACATGCGCGGGACGGGCGGTTTATTTTTTCTCGATGGTGACCTCGCCGGCGCGAAAGCGCTCGACCGGGCCGTCGACGGGCTTGAGCAGGAGCGAGCCTTCGTCGTCGATGCCCTTGGCGACGCCGGTGACCGAACGGCTGCCCTGGAGAATGGTGATGGTGCGGCCGCGCAGCAGGTCGTAGCGGTTCCAGAGGTCGGCGAACGTGTCCGCGTAGTCGCCGTCGACGAATTTCTGATACGCCGCGAAGACGCGGCCGGTGAGGGCGGCGGCGAAGCGGTTGGGGTCGATGGGCTGGCGGGTGTATTCGCCGATGGAGATGGCGCGGGCGGCGAGCTCGGCGGGCCAGCCGCCGTCGGGCGGGGTGAGGTTGAGGCCGAGGCCAAAGACGAGGTCGCGGATGCGGTCGGCGTCCATGCGCGCCTCGGTGAGCATGCCGCCGGCCTTACGGCCCTCGAAGAGGATGTCGTTGGGCCATTTCACGCCGGGGTCGGTGCGGCCGAATTTGGCGATGAGTTCGCAGATGTTGACGCCCATCCAGAGGGTGAAGGTCTGCATGCGGGCGGGCTCGACCTCGGGGCGGAAGGCGAAGCTGGCGTAGAGGTTGCCGGACTCGCTGTGCCAGACGCGGCCGAAGCGTCCGCGGCCCTTGGTCTGGCGGCGGGCGAGGATGACGAAGGGGGTGGGGTCGCCGTTGGAGAGGCGGCGCAGGGCCTCGTCGTTGGTGCTGTCGACCGCGTCGAGCACGTGGACGGTGCCTGGGGCCTTGTCGGCGCGGCGGTAGGCGTCGATGAGGGTGGGGTTGAGCGTGGCGGGCTTGCCGACGAGGCGGTAGCCCTTGGCGTGCAGGGCTTCGAACTGGAAGCCCTGGTCGCGGAGTTTTTCCATATGCTGCCAGACGGCCACGCGGCTCATGCCGAGTTCCTTGGCGAGGGCGGCGCCGGAGACGACGCCGGGCTCGGCGTCGAGCAGGGCTTGGAGAATGACGGTTTCGGGCTTGGGTGTTTTCATGCGTCGGGCCAGTCGAGGCCGATGTCCACCCAGCGGCTCTGGTGCACGAGCGCTCCGGTGGAGATAAAGTCGAGACCGAGGTTGCCGTAGCGGGGCAGGGTCTTGCGGGTGATGCCGCCGCTGGCCTCGGTGAAGGCGCGGCCATTGATGAGCGCGAGGGCGCGCTTGATTTTGGCGGGGGGGAAGTTGTCCAAGAGGATGACGTCGGCGCCGGCGGCGAGCACGGGTGGGATTTGATCGAGGCGGTCGACCTCGACTTCGACGGCGAGTTCGGGCGCGGCCTTTTTGGCGCGGGCCACGGCCATGGAGAGGTCGTCGGTGGAACCGAGCAGGGCCAGGTGGTTGTCCTTGAGCATCACGCGGTCGAAGAGGCCCAGCCGGTGGTTCCAGCCGCCGCCGCAGGCCACGGCGTATTTTTCCAACATGCGGTAGCCGGGGGTGGTCTTGCGGGTGTCGAGCAGGCGGGTGCGGCTGGAGCCGAGGCAGTCGACGTAGTCGCGGGTCTGGGTGGCGATGCCGGAGAGTTTTTGCAGGAAGTTGAGGATGACGCGCTCGGCGGCGAGCAGGATGCGCGGGTCGCCGTCGAGGGTGGCGAGGGGAGCGCCGGCCTTCACGAGGCGGCCGTCGCGGGCGACGGGCTGGACGGTGGCGCGTTTGCCGTAGGCGGCGAGAATCAGGGGAATCAGCGGCAGGCCGCACACGACCATGGGCTGGCGGGCGGTGACGACGGCGCGCGCGGTGCGGGGCGCGGTGGCGAGCGCGGCGGTGGACTGGTCGCCGGTGCGGGCGGGTTTGTTGAGCAGGCCGAGTCCGGCCAGGTCCTCATCGCGGGCGAGTTCGATAAAACGGCGCAGGTGGGCGAGGTCGAGGTCGTCCCAGGCGAGGCGTTTGATGAGGGTGTCGATGGCGGGCATGGCGGCGGCGGGCGCTAGTTAAGTCGGCTAGTGAGGAAGTAGTTTGGCTCCTAAGCAAGCAGGCTTGGCGTATTGGCCCGGGGAATGTTGGCTCGTCGGCATGACTCCCGACGAATTCAAACAACTGGATGATCCCGCCGAGGTGGCGGAGCTGAGCCTGCCGTTGCAGGCGCTTTGGGCCGACGCGCGCGGCGACTGGGACGAGGCGCACAACCTCTGCCAGCGCGCCCGCAACCGCGATGGGGACTGGGTGCACGCCTACCTGCATCGCAAGGAGGGCGACGAGGGCAACGCGTGGTATTGGTATTCCGAGGCCGGTCGCGCGACGCCGCCGGAAGGCATGTCGCCCGAGGCCGAGTGGACGGTGATCGCGACGGAGTTGCTGGGCTGATTTAGAACGGCCGGCTTTGAATGTAGGCCGCGTGACGCAGCTCGCGCAGCTGGGCGGCGGCGGTGCTGTCGTTGGCGGCGATCAGCTCGATCTGGGTGTCGAGGGTCCTGAGGTCGGCGAGGCGTTCGTCCTCCTGCAGGCGCTCAAGGGCGATGGTCTGGCGGTCGCGGCCAAACAGCGGCAGGATGAAGCGGTTGAGCGTGTCGGTGGCGCCGGTGAAGTAGCGACGCTCGGCCAGTTCGGCGCGGCTGAGGGCGGTTTGCGTGTCCGCGGATTGGAGTTCGTTGAGCGGGGGGACGTTGACCACGATCGGCGGCAGCGCGGTCACGGGGGCGTCCGGCTCGGCGGCGGTGGTGGTGTCGGACTTGGCCGTGTCGGGGGCTTGCAGGTAGTCCGAGGCCAGCGGGGTCATCCGGTCCGGGGTGAGCAGGTCGGCCTGCAGGAGGGCGGGGAGCAATAACAACGCGCCGGCGACGGGCAGCGCGGTCAGGGGATGCGGGGTGGTTTGCATGGCCCGACAAACAAACCCGTTTTGGTTGTTTTTCCTGCGTGGCGGGGGTTTTAGGAGGTTTTTTACCCGGAGGGATTTTTACGGCTCAGGGCAGGCGCAGGTGGAGCTCGCCGCCTCCAGGTTCTTGTTCGACCGAGGTGACGTTGTATTCGCCTTCGCGGCCGAGCGACCATATCGCGCGAAACTCGCGCGAGTAGCGGATGGGTTCGCGGTCATAGTAGTCGAGCGGCACGGCCGGCAGGTAGTCTGGCACGAGGGCGTCGAGGGTCGGCGGGAGTTCGCCGTCATGGTCGTGTTGATACGCACGGACGGCGAGAAGGGCTTGGGTGGCGGATAGGGTGGATTGGTGCTCGAAACCGCGGTCCAGCATGAATTGCAAACGGCCGCCGCTTAGCGACAGGAGCATGCGTCCGATCAGGTTGACCGGATTGAATCGGTTTTCGGTGTTGTTTTCGTCCGCGAAGTCTTGGTCGAGGTTGGAAGCACTCAAGCTGCGTCGATCTGTGCTGGCCAGCGATATGAAGCGCCTTGTGTAGTCCGCCTTCAAGCGGATGGTTTGGTTGGGTTTGAACAACAGTCGGAGTCGTTGATGTCTCCACCAAGCGCGCCACCCGCTCTGTTCGACAAAAGATTGGTGGGAGGGGGAGGCGGCGATGGAGTCCATGTTCAACTCAAAGAGGCTTAATTCCTGCCGTATGGCTTGGGACCAGTGCTCGGGTCGCTGGCGGTGTTGTTCTAGTTCGTTGAGGATGCTCTGGATATCCAGAGCATGGCCTTGGTGGGAGTTCACCAGGAAACGAATGTTTTCGAGGGCTTCGCCTTGAATCGCCATGCCGACCAGAAGAGTTACGAGCACGTCCTGACTATCGCAGAGGTGATGTCCCATGCGATACAGGGCGAGCAGGATATTCAGCGCTTGTTCGGGTTGACCATTGTGGGCGAGTTGACGTGTTCGCAGGAGGGCGAGTCGGTGGAGTTGATACAGCAGGGGAGCGGTGGGGGAATCGGATCCGGTATCTGCCAAGCGTGGCGCTTGCGAATAGGGGACGGCGACTGCGGTTTGCAGACGGGGCCAGAGGGTGGAGGTGCCGGAGAGAATTTGGTCGGCTTGGTCAGCGTCCCAGAGTTCGCGCGACACGATGCGATTGAATATGTCGGCGTGTTCATCGTCTCGGGCGAGGAGATCTGAGGGGAGGCTTTCAACGAGCGCGGTGAGCAACGCGTAGGCGTTTTGCGAGTCAGGGATCTCGCGGTAGATGATCGCTAGATCGTCAAGGTTGGGCGGGGGTTCGTCGCGCGAGAGGAGATGGTAGCCCGCGAAGAGCGCGAGAGCGATCACGACAATGGCACTCAGGAAGACTTTCATCCAGCAGGGGAGTCGAGGCGGCGACATTACGGAGTGGCGAGATGGAAGGAGGGCTCAGGGCAGGCGCAGGTCGACTTCGCGGTCGTCAATGGGTTGGTCTGCGGAGGTGACGGTGTATTCCCCATTTCTCCCGAGCGACCAGATGGCGCGGAATTCGCGCGAGTAGCGGATTGGTTCGCGGTCATAGTAGTCGAGCGGCACCGTCGGCAGGTAGTCTGGCACGAGGGCGTCGAGGGTCGGCGGGAGTTCGCCGTCATGGTCGTGCTGATACGCGCGGACGGCGAGGAGGGCCTGGGTGGCGGATATTTGAGACTGTATTCTGAAACGCTGATTTATCAGAGGCAGCCAAGTCGGCGTAAGCATACTCAGGTAGGCGCGCCCGATGATGTTATCGGGACTGATGCTGCCTTTGAATCGGGGAAAAAACTGATCGTTCAAATCCGAGGCGGCCACGGTTCGTTGATCTGTGCCTGCCAGCATGAGGCATTCCCGGACAAACTCGGCCTGGATGGTCTTGGTGCGTTTTGGCTTCAGCGAAAGCGGTAGCCAGCGCACGATTTCAAACGCCAGGTCATCGCGGACCGGATTGGACCGTGGCAGGTAACTGCTGGCAGCTTGATCGATCTGCCGACTGAAGAGTGAAAACTCGATTTTGATGGAGTGCTTCAACGGACTTTCGTCGTAGTGGGCTAGCGTGGGACTTCGCCGGAGCATCGCGAGTGTTTCCGGACTGAGGCTCTCCTTGGCGGCCAGGCGGCCTATTTCAGATATCGCGGCGTATCGGACTGACTGTGCGAAGACGTAGTCCATGATGCCTGCTTCGGCGTATTCGATACGATGGCCGAGCCGGCCCAGGCTATCCAGTAACAACGCTGCCTCGTCGGCCTTGCCTGCGCGAACCAAGTTCATTGCGCGCAGATGGGTCAGTATTTTCAGGCTGCGCACGTCAAGGTAGGCTTTGGCGGACTGTTCGTAGGAGAGCAGCGGTGCAGCCTGAAAGCACGGCGCCTTCAAGGCGGCATCGATCAAACTCGGCACAGAAGTCGAGGCCTCCAACAGGTCGGCGATCTCATCAGCTTGCCAGTCTCCGGTTTTCAGGAGTTCCTCCAGCTCGGTTCTTTCCATGTGGGAGAACGCCGGCAGCTTGGTCAGATCGCTGGCGATGACCGGGTAGCCGTTCTGGTTTGCGGCGCAGTCGGACCTGGTTGGAACCAAGTCGGACAGATCCGTGATTTTATCGTCGCCCGACAGTGCGACATATGCCGAGACCAGCGCCAGGACCGTGAGTCCGAGAAACCAGCGCAGAAACCGTCTCAACGTGGGTTTCATACAGGGGCCGTGCTCGGGCTTAAATCTGACATGCTATTGATAGACAGAGACCGCCTCATCCCCGCACCTGGCCGGTGCCGGTGAGGAGGTATTTGTAGGTGCAGAGCTCGGGCAGGCCCATCGGACCTCTCGCGTGCAGGCGGTCGGTGCTGATGCCGATCTCGGCGCCGAAGCCGAACTCGAAGCCGTCGGTGAAACGCGTGCTGGCGTTGTGGTAGACGGTCGCGCTGTCCACGCCGGCGAGGAAGGTGCGCGCGGCGGTTTCATCGGCGGTGATGATGGCGTCGCTGTGGCCGGAGCCGTCGCGGTTGATGGTGGCGATGGCGGTCTCGAGCGAGTCGACCACGCGCACGGCCATGATGAGGTCGAGGTATTCCGCGGTGTAGTCGGCGGGGGCGGCGAGGGTGTGGGCGAGGCCGGCGCGACTGAGGATGGCGGCGGCGGCGGAGTCGGTGCGCAACTGCACGCCGCGGGCGAGCAGGGCGGCGGCGACCCTGGGCAATAGCTCGGCGGCGACGCCTTCATGCACGAGGAGTTGCTCGGCGGCGTTGCAGACGCCGGGGCGCTGGGTCTTGGCGTTGACGACGACGTTTTCGGCGATGGCGGCGTCGGCGGCCTGGTCGAGGTAGACGAAGCAGACGCCGGTGTAGTGCTTGATGACGGGGATGGTGCTGTTCTCGGCAACGTGGCGGATGAGGCTCTCGCCGCCGCGGGGGATGATGCAGTGGATGAGCGTGTCGAGCTTGAGCAACGTGGCCAGGGCGGCGCGGTCGGTGGTGGGGATGAGCTGCACGGACGCGGCGGGCAGGCCGGCGGCCTCGAGCGCGCGGGCGATGAGCGCGGCGAGGGCGACGTTCGTATTGAAAATCTCCTTACCGCCGCGGAGGATGCAGGCGTTGCCGGATTTGAGGCAGAGGATGGCGCAGTCGATGGTGACGTTGGGGCGGGCCTCGTAGATGATGCCGATGACGCCGATGGGCACGCGGACTTTGCGGATGTGCAGGCCGTCGGGTCGGGTCCAGGCCTCGAGCTCGGCGCCGACGGGGTCGGGCAGGGCGGCGACCTGGCGCACGGACTCGGCGAGGTGGGCGAGCTTGGCGGGGTTGAGCGTGAGGCGCTCGATTTGCGCGGCGGTCAGCCCGTTGGCGGCGGCCTGGTCGAGATCGCGCTGGTTGGCCGCGAGCAGTTCGTCGGTGGCGCCCTCGAGCAGACCGGCGAGGGCGGTGAGCGCGGCGTTTTTTTGCTTGGTGGTCGCGGTGGCGAGCACGAGCGAGGCGGCGCGCGCCTGTTGCGCGATGGCGGTGACTTGTTGGGCGAGATCGGTGAACATCGAGGAAGTCCGAAGTAAGCAGTTGGAAGTAAGAAGGCCGGGATCAGCGGTGGCGCAAGCGGTCACGCGCCGCGCAGGCGGGCGGCCTCGTCTCGGATGTCGGGCCAGCGGTCGGCGGGGATGGCGGGGCCGAGGTGGCGCACGCATTCGGAGCCGAGCAGGGAGCCGAGGGCGCCGGCGGCGGGCAACGCGTTGCCGCGCAGGTGCCCGGCGAGGAATCCTGCCGCCCAGGCGTCGCCGGCGCCGGTGGTGTCGGTGACGGCGGGGGCGGGCACGGGGGCGATGCGGTGGAGTTCGTTGCCGCGGGCGACGTAGGCGCCGTCCTTGCCGACCTTGACGCAGGCGATGCCGCCGTGGGTGGCGAGTTGGCGGGCGTGGGCGGCGTAGTCGTCTCCGAGGTCGGGCTGGAGGGCGCGGATCTCGTCCTCGTTGGCGAAGACGATGTCGATGCCCTGGTCGAGCTGGGCGAGGATCCAGTCGCGGGCGGCGTTGACGACCTCGAAGGAGGCGAGGTCGATGCTGAGGGTGCAGCCGGCGGCGCGGGCGGTGGTGACGACGGCGTCGGCGAGTTCGGGGTTGAAGAGCAGGTAGCCTTCGACGTGGGCGTGGCGGCAGCCGGCGAAGGTCTCGGCGGTGATGTCGGCGGGGGCGAGGCTCATGGCGGCGCCGAGGCAGGTGCGCATGGTGCGCTGGCTGTCGGGGGTGACGAGGGATACGCAGCGGGCGTTGGGCAGGGAGGCGTATTTGAAACGGCCGCCGTTGCCGCCGGCCTCCATGAAGCTGTTGCGGTAGTCGAGCGCGGTGTCGTCGTTGCCGAGCTTGCCGAGGAAGGTGACGGAGAGGCCGAGGCGGGCGGCGCCGACCGCGGTGTTGCCGGCCGAGCCGCCGGCGACGGTGGCGGGCGCGGCGGGCAGGCGGGAGACGAGGTCGGCGATGTCGGCGGGGTCGACAAGGACCATGCCGCCTTTCTCGCCGGAGACGGTGGCGAGGAAGTCCTCGGGCACATGGGCGAGCAGGTCCATGATGGGGGAGCCGACGCCGATGAGGTCGAAGTCGTGCGTGCGGGTGGCGGCTTGGGTGGCGGTGGTCATGTCGTGGTGGAAAAAGGGGGGGCGGTGGTCAGGCGGTGATGTTGAGCGAGGTGGCGAGCAGGAGTTCGTCGTCGACCTCGATGAGCAGTCCGTAGTCGCCGGGGCGGTGAAAGGTGAGGTTGCGGATCTCGTTGATGAGGTTGATGCGCTGGAGCGGGCCGTGGGACTCGAACTCGCGCTCGATCAGCGGGCGCGGATGCGTGGCGTCGTCCGTCATGGAGATGCGCATGCGGTGTTTGCCGGAGGGGACGTCGTTCAGAACCAGATACCACACCATCATGGGGTGGGTGAACGGGAACTGGCGCGCGCGGATGTTGGAAAACACGCCGAGCAGGGTCTGCTTGCCCGTGGAGGGGTCGACGTGCACGGCGTCGCAGATGAGCCAGCTGAGGACTTGCGGTTTGGACTGCATGAGGAACAGGCGAATGTGAAAGCGGGCGGGGCCGGCGCAACCGCAAAGGTCGCGCCGGGCGGAGCGCCGTCCGCCGGTCTTTACGCTTGGCCTGTGACGGCGGCGTGGTTGGGTGGCGACGCGCATGCGCTGGGACTTGTTGTCATTCGAATCGCTGAAGGCCTACCCGTGGTGGTTGGTCGCGGTTTGCGCGGGCGTGGTGCTGGCGGCTTTGCTCGCCATGATCGCAAGGCCATTGCAATGGGCGCTCTACTTGTGCCTCGGGCTGCTGTTTTTGGTCATCATGGGCGGTTTTTTGGCCTGGTTGTGGACTTGAGCGGCTTGGGGGGCACATCCGCCGGAGCTTTTTCTTGTCAGAGTTTCGCGCCAGCCGCTATGCCTGTCCGATGAAATACATTTTCGTGACGGGCGGGGTGGTTTCCTCGTTGGGCAAGGGGCTGACCGCGGCCGCGCTGGGTGCGCTGCTCGAGCTGCGTGGACTCACCGTCCGCATTCAAAAATTCGATCCGTATCTCAACGTCGATCCCGGCACGATGAGCCCCTTCCAACATGGAGAGGTCTACGTGCTGGAAGACGGCGCCGAAACCGACCTCGACCTCGGCCACTACGAACGCTTCACCAGCGGCAAACTCTCCCGGCTCAACTCCCTCAGCTCCGGCCAGGTCTACGAGAGCGTCATTCAAAAGGAGCGTCGCGGCGTCTACCTCGGCAAGACCGTGCAGGTCATCCCGCATGTGACCAACGAGATCAAGGAGCGCATCTACGCCGGCGGCAAGGACGTCGACGTGCTCATCACCGAGATCGGCGGCACCACCGGTGACATCGAGGGCCTGCCCTTCCTCGAGGCCATGCGCCAGTTCGCCCTCGAGGTCGGTCCGCGCGACTGCATCTTCATCCACGTCACGCTCGTCCCCTACCTCAACGCCGCCGGCGAGCTGAAGACCAAGCCCACCCAGCAGTCCGTCGCCAAGCTCCGCGAGATCGGCATCCAGCCCCACATCCTCGTGTGCCGCTGCGACCACGACCTCGACAACGGCCTGCGCGACAAGATCTCCATGTTTTGCAACGTGCCCATGAAGGCCGTCATCCAGTGCTCCGACGTCGCCTCTATCTACGAGCTGCCCCTCGCTCTGCAAAAGGAAGGCATGGACGACCTCGTCATCGACCTCTTTGGCCTGAAGCATCCGCATCCGGAGAAAAACATCTGGAACGACATCGTCCGCCGCATCCACAACCCCGCCCACGAGGTCACCATCGGCGTCGTCGGCAAATACATCGAGCTGCAGGACGCCTACAAATCCGTCTACGAATCCGTCACCCACGCCGGCATCGCCAACAACTGCAAGGTCAACATCGTGCGCATCGACGCCGAGGACCTCGAAAAGAAAAACGGTCTCGCCGCGCTCAAGGGCCTCGACGGCATCCTCGTCCCCGGCGGTTTCGGCGACCGCGGCACCGAGGGTAAGATCGCCGCCGCCCGCTTCGCCCGCG
>JBDRJH010000003.1:0-6003 GCA_043815125.1 Verrucomicrobiota bacterium
CCCTCCGAGGCCGCCCAGCTCACCGCCACCAAGGTCGCCGGCATTTGCCTGCGCAAGGGCACGCCCAACGCCCACTCCGCTATCGTCGCGCGCTCGCTCGGCATTCCCATGGTCGTCGCGATGGGCGACGCGCTCACCGCCGCCAAGTCCGGCGACAAATCCATCCTCGATGCGTCCGGCGGCCGCCTTCTGCTCAACCCATCCGCCGCCGACACCGAGTCCGCGTGTCAGGCGCTCAAGGCCCTCGACGAACGCCGCCAGCGCGCCTGGCACGCCCGCTTCAGCCCCGCGTTGCTCACCGACGGCCATCGCGTCGAGGTCGTGGCCAACATCGCCCGCGTCGCCGAGGCCGCCGACGCGCTCGCCGCCGGTGCCGAAGGCGTCGGCCTCGTCCGCACCGAGTTCCTCTTCCTCGACCGCGATCACGCCCCCTCCGAGGATGAGCAATACGACTGCTACAAGGCCATGGTCGAGGCGCTCCAGGGCCTGCCCATGGTTCTGCGCACGATCGACATCGGCGGCGACAAACCCGTCGACTACCTCGGCCTCAACGCCGACGACCTTTCCTTCCTCGGCCTGCGCGGCGTTCGTCTCGGCCTCGCCCGCCCCGACATCATTCGCACCCAGCTGCGCGCCGCCTTCCGCGCCGCCGCCCACGGCCCGATCAAGCTGCTCTTTCCGATGATCTCCACGCCGAACGATTTTCGGCGCATCCGCCAGATCGCCGAGGAGGTCCGCGTCGAAGTGAACGGTCCGCGCATCGACCTCGGCGTGATGATCGAGGTGCCCTCAGCCATCGTCATGGCCCCCGAGCTCGCCCGCGTGGCCGACTTCTTCTCGGTCGGCACCAACGATCTCACCCAATACACGCTCGCCGTCGACCGCACCCACCCGCTGCTCGCCAAGCGCGCCGACAGCCTGCACCCCGCGGTGCTCCGCCTCATCGAAGCCGCCGTGAAAGCCGCCCACGCCGAGGGCAAATGGGTGGGAGTCTGTGGTGGCGTCGCCGCCGATCCGCTCGGCGCGCAAATCCTCACCGGCCTCGGCGTCGACGAACTCTCCATGCCGCCCGCGCTCATCCCGGCCATCAAAGAAAAGCTCCGTGCCTGCAGCCTCGCCGACCTCGAAAACCTCGCCACCCGCGCCCTCGCCCAAGAGGACGCCATCGGCGTCCGCCTCCTCCCGCCCGTCGCCTAAAACCTCCCTACGCTGCTTTCCAGAGTTTTAACGCAGAGACGCAAAGCCGCAAAGGTCGCAAAGATTTCAAACCAGCCCCCGCGACTCTTCGTTCCCTTCGTTATCTTTTGTGAAAAATCCGACCTCTGCGCCCCTCTGCACCTCCCCGCCTCTGCGTTAAAACTCCGAAACTCTGTGACCCTATTCCGAAACCTTAGCGCCCTTGCGCCTTTGCGTTAAAAAATCTCCGCCATGCCCACGTCACCTTCCATCGTCACCGTCACCTTCAACCCCGCCATCGACCACACCGTCTTTGTCGAGCGGCTGACCCCCGGCACCGTGCACCGCGCCACGCGCTCGCACCGCCAGGCCGGCGGCAAGGGCGTCAACGTCGCCACCATGCTCGCGCTCGGCGGAGCCAAGGTCGCCGTCTCCGGATTCCTCGGCGAAGACAACCCCGGCATCTTCGAAAAACACTTCCGCGCCCACGGCCTGCGCGACGACTTCATCCGCATCTCCGGCGAGACCCGCACCGGTATCAAAATCGTGGATACGTCCGCCACCGACACCACCGACCTCAACCTGCCCGGTGCCGAGCCCACGCCCGCCCAGTGCGAACGCCTCACCGCCACCCTGCTCAAACACGCCCGCACCGGCGTCTGGTTCGTGCTCGCCGGCAGCCTGCCCGCCGGCGTCTCGACCGACACCCTCGCCAAACTCATCCGCGCCCTGCGCCAAACCGGAGCCAAGGTCGCCGTCGACTCCAGCGGACCCGCCCTCGCCGCCGCCGTCGAGGCCGGCATCGACCTCGCCAAACCCAACGTCCACGAACTCGCCGAACTGCTCGGCCGCCCGCTGCCCGATTTCCAAACCACCCTCGCCGCCGCCCGCGAACTCCGCCGCGACAAAATCCCCAACCTCGTCGTCTCCCTTGGCGACGAAGGCGCGCTCTTCCTTACGCCCGAGACCGAACTCATGGCCGGCGCGCCGCCCGTCAAAGTCGTCAGCACCGTCGGCGCTGGCGACTCCCTACTCGCCGGATTCCTGCACGGCCTCACCACCGGCGAAAGCCCCGTGGACTGCGCCCGCCGCGCCACCGTTTACGCCTGGAGCCGCCTCGAGTCGCTCGTCTCCGCGCTGCCTGCCCCCGCCATCCTCGCCGAACGCCTCGCCGCCGTGCGCGTGCAACCGCTCACTGCTTTCAAATCAACCCCGTAGGGCCGGACCTTGGTCCGCGCCGCGTTGCACGAACGCCCACCCCAACCGTCCGCTCACATCCACCCGGCCTCACCAAGGTAAGGCCCTACATTCCCAACCCAAAACCCCGCCATGAAAACCCTGCTCGTCATTCTCCAGGCGCCCGCCGACGCGCCGCTCCACCGCCTCGCCAAAGGCGCACTCCAAGCCGAGGCCGCCCGACGCGGTCTCGGCCTCTCGATCCAAGGCGAACTCCCCGCCACGCCCTCCGCCGACGCGATCATCCTCGCAGCGCCCCAAGCACCGGCCCAACCCGCAACCGCCGATGTCCCCGTGCTCGCCGTCGACCTCGCCCGCCTCGCTCGCGAAACCCGCCAGATCGTCGCCCAACTCCTGCCCGAGGGCGCGGCTGCGAACCATTCCACCGCTGGTGTGACTGCGTCCAATCGGCACGTCGCAAGCGACGGCCCTGCATCCCGGAAACCGGAGCCCGCCGCGACCAAGTTCCTCGTCGGCGTAACGTCCTGCCCGACCGGCATCGCTCACACCTTCATGGCCGCCGAGGCGCTGCTGCGCGGCGCCAAGTCGCTCGGCTACGAGATGAAGGTCGAGACCCGCGGTTCGGTCGGCGCGAAGAACGAACTCACCCCCGACGAAATCGCCCGCGCCGACGCCGTCATCGTCGCCGCCGACGCCACCGTCGAGACCGCCCGCTTTGCCGGCAAACGCCTGCTCGAGACCGGCACCAAGGCCGCCATCAAAGACTCGCCCGCCCTCATCAAAGAAGCCCTCGCGCTCACGCCCTCCGCCGCCGCGACCAACGCCGCCGGCGGACTCAGGCAGCCCGAGAAAAAGGCCCGCACCGGCAACTACAAACACCTCATGACGGGCGTCTCCAACATGCTGCCGCTTGTCGTGGCCGGCGGTCTGCTCATCGCCCTGGCTTTCGCCGTCGGTGGCATCTACGCCGGCGACGCCACCGGCACGCTCGGCTGGGCCTTCATGCAGATCGGCGGCAAGGCCGCCTTCGCGCTTTTCGTGCCCGTGCTCGCCGGCTTCATCGCCTTCTCCATCGCCGACCGTCCCGGCCTCGCGCCCGGTCTCATCGGCGGCATGTTGGCCGCGCAGGTTGGCGCCGGCTTCCTCGGCGGTTTGGCCGCCGGTTTCCTCGCCGGCTACTTCACGCTCTGGCTCAACAAAACCATCAAGCTGCCCGACTCGCTCGCCGGCTTGAAACCCGTGCTCATCCTGCCGCTGATCAGCTCGCTCGTCGTCGGCCTCGCCATGCTCTTCCTGATCGGCCCGCCCGTGAAGATCGTCCTCGATGCGACCACCACCTGGCTCAACTCCATGCAGCAGGGCAGCGCGATCACCCTCGGCCTGATCCTCGGCGGCATGATGGCCTTCGACATGGGCGGCCCGATCAACAAGTCCGCCTACACCTTCTCGGTCGGCCTGCTCGCCAGCCAGGTCTATGCGCCGATGGCGGCGGTCATGGCCGCCGGCATGGTGCCGCCGCTGGCCGTCGCGCTGGCCGCGCAGCTCTTCCGCAACAAGTTCACCACCGACGAACGCCAGGCCGGCACGGCCACCGCCATCCTCGGCATCTCCTTCATCACCGAAGGCGCGATTCCCTACGCCGCCGCCGACCCCGTCCGCGTGATTCCCTGCCTCATGGCCGGCGCCGCCACCACCGGAGCGATCTCCATGGCCATCGGCAGTCAACTGCTCGTCCCGCACGGCGGCATCTTCGTCCTGGCGATCCCCGGAGCCATCACCCACGGCCTCGGCTACCTCACCGCCATCGTCGCCGGCACGGCGGTCAGTGTGGTCGCGCTCTACTTCGCCAAACGCCCGCTCAACGAAACCACCAAAACCGCCACCGCTTAAACCCCCCAGAATTTTAACGCAGAGACGCAAAGGGGCAGAGAACGCAGAGGTTTCAAACCCAGTGTATCCGCTCTGCGTCCCTCGCTGTCTCCCCGCCTCTGCGTTAAAAACTCCGAAACCCAAACCCTTCTAAACCTCCTAACGCAGAGACGCAAAGATGCAGAGGTCGCAAAGATTTCAGATCCAGTGTCTCCGCTCTTCCTCTCCGCGTCCCTCTGCACCTCCGCGCCTCTGCGTTAAAACTCTGAGTCCGAATCCAAATCCGATCCCCGTCTCCCAACCCACCAAAACCCTGCCCGAAAATGAAAACGATTACCCAAGCCAAAACCGCCCTCTGCCTTGCCTCCGCGTTGACCGCCTCGGCCGCGTTTGCCGCCGATGCCTCCGCCACCACCGACCGCTTCTCCGATCGCCTCACCGGTGACTGGGGCGGCTCCCGCGCCGAGCTCTCCGACCAGGGCGTCGACGTGTTCGCCTACTTCAACGCCATCATCGCGTCCAACGTCTCCGGCGGCATCCGCTCCGAGACCAACTACGCCGGCGACACCTTTGCCGGCGTCAAGTTCGACCTCGCCAAGCTCGCCGGCTGGGACGACACCACGCTCACCATCACCGGCATCAACCGCCACGGCAGCGACATCACCCCGTCGGTCGGCAGCCAATACAGCGTCATGCAACTCGTCGGCGGCCAGACCACGTTCCTCTACAACGTCGCCCTGGAAAAACTCTACCGCGACGGCGACCTCTCCGTGAAGTTCGGCCGCATGACCGCCACCGACGACTTCGTCGGCTCGTCGCTCTACAGCTACTCGCTCAACAACGCCGTCAACGGCCAGATCCGCGCCGTGCTCTTCGACGGCGTCATGACCTCCTATCCCTTCGCCGTCTGGGGCGGCCGGGTGAAGGCCAGGGTCAACGACACCGGCACGCTGCAGGTGGGAGTGTTCCAGCTCTCCAACGACATGTGGGACCCGTCCAAACACGGCCTCGACCTCAGCATCGCCAGCGACGACGGCGTGTCATTGTTTACCCAATACGACTGGACGCCCGAGTTCGCCGGCCGCCCCGCGCGCTTCTTTGTCGGCGTCAACCAGACCGTGGGCTTCGACATGGCCGAGTTCACCGGCGGCGGCACCACCGACAGTTTCACCCGCTTCTACGCCCACGCCGACTACCAGGTCTACCGCGAGGCGGCCGACCGCGACGAAGGCCTCACGCTCTTCGCCACGCTCGCCTACACCGCGCAGGAGGAGGTCGCCATCATCCCGGTGCAGACCAGCTTTGGCGCCCACTACAAGGGCCTGCTGCCCAACCGCCCCGATGACCGCACCGTGTTCTTCATGACCTACGGCCAGTTCAGCGACGACTACTCCGACGCCGAGGTCTTGGCCGGTCGCAGCGCCGTGGATTACGAAATGGTCTTCGAACTCGGCCACCGTGTGCAGCTGACCGACTACGCCTACATCCAGCCCGACATCCAATACGTCAAAAACCCCGGCGGCACCGGCAACATCGACGACGCCGTCGTCCTCGGCGTGCAGTTCGGCGCCAGCTTCTGAAGGTAGGGCGGCCAGTCCCTTGGCCGCCGCCGAGCCCCGCGCGCACAAGGCGTCGCGGGGCTTTTGGGTTTAACGGCTGAGCCTGCAGGGGCCGCGAAGAGGCGCATTCGACGATGCCCGGAGCTGACCCGGGAGGCTACACGGGGTAGCGCAGGCATCCTGCCTGCCGTCGTTCATCAAT
>JBDRJH010000004.1:0-11789 GCA_043815125.1 Verrucomicrobiota bacterium
GAGCAATTATCCCCTGGCGAGCGAGGGAATCTTCTCCTCATCTTCTACCTTTTGGTGGATCAGGATGACATCCCATTGGTCATCGATCAGCCCGAAGAGAATTTGGACAACCAAACCGTGTTCAAAACTTTAGTCCCCTGCATTAAGGACGCAAAGAAACGCCGCCAGATAGTGATGGTGACGCACAACCCGAATCTAGCGGTCGTCTGCGATGCGGAACAAATCATCTGCGCTGAAATGCAGAAGGGGAACGAAAATGCGGTAACTTACATCAGCGGCTCAATTGAAGATCCCTCAATAAACAGACGAATTGTGGACATCCTCGAAGGCACCCGGCCCGCACTCGATAAGCGCGACGACAAATACCTCCCCTAAGCAACCATCCACGTCTTCGAAAATACTTACTCCGCGCCATTGATAAAATCCTCTCTAACCGCCCCTACTCAAAATGAGCAACGCACCAGTTGAGACATCCGACCCCTTGCTATCACTCACAGTAACCTTCGATCCGGCGATCAACTACGCCTTCCAGCAGAACGCTATTCCGGTCATCAAGGAGCTGCGGTTTCGAAACGACGACGTTGCCCGCATAGACCTCATCAATCGCGTCACCACCGAGTCTATTTTAATCCACGATGAAGCCGCTTAGTTCACTCTTACGTTCGGATAACTCAGCTGGCCTTAAATAAATGCTCCTTAGCGAATCATTAGGTGTAACCGCCAATAAACTTCGGCGCCTCGGGGTTTTCGACTCCTATCTAGGCATCGATTCGCTATTGCATGTCGATCCCGCCCGCCTGCGGTCCACCCGCGTGCCAGAGCTGAAGAATTCCTATAAAAACTTTCACCGCTACTTCGAGGGCGTGTTAGAGATGGTCGCCGCAGCAAAACCGGGCAACGCCTTAGAGCGTCAAGCCATAGGGAAACTCATCTTTCCAGAGGTCTCGCAGGCAGCCTTGGGTTATTCCAAAACCACCAACAGCGGAAGAGGTGTGAGCAAAGATGTTGCCACACGCCTTTATAATACAGCGAAGGATATTACGGATGCTGGCATTAAAAATCCGGCCATCTTTGAACTCGCGGTGCTGTTCGAGGATAAGTTTGGCCCGGATCTGATTAGCGACATGACGATCTTCATTATCCTTGATGATCTAAGCGCCTACAACAAACGCGTCGCCAAAACCTTGGGAGTCAAAACTTGCGAGCGACTCGTTCACGGCAAGAAGGCGACCTTTGTTAAAGCGAAGCATGGATCGAGCGAGATATTGCTGATTCCGGTCTCACTGCTTGCACAGTTGCCACTCGCGCAATGCGTTCAGGATATTGACATGGTAACAGCCTACGGAGAGTCGTTACGAAACCGCCTGAACAAAGAGATTGGGAAAATATGGAAGAAGCATTCCGGCACGTTCACGAAATCGCAGGTCAAAGGGGCGCTGCTAGGTAATCCCAAACTTCTAAAAGATTTTCTCAAAGCCTACATCAAAGCCGACGCTCAGCCTTACGATCTCGAAAAAGACCCCTTGGGTATAGTCACTTGGCATCGCGCATCGCGCGAATCTGCGCGAGCAAACCCCAAACCGCTTACTCCACCCAAAGACACCGCCGGCGTGCGCGATGTGGTTCGCTCAATCTGCGAACAATTCAAGTTCCTCATTGAAGAAAAAGGTCTGCAGGACCTACTTTTCAACGAGAGTGATGCTCCAAAACGTGAGGGCGCGAGCCAGCTCCTGTTCTTTGGAGTTGCGGATGCCTATTGTGCAGCAAGTAACTTGGACATCTCGCGTGAACCGCAGACTGGACGTGGACCCGCTGATTTTAAAGTCAGCAAAGGATATCACGAACGTGTGATCGTAGAGCTAAAACTATCCAGCAACGGCAAGTATTTAGATGGGCTCACCGAGCAGCTCCCAACCTACCTGCATGCGGAGAAAGCAGCCTTTGGTTTTCTGGTTTTGATCAAAGTGGGCCACCATGATCTGCGCCTAAAGAAGCTCGGCAAACTTCATTCGGCCTTAACTGCAGAAGGTAAAAAGCTTCCTGAGCTAGTTGTGATCGATGCACTCAAAAAGCCCACGGCTAGTAAGCTAAAACGAGGAAAACAAATGGGATTCTTCGACGAAGATCAGCTATGAGCGAACAATGACCCGCGAATCCCAGCACACCGAATGGAAAGAGTCGTGGCGCGATGACCATCTGCGCTGGGTCTGCGGCTTTGCCAATGCCGAGGGCGGGCGGCTCGAAATCGGGCGCAACGACGCGGGCGTGGTCGTCGGGTTGCCCGACGCACCCAAGCTCCTCGAAGACCTGCCCAACAAGATTCGCGACCTGCTCGGCATCCTCGTCTCCGTCAATCTGCGCCAGACCGACGGCAAGGATCTGCTCGAAATCGTTGTCGATGCCTATCCCAACCCGATCAGTTATCGCGGCCATTACTACGTTCGCAGCGGCAGCACGCTCCAGGAACTCAAGGGCGCCTCGCTCGACCGCTTTCTCCTCCGCCGCCACGGACGCACCTGGGATGGCGTGCCGGTGCCAGCCGTGCACGCGGCCGATTTGTCGGCGGCGGAGTTGCGACGTTTCCGCGAACGCGCGGCCGACGGCGGACGTCTGGAGCCGGCCGATCTGGCGGTGAGCGACGCGGCCTTGGTCGCCAAACTTAACCTCACGGAAGGCGATTACCTGAAACGCGCCGCCGTGCTCCTCTTTCACGACGACCCGGAGCGCTGGATCACCGGCGCGTTCGTGAAGATCGGCTTTTTCCGTTCGGAGTCAGACCTCGTTTATCACGACACGATCCATGGCAATCTCTTTGAGCAGGTTGCCAAAACCGTCGATCTCCTGCGCACCAAATACCTCAAGGCCGCGATCCGCTACGAGGGCCTGCAACGCGTCGAGCGTTTCCCCGTGCCGGCGGCAGCCCTGCGCGAGGCGGTGCTCAACGCCCTCGTCCATCGCGATTACGCCACCGCCGCACCGCTGCAGATTCGCGTCTATCCCGACCGCCTCAACCTCTGGAATCCCGCCGTGCTGCCCGATGGTTGGACCGTGGAAACGCTCCTCGGCGAACACCCCTCGGCCCCGCACAACCCGGTCGTCGCCGGAGCCTTCTTCCGCCGCGGCGACATCGAGACGTGGGGCCGCGGCATCCGCCGGATTTTCGAAGCCTGCCGCGCCGCCAGCGAACCCGAGCCCCTCCTCCGCTCGCTCGCCAACGACCTGTGGTTGGAGTTCCCCTTCGCGCCGGAGTATCTGGCCGCCGTTGGCGCGGCCGAAAGCAAGTCCACCCCCGAAGTGACCCCGGAAGTCACCCCCGAAGTCAGTTTTGAGCCGCTCGCGGCTGAAGGTCTAAGATTACTCGCGACACAGACCGGACAAGTCACCGGACAAGTCACCGGACAAGTCGGACTGGCGTTGAGTTCGTTCTTCGCAGAGCCGCGAAGTGCCAGAGAGATTCAATCGATTCTCGGACTGCGTCAGCGCGAGAACTTCCTCGACCGCTACCTCAATCCATTGCTCGCGAACGGGGTTTTGGAGCGGACCATCCCCGACAAACCCAAGAGCCGCCTGCAAAAATACCGGCTCACCGCCGCCGGCAAACGCCTCGCCACCCGTCCTCCCTCACCATGAATCCCTTTCCCGCCGAATCCGACGCTCCCTCAGTCGCCCCTCCTGCCGTTCTATCACTCGCCGTCACCTTCGACCCGGCGATCAACTACGCCTTCCAGCAGAACGCGATTCCGGTCATCAAGGAGCTGCTGTTTCAAAATGACGACGTAGCCCGCAAGGATCTCGTCATCCGCGTCACCACCGAGCCGGCCTTTGCGGCACCGGTGGAGATTCGGCTACAAGGCATCGCGGCGAACGGCGAATACCGCGTCGCCCCGCTCGATCTGATACTCAGCCACGATTTCCTGGCCGGCCTGAACGAGAAGATCTCCGGCTGGCTAAAGATCGAGGTCATCGACGGCGACGCCGTCATCTGCGCGCGCACCGAGCAGATCTCGCTGCTCGCCCGCAACGAATGGTGTGGTCTCGTCTCGCTGCCTGAAATTCTCGCGGCCTTCATCCTGCCCAACGATGGCGGTGTGATGACCATTCTCGACCGGGCGTCGGAGTTGCTCCGCGAGCACACTGGTCGCGGCGGCTTCAACGCATATCAGGACAAGAGTCGCAAGCGTGCCTGGGAGCAGATTGCGGCCATCTACAAAGCCGTCGGCGAACTCGGCCTCCGCTACATGGTCGCCCCGGCGAGCTTCGAGACCACCGGACAAAAAGTCCGCACGCCTTCCGACATCCTCGCCCAGCGCTTTGGCAACTGCCTCGATCTCTCCCTGCTGTTCGCCGCCTGCTGCGAACAGGTCGGGCTGCATCCGCTCGTCTTGATTCATGAAGGCCATGCCTACGCCGGTTGCTGGCTGGAAGAAACCAGGATGGCCGAGCCTGCGGTCGATGACCTCCAGCACATGCGCAAGCTCGCCACGGATTCACTCATCACGGTGTTCGAAAGCACCGCCGTTGCCGACGAACGCCCCGGCACATTGGACGACGCTGAACTCCTGGCCCGTCCACATCTCGATACCCATAAGCCCTTCCGCCTCGCCTTGGATGTGCGTCGCTCGCGCATCGCTCGCATCCACCCGCTGCCCATTCCCGGGCAGGCCGCCACCCCCTCCACAGCTCCGCATGTGGCCGGCGGTCATGAACCGGCGGACATCGGCTTGGGTGGCCGCGTCTTCATCGAGCCTCTCGAAGCCCCGGCATCCCCCGTGGCCAAAGCCGCCACGCGCATCGACCAGTGGAAGAGCCGCCTGCTCGACCTCAGCCTGCGGAACCGGCTGCTCAACTTTAAGGAAACGAAGTCCACCATCCGTATCCTCTCCGCCGCGCCCGAGCACGTGGAGGATGAGCTGGCCGCCTCGCGCGAGCTGTCGCTTCAGCCCAAGCCGAAGTTGATGAGCGAAGACGATCCGCGAAACGCCGCCACCTACACCAAGCAGCAACGCACCGACGCCCTCAACGACCACCTGCAAGACGAGCTGGCCCACGGACGCCTGCGCACCGGCCTGGATGAATCCGAACACGCCCGACGCCTCACCGAGCTCTTCCGTGCCGCGCGCGTCGCGCTCGACGAAAACGGCACCAACACCCTTTTCGCCGCCGTCGGTTTCCTCGAATGGCGCGAGACCGAGCACAGCGACCGCATCCTGCGCGCCCCGCTCCTGCTGGTGCCCGTGGAACTGAAGCGCAAATCCGTCCTCGAAGGTTTCACCCTGCGCCGCATCGACGAGGAGACACGCCTCAACGTCACCCTCATGGAAATGCTCCGGCAGAACTTCCAGAAGGAGATTCCCGGCCTCGACCCGCTCCCGGAGGACGACAGCGGCGTCAACGTCGCCCGCGTGTTTCAACTTTTCCGGGACGCCGTCCGCGATCTGGCCGGCTGGGAGGTGAGGACCGATATTTGGCTCGGTCAGTTTTCCTTCACCAAATTTCTGCTCTGGAAAGACATCGCGGACCGCCTCGATGACCTCACCCGCAACCGCATCGTCAACCACCTCGTCCACGATGCTGGCACCCAGTATCCCAATCCGCCCGACGACATCAAACCGCCGCAGCTCGACGACCAGTTTCACCCGCGTGATGTCTTTTGCCCACGTAGCGCCGACTCGTCCCAACTCGCCGCGGTCATGGCCGCCGCGGCCGGTCACGACTACGTGCTCGAAGGCCCGCCCGGAACCGGCAAATCGCAGACGATCACCAATATCATCGCGCACTGTCTCTCACAGGGGAAACGCGTGCTCTTCGTCGCCGAAAAACGCGCCGCGCTCGATGTCGTCCATCGCCGCCTGCGTGAGGATGGCCTGGAGCCGTTTTGCCTGGAGCTGCACTCCAACAAAACCGGCAAGGCCGACGTTCTCGCGCAGTTCGACCGCTCCCTGAAGTTCATTGATGAATCCTCGACGTTCGACTGGGAGCACCGCACCGCCGAGTTGGAGAAACTGCGCACTAATCTCAATGCCTACACCCGCGCGCTGCATCGGCGGAATCCATCGGGCCTGAGCGCCTACCACTGTCTCGACTACCTTCTGCCGCGCAAAGACGAACCGGTGGTGCGCTTCGACCGCTGGCCGACCATTCTGGAAACCTCGGCCGAGACCCTCGACGAAGCGCGCCTGCTCAGTCGCTTGCTGCAAGAGCGTTCGCGTCCGCTGGTGCCACTGGCGGATCATCCGCTGGCCCCCTTGGCCTGTGAAGAATGGTCACCCTCATGGGCGGAGCGCACCCTCGACCGTATCCGCGAACTGGGCACCATCACGGCCTCCGCGCTTGAGGCCTCGCGCGATCTACGCACTTGGCTGCGTTGCTCCGGCAACACGGCCACGCGACAGGAACTCGCGCACTTCAGCGCTTTAGTGGAAAGCTTGCTCGCTCCCGAACCGGTCGGGGCCGCTTTCGCCACCACCCCCTGGAATCAACTCGCAGAAGATCTCGATAGCTGGATCGCCCTCACGCGCGAACGCACCGAGCTACGAGCCAAATTGACCCCACTGCATGTTCCCGCCCCCGCGAATACCGTCACGATGCCATGCGAGGCCTGGACGGATGGAGTGGCGGAACGCATTTCAGAGCGCGGACGCGAACTCGGCGGCCTCACCAAAACCGCCATTGAAGCGACGCGCGACCTCCGCACCTGGCTACACGCCCCCGGTTCCCATGTCTCGCGTGAGGGATTGGCCCAATTGGTCGCCTTGGTGGACAGCCTGCTCGATCCGGCACCGGTGGCGGAGTCATTCGCGGTCACCCCGTGGAATCAATGGGTTCGTGACTTCGACGGTTGGATCGCCCTCGTGAAAGAGCGGGTCGAACTGAGAACCGCACTCGTCGGCTATGACGAAGACAAGCTCCTCGCCCTGGAGCTCGATCTGCTGAACCAGAAATGGCTATCAGCCCAGTCGGCATGGTTTCTCATGAAGTGGCTCCGCATCGGTGCCGTTCGCCGGCAACTTCGCACGGTCCGCCCCGATAACGTAAAGCCCGATCCGACCACGCTAGGCAATGTGCTGACCGCCGCCCTGCGTCTGCGCACCGTCAACGCCGCACTGGTCGCCGCGACACCCCAAGCCGAGAAACTCCTCGGCGATGTCTGGGGGCACAGTGAACCTCACCCCGAGATGCTCGACGCGGTGCGCAGTTGGGGAGCCACCCTGCACGACCGCCTGATCGCCTGCGCCCCGGATGGCACGGACTGGCAGGTGCAGCTTCGGAATCTGGTTGGAGGACTCTTCCGTGATGGAGCCGCCACCTACGCCATCGGCACCACGATTGGGAACCGGCTCGCCCGCTACCGCGATTCGATTGGGAAATTCGACGAGGCCTTTGACGCCTTCGCCACGGAGGCCGCTCTCGCGCGCGATTCCCTGGATGAGGCGCAAGATCATCTGACCGCAGTCAAAACCGCGCTCGGCCAGTTCCTGCCGGCGGTCCAGAGGCTCCGTGCCATCAACGCCCAACTTATCTCGGCCGCGCCAACCGCGCAGGCGTGCCTCGGCGTTATGTGGGCAAAAGGCGAACCCTCCTCTGATTCCCTTGCGAAGGCTCGTGCGTGGGGCGAACTGCTGCATGCACGCATGCTCGCGTGCGCGGGCGATGATCTCGGTTGGCTCGGTTTGTTGCGTCAGTTGCTCGCCGGCCTCTTTGGTGAAGGCCCGGCAATTTACGCTCCGGGCACCAGCATCGGCGAACGCATGGTGCGGTATTGCGAGGCGTTGGCTCGGTTCAGCCAAGCCTACGACGCATTCGAGGCCGAAGTGCTGCTGCGGCGGGAGCCTTTCGACACGGCCACGGATCACCTGGTTGCGGTGCAGGCACTGACCGAGCGCCTACCAACGGCGTGGCGAAATATTCGCGATTGGTGCTCATGGCAGAAAGCCCGCCACCAAGGGCTAAAAATCGGACTCCACCCCGTCATTGAAAAGCTGGAGTCGCCCGAAGGCCACACCCTCGATCTACCGGCGTTGTTCGAACGCAGTTTCCGGCGGGCAATGTTGTTCGCCTCCATCGAAACCTCGGTGCCCTTGCGGGAGTTCTTTGGCCGCGAACATTCCGAACGCATCGAACGCTTCCGTGAAGTAGACGAAAAGCTCGCCACCCTCGCACGCGACCTCATCCGCGCAAAACTCGCCGCTGGCATTCCCCGCGACCAACTCCAAAGCGACATCCCCAAGGCCGAAATCGGTCTGCTGCGAAAAGAGATCGGTAAAAAGACGCGCCACATTCCGGTCCGCCAATTGCTCAGCCGTATTCCCAAGCTGCTGCCGAAGCTCAAGCCTTGCGTGCTCATGAGTCCGTTGTCGGTCGCGCAATACCTGGAAGCCTCGCACGAAAGCTTCGACGTGGTGATCTTCGACGAGGCGTCCCAAATCCCGGTTTGGGATGCCGTCGGTGCCATCGCTCGCGGCCAGCAGCTCATTGTTGTAGGCGACCCGAAGCAGCTCCCTCCGACCAACTTCTTCAACAGCAGTGGCGATGATGAGGACGACCGCACTCCCGAGGAGCACAAGGATCTCGAAAGCATCCTTGATGAACTCATGACCAACGGCCTGCGTCACAAGCGGCTCCAGTGGCATTATCGCAGCCGTCACGAAGGTCTCATCACCTTCAGCAACCGCCAGTATTATGAGAACGACCTGCTCACGTTCCCATCACCCGAATCCGGCCATGGTGGCGTGCGCTTCAAGCACCTGCCCGAGGCACGCTACGACAAGGGCAAGTCGCGAACCAATCGCGGCGAAGCAGAGGCGCTGGTTGAGGATCTTGTCTCACGGCTGCGCAAGACCGACGGTCCTCGCCGATCCTAGGCGTCGTCACCTTCAGCCAAGCCCAGCAAAAGCTCGTCGAGGACCTGCTCGACCAGAAACGACGCGAACACCCAGAGATCGAACTTCACTTCGGCGACGAACCACCGGTCGAAGGCGAACCGGTCTTCGTGAAGAATCTGGAAAGCGTGCAGGGTGATGAGCGCGACGTGATCCTGTTCTCGATCTGCTACGGACCTGATGAATCGGGCAAAGTCTCGATGAACTTCGGCCCGCTCAACCGCGACGGCGGAGAGCGCCGGCTCAACGTTGCCGTGACCCGCGCGAAGCACGAGGTGCTTGTTTACAGTGGCCTGCGCGCCGACCAGATCGACCTCACCCGCACGCGTGCAAAAGGTGTGCGCGATCTGAAATACTTCCTCGACTACGCTGACCGCGGACCAAAGGCGCTGACCGCTATGACCACGGCGACGGGCGAAGCCGAGCCGGATTCAGAATTCGAGAAGATGGTCGCTGATCGCATCCGCAAAGCGGGCTACGACGTGCACCACCAAGTCGGCTGCTCCGGCTACCGCATCGACCTTGCGGTCGTTGATCCCGCGGCACCGGGCCGCTATCTCCTCGGCATCGAATGCGACGGCGCGACCTATCACCGCGCGGCCACGGCCCGCGACCGCGACAAACTCCGTCAGATGATCCTCGAAGGCCTCGGCTGGAAGCTCCACCGCGTCTGGTCCACCGACTGGTGGCACGACGCGGATAAGGAGATAGACAAACTCCTCGGCGTGCTCGGCACGCTGAGTGCAGAGCCGACAGAGAAAAACTGATCGCGTCATGCTCATCTCGCTCCAAGAAGCCGCTTCATTTTTGCAGACGTATTATGCCGTCTTCGATGAGCTGTGGCGGAGGCAGGATGACTCCCTGACTGACGGAGATTTGCTGGCGATCATTGATGCCGTCCAATCGCAGGCGACTCCCCACTACCTGCTCACCCAACTAAAGAAATTGCGGTTCATCGTTGAAACCGATGCCCAGGCCGGGGCCTGGGAGTTGGCTCCAGCGTTTGCCCGATGGGTTGAATATCTCCAGCAGGTTGCTCGACCGGTATCGTCGGCGGTCGTGCATGGACGTCTTACGGAACTCGACAATCTGCTGACCGCATTTCGCAGCGTCACGGCACGGAATGATTTAGCCGAAGGCCGGGATATTCTGGCCGACACACGCAATGCCTTTCAACGCCTCACGGAAGATTTGGGACAAACGCGCGCGGCCATTGCCAACGCAGTCAGCGAGGCCAAGAGCGAGCACCGCACGCAGAGTGCGCTTGAGCGGTTTCGCAGGATCAACCGCCTGTGGTCCGAGTATTTGTTTCCGATGGTGCAGTTGCTGGACCCTGCCGGGCAGTTGGAGGTGATCTGTTCGGCGTGGGAGCATCAGCTTGCACTTTCCCTGGAGTGCAAGTTTCTGCCGGAGCGACGCACCGCGGAACGAATTGAGCGTGAGATGCAGATTCTGCGGGTCGCCGTGCGTCAGAGCTTTCGCGAGTGTCGCAATGAATTGGAACCGCTGCACGCCAGGCTGCGACGCGATAGTCTCTGGGCTGAGGGCGCGGCGCGTATCCTGACTCAGATCGAACGGGAAGGCGCGGTGGGTTCGAGTTTCATGAACAGCCTACCGGTGTCCACATTCCGATACTCGGGACAGGCTTCTCAAGCGGCACTGGCGGCCAGCGCCGCACGTTGGTTGGATATCAGCGAGCCGCCGGCTATCATTCAGTTCGGAGGAACGTCTGCACCTGGAGATTCCCAAGCGCTGGAGGACATATTGGCAGCGATTGAGGCAGAGCCGGTGGAGCGGTTTCCGGTCGATGACTTGCTCGCATGGCTGGGGAGGGAGCATGGGGCCCGTGGTTTTTATCCGGTCATCCAAGTATTCTCTCTGCTGGTCACGGACTCGCGCTATCTCCCCAGTTTTAGTCTGCCGATTTCTGAATACGAGGTCGCTGGAGGCGTGGTGCGCTGTGGGCGCGTAAAACTTGAAATCAGGCAAGCGTCATGAACGAAGACATAATCACTCCCACTACGTTGCCTCAACTGGCGGCGATCTTTCGCGGTATCAAAACCGGGCACCACTGGTGTTTTGGTGATCCCGAATACGCGGACCTCAGCGGTGAGCGTTTCGACGAATACAAAGCGTTTTTCGCTCAACTGGACCTCAATCTGCACCGGGACAGTCGTGGATTCATCTACGCCGTATCGGACGACGAAGACTACCGGGGCACCGACCAGATAACCAAGTTTGTCGTGTTTACAGCCATTTGGGTCGATGCGACCGCTGATACCGGAGAGGACATCGGGCAGGCTCTTTTCAAACCCAACCAATCGGTCGCCGATCTCCCGCACCTCAACGCAGAAGGGCACCGACGCATCTTGACACTGGTCGGCGTCAACGAGACGAGTGATCTGGTCAACACGCTGCGGGCCATGGAACGTCTGGGGTTGCTGAACCTTGATGGGCAGGAGCGGTTTTCACTGCGTGCCGCATTTCACCGCCTGCTGGATGTTTGTCTCGATGCAAAAATGAAGAAGTCTTCGAATGAATCGCTTGAGACGGATATGCCCGAATCTGAAACGGAGGAAGACCTATGAGCAGCAAGGCGCGACCACTGGCAGGCCCAAGGCGGTTGATTCTGATCCAGTCCGGTAAATACGACTATGCGGAGCTAGACCTCACGGAGTCGTTTCAGCTCGTGGGCGTAAATGGACTGGGTAAGACCGCGCTGATTTCCACGCTGCAATACCTGTATCTCGATAATCAGCGGGACATGCGCTTTGGACAGCATACGACTGACGAGAGTCGGCGATTCTACTTTCGCGGAGAGGCAAGTTTCATCCTCTACGAGTGCGAGACTTCAATCGGCACCGTGACATTGGGCGCGCGCAGTCTGGGAGCGACCGCAGGCTACGAGTT
>JBDRJH010000005.1:0-11179 GCA_043815125.1 Verrucomicrobiota bacterium
CGTGTGTTCATCTCAAACCGCCGCTTGGCAAGCGGCGCTCCTTGCTCAGACACGTCCTTCGCCTATCGTCCAGTTCACCGGTCACGACTCTCCCCATCTCCCCATGATCCTCCCCAAAGCCAACCGTCTCTCCGCCGAACAAGTCGCCATTCTCGACGCCATCGTCGCCGAGTTCGGCTGCCGGTTGCAGCCCATCGAGGGCGCCGTGCGCACCATCTACGCCATCGTCGGCGACGAGCGCCACGAGCTCATGATCAATCGCCTCGAGGGCCTCGACTTCGTCGAGCGCGTCGACCGCATCCAGTCGCCGCACAAGCTCATGGACCTGCGCTCCGACCTCGCCTCGCACCGCATCACCATCGGCGGCGTCACGCTCGGGCAAAAACTCTTCGTCATCGCCGGCCAGTGCACCATCGATCCGAAGAACCCGCAGCTCTTCATCGAGACCGCCCACGCCGTCAAGGAGGCCGGGGCCGACGCCATCCGCGGAGGCGTGTGGAAACCCCGCACCAATCCCTATTCCTACCAGGGCGACGACCGTGCGCTGGACATCCTCATGGAGGCGCATCGCCAGACCGGCCTGCCGGTCGACGCCGAGGTGATGGACGACCACCAGCTCCGCCTCGCGCTCGAGGCCGGCGTGCACACCCTGCAGGTCGGCGCTCGTAACGCCCTCAACTATTCCCTGCTGCGCTCCATCGGTGCCGCCGTCGCCGGTCGCGACAACGCCGTGCTGCTCAAGCGCGGCCTGCACCTCGGCCCCGTCTCCGAGTTTATCTCCGCCGCCGAATACATCGTCAGCTTCGGCAATCCCAACGTGCTGCTCTGCCCGCGCGGCACCGCGCCCACGCTTGACGGCTACCGCAACCACCCCGACGAGAGCATCACTCCGCTGCTCAAGGAACGCACCTGGGCGCCCGTCGTCGTCGACCCCTCTCACTCCGTCGGCAAGGCGACCTACGTGCCGGCCTGTGCGCTCGCCGCGGTGGCCTACGGCGCCGACGGCCTTTGCATCGAGTCGCACGTGCAACCGGCCAGGGGCATCGGCGACGATCCCAAGCAGGCGCTCACGCCGGACGTGCTGGCCACGACCATCGCCCGCGCCCGCGCGCTGTGGGCGACGTTGCGCTGAGCCTCCCCGGCGCGCTCAGCCGGCCGCCGGCGCGCGCTCGATCTCCGCGAGCACCTTGCGCACGCGAAAGATCAGCTCGATCGGATTGAACGGCTTGGTGACGTAGTCGACCGCGCCCAGTTCCCAGCCCAGGTCGAGGGCGTCCCTGGACACGCAGCCGCTGATGATGATCACCGGGATGCGGATGCCGGCGTCGGCCAGCAGCTCGAAAAAGCTGTAGCCGTTGACGTCCGGCAGCATGAGGTCGAGCAGGATAAGATCGATGGGACGGCTCTGAAGAACCTCCATGGCCTCGGCCGCGGTTTCCGCGCCGACGCATTCGTAGTCAAGGGGCTCCAGGCAGCGGCGAAGCATGTCGCGCATGGGGGCCTCGTCGTCGATGATCAAAACACGGTTGGGAGTCACGGCAGGGGTGGGGTTTGGGGTGTTGCGAGACGAGCGTTGGCGGGAAGTGCCCATGGTGGGCCGCGGGCGTCGCTTTCGCAAGTCCGCAATGGCTCGTTTGCACGGGGCGGTGATGGGGGGATTCGACCGGATACTTTCGCCTTTACCGTGCGGTCCACTGGTCAATCGTGGGGTGGATTCTTCAGGCAGCGGAATCCATTACCCCAACTACATGACGCCGGCCGTTTCCCCGCATTTATTGTCTTCAGACTGGTTGTTGCTTGTGTCCGACGACACGGCCCTGGCACGGGAGGTGGCCGGGGTGCTGGCGATGCCGGAGGGCGTGCGTCTGGCCCGGGTGCCCGAGGCCGTGAGCGTCGCCCTCGCGGATGGGCCCGACGTGGTGTTGCTCGACGCGGATTGCGCGGGCTGCGGTTTCGACGAGCTCATGATGCTGTTGGCGAGGTCCGGCGGCGATCATCCGCTCATCCTCATCTCCAGCCACGACGACGCCGAGCGCGCGGTGGAGGCGATCAAGCGCGGCGCGGAGAACTTCATCTTCAAGGACCGGCTGGCCCGCCTCGCCCCGGCCATCTGGCAGGCGCGCCAGAATCGTGAACGCCGGATCGGCCATCAGCGCACCACCGAGGCGCTCCGCGCCAGCGAGCAGCTTTTGCGCGCCACCGGGCGCATCGCCAAGGTCGGCGGCTGGAGCCTGGAGCTGGAAACGAACCAACTGGACTGGACCGAGGAAATCCGGCGTATCCATGAAGTGGATGCGAATTACGCGCCGAACCTCGATGCCGCCATCGGGTTCTACGCGCCCCGTGTCCGCCCGGTGCTTCGCGCCGCCGTGGAGAGGGCGATCGCGGAGGGCGTTGCCTGGGACCTGGAGCTCCCGCTGGTCACCGCCTCCGGCCGCGCCATCTGGGTGCGTGCGCAGGGCGAGCCGGTCCGCGAGGACGGGCGCATCGTCCGCCTGGTCGGCGCCTTCCAGGAAATCACCGAGCGCAAGCTCACCGAGGAGCGCCTGGCCCAGCAGGCCGCGTTGCTCGACATGGCGCCGGACGCCATCGTGCTGCGCGATCTCGGGCACCGGATCCTGTTCTGGAGCCGCGGCGCCGAGCGCGTCTACGGCTGGACCACCGAGGAGGCGACGGGCCGCGATTTTCGCGACCTGCCCGGGCTCGACCTCGCCCGGCTCGGCGAGATCGAGCGGGCGGTGCGCGAAGCCGGCTCCTGGCAGGGGGAGCTGCCGCGCACCCTGCCGGACGGCGGCCAGCTGACGCTCGACTGCCACTGGACCTTTCTGCGCGATCCCGAGGGCTGGCCCGCGTCGATCCTCAGCATCGACACCGACGTGACCGAGCGAAAGCGCCTGGAGACCCAGTTCCTGCGCGCCCAGCGCATGGAGAGCATCGGCACGCTGGCCGGCGGCATCGCCCACGACCTCAACAACATCCTCTCGCCGATCCTGATGGCCGGCGACCTGCTGCGCCAGCATGTGGAATCCGAGACCGGGCTGCGCCTGCTGGACAATCTCGGGCGCAGCGCGCGGCGCGGGGCCGATCTGGTCAAACAGGTGCTCTCCTTTGCCCGCGGCGTCGAGGGGCAGCGGGTGCCCGTGCAGATCCGTCACATCGCGCGCGAGGTCGAGGACATCGTGGGCAACACGTTTCCGAAGAACATCACCTTCGAGTCCGACGTGCCGCGCGACCTGCCGCTGGTGGTCGGCGACCCGACCCAGATCAACCAGGTGCTGGTCAACCTCTGCGTGAACGCGCGCGATGCCATGCCTGGCGGCGGCCGCCTCTGCGTGACGGCGCGCCCGGTGGAGATCGACGCCCCGTTTGCCGCGATGAACCAGGGGGCCGTGCCCGGCGCCCATGTGATGATCTCGGTTTCCGACGAGGGCACGGGCATGTCGCCGCGGGTGTTGGAGCATATTTTCGAGCCCTTCTTCACGACCAAGGAGACGGGCAAGGGCACCGGTCTCGGCCTCTCCACCGTGCAGGCGATCATGCGCAGCCACGGCGGTTTTGTGAACGTCCGGAGCGAGCCGGGCAAGGGCACCATGTTCAAAGTCCACTTCCCCGTCTGCAGGGGGGGCGGCGGCGAGGCGGCGCCGGCCGAGACGAGCGACGAGGTGCCGTTTGGCCACGGCGAACTGATCCTGCTGGTCGACGACGAGGTCTCGATCCGCAATGTCACCCGGCAGACGTTGCAGAGCTTCGGTTATCAGGTGCTCGTGGCCGAGGACGGCGCGGGCGCGATCGGCATCTACGCGCAGCGCGCGAAGGACATCGCCCTGGTCATCACCGACATCATGATGCCGATCATGGACGGGCCGACCTTGATCCTGGCCATCCGCCGGATCAACCCGGAGGCGCTCATCATCGCCTCCAGCGGACTCACCTCGCAGGGAGGCGCCCAGCGCGCGGCCGACATCCCGGTCGAGCACTTTTTGAGCAAACCCTACAGCGCGCGCGCCATGCTCCGGCTGGTGCACGACATCCTGCGGGACCGGTAAGGGTTTTTTGAATACGGATTGCCCGTCCCGGTGAAAGGCGGAGGGGGCGTGGCGGATGCGTTTGGGCCGGGCGGGGTGGGTGGTCTCCACGGGCGGTTCTGGGGTGTTGTCGCCGTCCCGATTGCGTAGTTCTCCGTATGTAAAAGAAATGTGAAGCGTTGTATTGTGGCGGAATACCACACGCGCGCATGAACCCATCGTCCGACCATCCAGATTCCCCCGTCGCCGCCACGCCTTCTTCCGGGGGGCGGCTGTTGGCCGTCGTGGCCCGCGAGCATCGTCGAGCCGATGAGGTGGTGGCCGGCTTCGCCGAAGTCGGCGACACGGTCCGCGCCGAGTGGTTTTCCACGCCGGAGGAGCTGTTGGCCCGGCCGTTGCCGGGGTCCTATCAGGCCGTGATCCTGTATGCGACCGGTGACGACGCCGCCATGGTGGACGCGGAGGACCGGCTGCGGGTGGCGCTCGGCGGCGGGGCGGCGTTTTTTCGCGTGGCGGCCTGAGCGACGGGTGACTCAGAGCAACACGAGGTCGTTGCGGTGCACGACTTCGAGGCGTTTGCGCTGCGGGTAGAGCGGACGCAGCTCGTCGCTGGACTTGCCGGCGATGGCGGCGACCTCGGAGTCGGCGAAGGTGGTGACGCCGCGGGCGAGCACCCGGCCGTCGGGGCCGGCGATGTCGACGACGTCGCCGGCGGAGAAGTCGCCGCGCGCGCCGGTGAGGCCGATGGCGAGCAGGCTGCGGCCCTGTTCAAGCAGCACGGGCACGGCGCAGGCGTTGACGGTGAGGGTGCCGCGCGGACGTTGAAAGTAGGCGATCCAGCGTTTTTTGGATTCGAGGGGCAGGCCGCTGGGCACGAAGAAGGTGCCGGGGCCGCCGCCGTCGAGCAGGCGGGCGAGGATGTCGGGCTCGGCGCCGCTGGCGATGAACACGCCGCAGCCGGCGCGGGCGGCGAGCTTGGCGGCGGTGATCTTGGAGATCATCCCGCCGGTGGCGGTGATGTCGGTGGTGCCGCCGGCCATGGCCTCGATGGCGGGCGTGATCTTTTCGACGACGGGCAAAATTTCGCCGCTCCCGTTCATGTCGATCAGCCCGGGCGCCGTGGAGAGGATGGCGAGGTATTTGGCGTCGAGCAGGCTGGCGACCATGGCCGAGAGGGTGTCGTTGTCGCCGAACTTGATCTCGGCGGCGCTGACGGTGTCGTTCTCGTTGATGATCGGGATGGTGCCGTAGGCGATGAGCTCCTCGAGGCAGGCCTTGACGCCGAGGTAGCGGGAGCGGCCGCGCAGATCCTCGTGGGTGAGCAGCACCTGCGCGACGGTGAGGGCGTGCGAGGCGAAGGCTTCCTGCCAGGTTTGCATGAGCAGGGACTGGCCGATGGCGGCGCAGGCCTGCTTCTTGGAGAGGTCGGCGGGTTTGCGCTTGAGGCCGAGCCGGCCCATGCCCAAGCCGACCGCTCCGGAGGAGACGACGATGACCTCGACACCCTCGCGGCGGAGGGCGGCGATGCCGGCGGCGAGCGCGCCGATGCGCTCCGTATTCAGTTGTCCGATACCGGAGGTGAGCACGCCGGTGCCGAGCTTGACGACGATGCGCCGGGCGTCGGCGCGGGCGGGGGCGGACATGGGAGTGGGGGAGGGGCCCCGCGGGGCGGGGCGGCCGGCGTCAGTTGACGGTGAGCAGGTCCTTTTCCTTGGCGGCGAGGTGCTTGTTGACCTCCTCGATGGACTTGTCGGTGAGGGTCTGGATCTCCTTTTCGGCGCGCTTGGATTCGTCCTCGGGGAGCTTGGCTTTCTTGACGGTCTCGATGGCGTCGCGGCGGATGTTGCGGATCTGCACGCGGCCTTCCTCGGCGAGGCGGTTGGCGACCTTGACGAATTCCTGGCGGCGCTCGCGGCTCATCTCGGCGAGGGGCACGCGGACGAGGTTGCCGTCGACGTTGGGGTTGAAGCCGAGGTTGGCCATCTGGATGCCCTTGGAGATGGCCTGCACGAGGCCCTTGTCCCAGGGCTGGATGACGATCATGCGGGGGTCGGGGGTCATGATGGCGGCGCAGTCCTTGATGCGCTGGGCGGAGCCGTAGGCCTCGACCATGATGCTCTCGACCATGGAGGGGGTGGCCTTGCCGGTGTGGATGTTGGAGAACTCGTGGAGGGTGTGGTCCACGGATTTCTGCATGCGGGTCTGGGTGTTGGCGATGATTTCGGCTGACATGATTGGAAAGGGGGTTGGTGGTGCGGGCGGAGGGGAAGGGCGGGGCGGCTCAGCTGTGGACGAGGGTGCCGATCTTCTCGCCGAGCACGGCCTTCTGGATGGCGTGGGGGTCGTTGAGGTCGAAGACGAGGATGGGCACGTTGTTGTCGAGGCAGAGGGAGAACGCGGTGGAGTCCATGACGTTGAGCCGGTTCTTGAGGGCCTCGATGAAGGTGAGGGTCTCGTATTTGACGGCGTCGGCGTGCTTCTTGGGGTCCTTGTTGTAGATGCCGTCGACCTTGGTGGCCTTCATGATGACCTGGGCGCCGATCTCGGAGGCGCGCAGGGCGGCGGTGGTGTCGGTGGAGAAATAGGGGTTGCCGGTGCCGGCGGCGAAGATGACGACGCGGCCTTTTTCGAGGTGGCGGATGGCGCGGCGCAGGATGAAGGGCTCGGCCACCTGGTTCATGGGGATGGCGGACTGGACGCGGGTGTTGACGCCCATTTTTTCGAGGCCGTCCATGATGGCGAGGGCGTTGATGACGGTGGCGAGCATGCCCATGTAGTCGCCGGTGGTGCGGTCGACGCCGCGGGCCTCGCCCTGGAGTCCGCGGAAGATGTTGCCGCCGCCGATGACGACGCAGACCTCGACGCCCATGTCGTGGATCTCCTTGACCTGCGAGCACATGCGATTGAGCACGCCCGCGTCGATCGGGTCGGAGGATTTGCCGCGGAGGACTTCCCCGCTGAGTTTGAGGACGATGCGCTTGTATTTGACCGCGCTGGCGGCGGCCGGGCTGGTTTCCATGGCCGGCGAGACAAGAAGATGCGTCGGGGGTGGTCAATGCCCGCGTTGCGCGAGCGGCGGGTTCAGGCGTCTTGTTGCCAGGCCCATTGCCGGCGCAGGCCGTCCGTGAGCGGGGTCTTGGGCGAGTAGTCGAGTTCGGCGCGGGCGAGGGTGAGGTCGGCCCAGGTGCGGTCGACGTCGCCGGTCTGCGGGGGGAGCCAGTTGATGTCGGCGGTGCGGCCGACGGTGCGTTCGACGGCCTCGACGAGCTCCCGTAGGGTGACGGGGTGGTCGCCGCCGAGGTTGTAGACGCGAAAGCCGGGGCGGAGCCGGTCGAGCGCGGCGAGCACGCCGTCGACGATGTCGGTCACGTAGGTGTAGTCGCGGCTGGTGGAGCCGTCGCCGTAGAGTTCGATCGGATGGCCGGTGGCGATGCGGTCGAGGAACTTGGCGATGGCGAGGTCGGGACGCTGGCGGGGGCCGTAGACGGTGAAGAAACGCAGGGCGGTGACGGCGAGGCCGTGCTGGTCGGCGTGCATGCGAGCGAGCGTCTCGGTCGCCTGCTTGGTCATGGCGTAGGGGGAGATGATGGAGTCGAGGCGGTCGTGCTCGGCGAAGGGGACCTTGGGGTTGTTGCCATAGACCGAGCTGGAGGAGGCGATGACGAGCTTGGCGACCCCGTGGGCGACGGCCGTGTCGAGGATGTGCAGGGTGCCGGTGATGTTGGTGTCGATGTAGAGGCGCGGGTCCTGGATGGAGGGGCGGACGCCGGCGCGGGCGGCGAGGTGGATGATGGCGTCGGGGCGGCCGGCGGCGATGGCGGCGAACACGGCGTCGCGGTCGCGCAGGTCGGCGTTGAAGATGGTGGCGCCGCCGGTGTCGGCCTGGCCGTGCTTGCGGGCGGGGTCGTAGTAGTCGTTGAAATCGTCGAGCAGGGAAACGTCATCCCCGCGGGCGACGAGGGCGTCGACGACGTGGGAGCCGATGAATCCGGCTCCGCCGGTGACGAGGACTTTCATGGAGTTGATCGAGGGGGGGGGTGGCATTGTCGCGTCGTCCACAAATCTCGGGAGTGTGGGCGCGCGGGCGTTGGCAATGTTTTGTGCGCGGAGAGGTTCAGACAATTGATTTTACATTTTTTGCGCGCTTTTCTTAGTCGCCCGTATGTCTGAAGGATCTTCGACCGCCCACACCCTCAAACCGTTCTCCGCGGAGGACGAGGCCGCGTTGCGCGAAAGCCTGCGCCGCTGCTCCGAGTCGACCGTGGAGGCGGCCCTCGCGTTTCGGCGAACCGGAGCCACCGCGCATCTGCCGGTGATCATACTGGGCGTGGTGGAGCGTTTCGTGGACCCCGACCTGCGTCCCAAACTCGCCGACGGCAACAGCGACGGCCTGCGCATGATCGACGACCTGGGCATCGATTCACTGACCATGATGGAGATCGTGATGTTGGTCGAGGAGGTCGTGGGCATGTCGATCAGCAATGACGAGCTGCGCAACCTGCGCACACTGGGGGACATCAAGGTATTCATCGATTGCAAGGCCCGCGGCGTGCCCCCGCCCGCCCCCGCCGAACACCATGGTATCGAGGCGATTTTGCAGCGGATGCCGATTCAGCCGCCCTTTCTATTTCTCAACGAGGCCGAGGTTTCGGAGACCGGCGCGACCGGCAAATACAAGATCACCGGCGAGGAGTTTTTCCTGAAGGGACATTTTAAGGACAATCCCGTCATGCCCGCCTCCATCATGCTCGAGGCTCTGGGGCAGCTGGGCGTCTTTTATTTGCTCACCGGTCTGCCCGCGCCGGAGGGGCAACGGGTTGGCGATGGGACGATTTTCTTCACGTCGTCCGACGGCGTGCGTTGCCACCGCGTTTGCAAGCCGGGCGACGTGTTGACCCTTTCGATGAAGCCCAAGCGCGTGAAAATGCCGCTGGCCGTCTTCGAGGGCTCCATTCGCGTGGAATCCGAAAAGGCCGTTGTCGCCGAGGAAATCACGTTGACCTTCGGCTTCGTCGACCAGCCCGCCGTCGCCCCCGCGCTGGCGGCCGAGGAATAATCACCCCTCGTCTCCGGCCGGCCGCCATCGTGCGTTCCGAGCGCGCCCGGGGCGTGTTTTTTACTTTAACACGTCCATGACATGCTGAACGCTGCGTGTTTGCAAATCGCCAGCATGTCACGCGTCTACATCACCGGAATCGGTTTCATCACTAGTATCGGCAACAACGCCTCCGTCGTGGAGTCCAGCCTGCGGGACCTGCGGCACGGCATGGTTCGTTACGCGCCGTTTGACCGTGAAAATTGTCCGGTTAAAATCGCCGCCCCGGTGCGCGAATTTGTGACCGACTCGCCTGACTCCGAGGACTGGACCATCCCCGCGCCCTACAAGATCCGGCGCGAGATGCTCCGCAGCCTTAGCCCCAACGCCCTCTACGCCGCCTGCGCCCTGCAACAGGCCATCGAGGACGCCAAGCTCAGCGAGGCCGACGTGTCCAACGACGAGACCGGCCTTTACGCCGCCTCCGCCGGTTCGCCCGGCATGTTGGCGCGCAACCTCAACAAGATGAACCAGGCCGGCGTCATGCGCTGCCCCCCGCTCGGCGTCGTCGCCAGCATCGCCGGCACCGTGCAGTTCAACCTCGTCGCGCACTTCAAGATCAAGGGCGCCTCCACCGGCTTCTCCTCGGCCTGCGCCTCCTCCACCCATGCGCTCGGCTTTGCCCACGACGAGATCGTCCTCGGGCGCCAGAAACGCATGTTCGTCATCGGCGCGGAGGACGGCAACAGCGAGACCATCCTGCCCTTCGCCAGCATGAGGGCGCTCACTCAAAACCACGACCCCGACACCGCTTCGCGACCCTTCGACGTCAGGCACGACGGCTTCGTCGGCACCGGTGGCGGCGTCGTGCTCGTCCTCGAAAGCGAGGCCGAGGTTCAGCGCCGCGGCGTCACTCCCTACGCCGAGGTGCTCGGCTGGGGCCAGGCCTCGGACGGCCACAACGTCGCCATTTCCCACCCCGACGGCCTCGGGCTCGCCAACGCCATGCGCCGCGCCCTCAAGGCCGCCAACGTCGGCCCCTCCGACCTCGGCTACATCAACGCCCACGCCACCTCCACGCCCATCGGCGACGCTTCCGAGTGCAAGGCCATCCGCGCCGTCCTTGGCGAACACGCCGCCACCGTGCCGGTCAGCAGCACCAAGGCCCTCACCGGCCACGGCCTCTCGCTGGCCGGCGCCATGGAAACCGCCTTCTGCGCCCTCGCCATGCGCCGCGGGTTCACGCCCGGCTCGGCCCACATCAGCGAACTCGATCCGGCCTGCGCCGGGCTCAACATCATCCGCCAGACGCTCCCCACCGCCCCCGACATCGTGCTCAACAACAGCAGCGGCTTCGGCGGCGCCAACGTCTGCGCCGTGCTCAAACGCGTCGCCTCCTGACGCCACCGCGTTCCCTCCGCGCACCATGGCCGCGCCCAGCACGCTCGCCGGACTCGTTCCCACCGCCTTCGTCACCGGCGCCAGCCAGGGCCTCGGCCGCGCCTTCACCGAAATGCTCCTTGCCGAGGGCGTGCGCGTCTGGGGCACCGCCCGCTCGGTCGAACGCCTCGCCGACCTCTCGGCCAACCCGCTCTTCACCGCCGTCGCGCTCGACCTCGGAGACCCCGCCGCCGCCGAGGACGCCTACCGCGGCGCCTCCGCGCAGGCCGGGGGTTTTCACCTCGTCGTCAACAACGCCGGCTATGGCATCTTCGCCGACGCCCTCGCCGAGGACCCCGCCGTCTGGGACGCCCAGATCGACGAAATGCTCAAGGCCACCATCCGTCTCGGCCGCCTCGCGCTGCTCGAGATGAAGCCCCGCGGCCGCGGCCACCTCGTCAACATCAGCTCGCTCGCCGTCGAGTTCCCGCTCCCCTTCATGAGCGGCTACAACGTCGTCAAAGCCGGCCTCTCCGCCTGGAGCGAAAGCCTCGCCGTCGAGCTCGCCGGCAGCGGCGTGTGCGTCGTCGACTTCCGCCCCGGCGACTACCGCACCGACTTCAACCGCGTCGCCACCCGCGGCGCCGGCACCGCCGACCCCCGCGCCGAACGCGCCTGGACGGTCCTCGGCCGCAACCTCGACGTCGCCCCGCCGCCCGCCCGCGCCGCCGCGGAGCTG
>JBDRJH010000006.1:0-15559 GCA_043815125.1 Verrucomicrobiota bacterium
AACGTGCAGCCGGAGGAGATTTTCCTGAGCGTGCTGACCTTGGGGGAGATTCGTCGCGGCATCGAATTGCGCCGCACCAAAGACCCGAGAGCGGCCCGGGCATTAGAGCGTTGGCTGGTGGGTTTGGAGTCGCACTACGGCAACCGGATTTTACCGATCAGCACGGCGATCGCAGACCGCTGGGGACGCCTGTCGCTGAATCAACCGCTACCGACAGTGGACGGTCTGATCGCCGCCACCGGCATCGAGCACAAGCTGGCCGTGGTAACCCGCAATGTCGCGGACTTCGCGCGGTCGGGAGTGGCGGTGGTGAATCCGTTTGAATGAAGCTTACCCATGGAAAACATCTCTAACCACATCCCGGACGTATGGTTTGATCTTTACGCCCGATTTTTACCGGGAGCATTTGCAATAAGCTTCATCGGCATAAGCAATTTTAGCTCGTTGGACTCAGTATCTCCAGCACTGCTTACCACATTTTTGATCGGTAGCTACTTGGTCGGTCACATTATCCAACCCATCGGGAGCACTCTCGCAAAAGGAATAATCGGCTGTATCGACTGCGCCGATAAACGTGAACCCAAATATCAAAAGCTCGTCTTCACCTCGGGTTTCGGCCGGGAGCATAAACTTGTAGAGAAAGCTTACTCAGAAGCAGTCGGGTTCTGCAGCATGAGCTACATCAGTTTTATTTACTTCATTTACTACCAGATAAATTCCCAGACAGAAGCAGGAGTGCTGTCTCTCGCGGCATCACTAATTCTCATGTTACTCGGCATAATTCGATGCACCAGCCGAGCGTCCAAAATAGACAAGGTCCTAAATCTTAGCCGCGGGTGAGCGGGCGGTATTTGATGCGGTGGGGTTGGTCGGCGTCCTTGCCCTTGCGGCGGCGGAAATCCTCCAGGTAGGCGGTGTAGTTACCGTTGAACCAGTGGACTTGGCTGTCGCCTTCGAAGGCGAGGATGTGCGTCGCGGTGCGGTCAAGGAACCACCGGTCGTGGCTCACCACCACGGCACAACCGGCGAAGTTTTCCAGGCCGTCCTCCAACGCGCGGATCGAGTTCACGTCGAGGTCGTTGGTGGGCTCGTCGAGGAGAATCAGGTTCGCGCCACTCTTGAGCAGGCGGGCGAGGTGCACGCGGTTGCGTTCGCCGCCGGAGAGGATGCCGACTTTTTTCTGCTGGTCGGCGCCGGTGAAGCCGAACTGCGCGCAGTAGGCACGGGCGTTGATTTCGCGGTTGCCGCCGAGCTTCAGGTTTTCTTCGCCGTCGCTGATGGCCTCGTAGATCGTCTGGCTGTCGGGCAACGAATCGCGCGACTGGTCCACGTGCGCTATCTGCACGGTGGGGCCGACACGAAGCGTTCCTGTATCCGCTTTTTCCATACCGGTAATGAGTCGGAAGAGCGTGGTCTTGCCGGCGCCGTTGGGGCCGATGACGCCGACGATGCCGCCGGGAGGCAGGCTGAAGTTGAGTTGCTCGAAGAGCAGGCGGTCGCCGTAGGCCTTGGAGACGTTTTCCGCCTCGACGACGAGCGTGCCGAGGCGGGGGCCGGCGGGGATGAGGATCTCGAACTCGCGCTCTTTCTCGGCGGTGTTTTGCTTAAGCATCGACTCGTAGGCGTTGATGCGGGCCTGGCCTTTGGACTGGCGGGCCTTGGCGGACGAGCGGATCCATTCGAGCTCGCGGGCCATGGCTTTTTGGCGGCGGTCCTCGGTCTTTTGTTGGACGGTGGCGCGGGCTTGTTTTTGCTCCAGCCACTCGGAGTAGTTGCCCTTCCAAGGGATGCCGTGGCCGTGGTCGAGTTCGAGGATCCACTGGGCGACGTTGTCGAGGAAGTAGCGGTCGTGGGTCACCGCAATGATGGTGCCGGCGTAGCGCGAGAGGTGTTGCTCGAGCCAGTGGACGGATTCGGCGTCGAGATGGTTGGTGGGCTCATCCAGGAGGAGGATGTCGGGTTTCTGCAGGAGGAGTCGGGCGAGCGCGATGCGGCGGCGTTCGCCGCCGGAGAGGTGATCGACGATTTGGTCGGGCGGCGGGCAGCGGAGAGCGTCCATGGCCATCTCGACTTGCGGGGCGACGTCCCAGGCGCCGAGGGCGTCGATCTTGTCTTGGAGTTCGCCTTGGCGGGTGGTGATGGCGTCGCGGGTGGCGTCGTCTTCGGCCTCGGCGATTTCGTCCCAGGTGGCGTCGTAGGCGTCGGTGAGGTCGGTGAGATGTTTGACGCCTTCCTCGACGCAGGCGCGCACGGTTTTGCCGGCTTCGAGTTGGGGTTCCTGTTCGAGCAGGCCGATGGTGTAGCCGGGCTCGAAGTGGACGTGGCCGTCGAACTCCTTGTCGCGGCCGGCGAGCAGGCGCATGAGGGAGGATTTGCCAGAGCCGTTGAAGCCAAGCACGCCGATCTTCGCGCCGTAGTAAAAGGACAGGGAGATGTCGCGGAGGATTTCCTTGCGCTCGATTTTCTTCGAGACGCGCATCATCGAGAAAATGATCTTGGGTTCGTCGGGCTTGGCCATGGTGCCTCCGATGCGAGCGACCGCGCGCGACGGGGTCAAGGGGAGGCTGAAAACCAGCCCGGCCCGCCCCGCCGATTCTTGCAAAAAGCCCGCCGACAGCACGGCCGGCGCCAAGGCAAAGTGTCACTCATTAAGTGACACTTTGGTTCGTTTTCAGAGGGAGGCTCCGGGGAAGTGTCACTTAATGAGTGACACTTTGCCGGGGGCGGGATTGTGGGCGGGTGGCGTGTTCGAGGGCGGTGAGGTGGGCGAGGGCGGCTTCGCGGGTGGGGCCGCACATGTCGGCGGTGAGGCGGAGGCTGGCGCAGAAGGCGGGGCGCTCGGGGAGGCCGAAGATGGCGCAGCGCATGTCGGGCAGGAGTTGCACGCAGGGGATGCCGGCGGGCTTGCCGTGGGGCATGCCGGGGATGGGCGTGGTGATCGAGGGCGCGATGCAACACGCGCCGCAATGGGGTCGGCAGTCCATGGGCATCAGGCGTTCTGAAGCTCGCGGAGGGAGCGTTTTTGCCGGCCGTCAGCGTCGAAGTTTTCCGGAGCCAGCCAACGTTCGAAACCGGCACGCAGGGCCGGCCAGTCGGCGTCGATGATCGCATACCAGGCGGTGTCGCGGTTGCGGCCTTTGACGACGGCGGCCTGACGAAAAATACCTTCGTAAACAAAACCCAGGCGCTCAGCGGCCACCCGCGACGGGAGGTTGAGCGCATCGCATTTCCATTCGACGCGGCGATAGCCGAGGGCGAAGGCGCGCTCGATCAGCAGGTAGATCGCCTCGGTGGCGGCGGTGGTGCGCTGCAGGGCGGGCGAAAACGCCAGATGCCCGATTTCGATGACGCCGTTGGGCGGATCAATGCGGAGCCAGGCGGCGACGCCGACTGCCCGGCCGGAGCATGGATCGACGATCGCGAGAAACAGCGGGTCTTCACCGGGGGCGACACGGGAGATCCAGCCGCGATACGCCTCCGGGTTTTCAAACGGGCCGTAGGGCAGATAGGCCCACATGCGGCCGACGCTGTCGGCCGAGTAGGCGGCGTGCAGGGACTCGGTGTGCGCGGCCGGGTCCAGCGGTTCCAACCGGCAATGACGGCCGGACAGCCCGGCGCGGGGCGGACGCGACGGCGGTGTCCAGCCGGTCAACGGACGGCCGAGGGCTGGAGGCTCGAAACTCAACGGAGGTTGAAGTCGACGCGGGCGCCCTTGGTGCCGGTGGCGATGAGGTAGACGCGGTCGGCGGGGACCTGGCCGGTGGTGGTGAGCCAGGTGCGCACGGCCTGGGCGCGTTGGTCGGCGAGGGCGCGGAGGTCGTCGTCGGTGACCTCGATGGCGACGGCGAGCTTGCCGGCGGCCTGCTCGGGCGTGAGCACGGGGATGCCGTCGGCGGTCATGAATTCGCTGGGGGCGCCGGGCGTGCCGGCGGGCACGGGCAGGATGACGTTGGACGGAGGAGCGGAGCCGGCGGACGGGTCGGATGAGGTGGAGCCACCGAAGTTGAACGAGCCGCGCGGGCCGAAGCGGCGTCCGCCGGCACGGGCGGAATCGGCGGCGGCAGCGGACTCCGCGGATTGGGCGACGGGGGCGGTGATGACGGCGCCCTCGGCGGTGGAGATGACGGGGGCGACGGTGCCCTCGGCGGGCGGGAAGGTCTCGTTGTAGAGTTGGATGAGCAGGGCGGCGTTTTGCTCGGGGGTGACGCCGAGTTGGTCGGGCGGGGGGAGGTCGGGCGTGGTGGCGCGCAGCTGTTCCCAGAGGCGGTGGCGGAGTTGCTCGTCGAGGCGGGCGCGTTGCAGGGCGGCGCGGTCGGCGTCGGCGGCATAGGAGCCCTGGATGTCGAGCTGGAGGGCGGGTCGGGCCAGGAGGGCCTTGGCGACGGTCTCGAGCTTTTTGAGCTCGGCCTCGACGGGCTCGACGGCGCCGGGTTGGAGGAGTTGGTAGGCGAGTTCGTCGCCGCCGCCGCCGAAGGCCGCGCCGAGCAGGGAGAAGGGCGAGGTGGCGGCCTTGACAAGGACGTTGGTGATGACGCGCAGGACGACGCGGCCGATCTTGAACTTGGGGTCGTCGAGGCTGCCCTTGATGGGCACGTCGAGCACGATTTGGCCGGAGGAGTCCTTGAGCAACGCGATGGCGAGGGAGACGGGGAGCTTGGTGGCGTCGGGGCTGTCGGTGCGCGCGCCGAGGGTGAACTGGTCGAGGGTGATGACGTTGTCGGCGGCGATCCGGCGGTCGGCCAGGTTAAAATCGACGTCGAGGGTGAGACTGCCGCGGGCGAGTTCGTAGCCGGCGTATTTGCCGAGGTAGGGGCCGAGCGCGGCGGGCAGGTCGATGTCGGTGAAGTCGACGGTGAGTTTGGAGTAGGCGGGCTGGCCGAGGGGGTTGAGCTGGCCGGTGATGGCGATGGGCGCGGAGTCGTCGACCTTGCCGGCGAGGTTGACGTCGGCGCGGGCGAGCTGCGCGGAGGAGAGGCCGGTGATGTCGCCGTCGAGAGTAATCGCGGTGCGGGCGGCGGGTTGCACGGAGCGGTCTTCGTAGCCGAGCTTGGCGGAGCGAAGGGTGACTTTGCCGATGGTGATGTCGGGCAGCACGGCGGCGGGCTCCGAGGTGGACGGGGACGGAGGGGCAACGGACTCGGGCTTCGCGAGCGAAGCCCCTACGGTGGCGGAGGGCGCGGGCGAGAGGGCGGCGGCGAGGTTGAGCGTGCCGTCGGCGGCGACGAGGACGTTGGCGGCGGGGTCGGTGATGACGATCTCGTCGAGATGGAGGGCGAGCGGTTCGGAGATGAAGCGCAGGCCGTTGAGCGCGAGGGAGGTCCAGCTGACGAATTTTTCCGCCTGCACGGGGTCGAGCACGACGAGTTGGTCGAGGCCGGCGTCGCCGGTGTAGGTGAGTGTGTTGTTCTCGAGGAGCACGCTGCCGGCGGTGCGGGCGCGGCCGTCGGCGAGGCGGATGTTGACGGCGGGCTCGAGGTAGGGGCTGAAGGGGGTGACGGCGAAGTCGGCGACGGCGAGTTGCGCGGCGGCGGAGAGCGGCTCGAGGGCGGCCTCGCCGTTGAGGGCGACGGTGCCGCCGGTGGCGAACGTAACGGTGAGGCCGAGGGGCAGGCGGCGGTCGAGGTGACGGAGGGCAAAGTCGGCGAGGGTGAAGTCGATGGACTGGATGGCGAGTTTCGCGGGGCGGGGGGTGGCGAGGTCCTCGACGTCGACGGAGAAACCGGTGACGGCGAGTTCACCGAGGGTGAAGTCGGGGAGTTCAAAGGCTGACGGAGAGGCAACGGGATCGGGCTTCGCGAGCGAAGCCCCTACGGGATCAGCGGCGGGCTCGGGGAGGAGGTCGAGGACGTTGAGGGTGCCGTCGGCGGCGCGGTGGAGGCGGGCGTGGCCGCCGTCGAGGGCGACGCGTTCGACGCGGGCGGTGTTGGCGGCGAGGTCGGCGGCGATGCCGGTGAGGGCGAGTTGTTTGAGGTTGAGCAGGGGCTCGATTTCGCCGCGCACGGCGAGGCTGAAGTCGCGCAGGGTGACGGCGCCGTTCTCGAGCACGGCCCGCGGCTGCGCGCCGGAGAGGTCGACGGCGTAGCGGCCGGAGACGTTGAGCACGCCGGAGCGGAGGTCGGCGTTGTGGAGGGCGGCGTGGTAGGGCGAGTATTTGCCGAGGCGGATGCCGGCGAGGTCGAGTTCGCCCTGCGACTTCACGGGGTCGAGCGAGACGGTGCCCTGCCAGGCGAAGCGTTCGCCGCTCTCGGTGACGGCGTCGAAACTGTAGGGGGCCTTGGCGTCACCGGCGGTGTTGAAGCGGTTCAGTTCAAAGCTGATCGGGCCGACGGCGGTGGCGAAGGGGTGCGCGAGGCTGTGGTCGGCGAAGTCGATTTTGGCACCGGAAACGACAACGCGGCCGACGTAGAGGGGACGGGGATCGCCGGCGGGTTCGGGCGCGGGTTCGGCGGCGGCGGATTGTTCGGCGGCCTGATCGAGGAGGTCTTGAAAGTTAAAACGGGCGGCCTGGTCGCGCGAGATGTTGGCGGCGAAGTCGTCGATCTCGACGGCTTGGAAGCGCCACTGGCCGGTGAAGAGGGAGAAGGAGTCGAAGTTGGCGTAGACGCGGCTCCAGCTGAGGAAGGGGGTGCCGTCGGGGTTGGTGATCGCGAAGCCCTCGACGGAGGCGGAGAGCACGAGGGGATTGAGGCGGACTTTTTCGATGGTGACGGCGCGGCCGTTGAGTTCGGCGGAGAGGAGCTTGATCGCCTGGCTGCGGACGATGGGAGGGAGGCCGAAGAAACCGAACAGTATCAAAAAAACGAATACGCCGCCGGCGATCATCCAGCCGCGTCCGCGGCGGGGCTTGGGTTGCGCGCGTTTGCGGCGGGCCTCGATGAGGGGGTTGAGCGGTTTGGACTGCGGGTCGTTCGGCTTGGACATGGCGGTTCGGGAGGAGCCGCGGTCCGGGCGACGCGTCAGGCCGGGAGTTCGGCGAGCACGGCGCGCAGCTGGGCGGCGTGGTCCTTGGTATCAACCTTGGGCACGACGGCAAGGACGCGCCCGTCGCGGGCGAGCACAAAGGCGGAACGGGCGGGGCCTTCGTAGGTGCGTCCATACATGGTTTTTTCAACGATGGCGTCGACGGCGCGGGCGAAGGCGTCGTCGGGGTCGCTGGCGAGGACAAAGGGCACGGACTTTTTCACCGCGTATTTACGGTGGGATCCGCAGGTGTCGCGGCTGAGGGCGACGAGGGTGTAGCCGAGGCGTTCGAACTCGGCGGCGTGGGCGACAAGGGAGTCGATCTGGCGGTCGCAGCCGGGGGTGTTGTTGCGCATGTAGACCGACACGATGGCGGGGCGCGGGGCGAGCAGCTCGCCGAGGGTGACGGTCTCCTCGGCGCCGGCGCGCACGATCCGGAGCGGGGTGGCGAGGTCGATGGTCTGGCCGGGCTGGATCATGTGGGCGGGCTCAGGGTTGCGCGGGCGCAGGGGTGGCGGAGGCGTCGAGGATGACGACGCGGTTTTGGTTCATGCGGCGCACGGCGAGGCGGGCGCGGGGGGACTCGGCGAGGGCGGTGGTGAACTCGGCGACGGTGCCGACGGGGCGGTCGTTGACGTGGGTGACGAGTTCGTAGGGTTTGAGTCCGGCGACGGCGGCGGCTCCGCCGGCCTCGACCTTGGAGACGACGAGGGCCTGGTCGGTGTCGGCGAGTTGGTAGAAGCGGCGGGTTTCGAAGGTGAGCTGGCGCACGCGGAAGCCGAGGTCGTCGCGGGCGAGTTCGGGGGCGGCCATGAAGTGCTCGGGGCCGGGCTCGACGGTGAGGTCGATGGAGGCGACGACGCCGCCGCGGGCGTAGTCGAGGCGGTAGGACGAGCCGAAACCGAGGTCCTTGAGCAGGAGATTGAAGGTGGTCTCGGCGGGGATCCAGGGGAAGGGGATGCGGTCGAAGTAGGCCTCGTTGATCTCGTCGTAGCGCTCCCACGGGAAGGGACGGTCAAAGAAGGCGTGGCGCTCGACCTCGATGTCAACCGGGGTGGAGGCGCCGTCGGGTTGCACGCGCAGGAGCACGTCGCCGACCTCGAGGCCGACGCGGGCGGCGGGCGAGCCGGCGTGGACGTGGGTGACGAGCGCGCCGTGGCCGCCGTCGTCGGTCTGGGTGGAGACGCCGTGGGCGAGTGCGAGGTCCTGGTCGAGGGGCTGGAGGTCGACGCCGAGCCAGGCGAGGCGACGGGAGTCGGCCTCGGAGAGGGGCACGTTGCGCGGATCGGCCCAGGTGTCGGGGGCGGCGTTGAAGGCGACGAGTTCACCGGCGGCGAGGGTGAAGGGTTCGGGGCGTTCCCAGCGGTTGCGTTTGGCCTTGATGCGCTTGGCGAGGGGGAGGCCGAGGAGGTTGCCGGCGGGGTCGAAGAGGAAGACGTTTTCCATCTTGCCGCGGGCGAAGTCGGGGACGACGCGGTTTTTGTAGCCGGGGCCGGTGTCGGCGAGGCGCAGGTGGCCGTAGTGGACGCGTCGCTCCTCGCCGGAGAAGCGGAGATCGGCGGTGAACAGGAGGCGGTCGCGGAGGGCCTCCCAGTCGGCGGAGGCGAGGGCGGCGGGCATGGGCAGGTCGCGGTCGGGCTCGACGACGAGCGCGCCGAACTCGGCGGACGAGCCGACAAACGCGGCGTCGATGGTGGCGCCGTCGGCGAGGCGCAGGCGGATGGACTCGATGCGGGCGGTGAGGCCGGGGGCGAGCGCGGTGAGCACGAGCACGCGGCGGGGGCCGATGACAAGGGCGGTCTGGGGGAGGTCGAGGGCGGTCTCGTCCTCGTCATCGTCGCGGCGGTTTTGTTGTTCGCCGGGCCGGACGGGCTTGGCGCGGAGCTGGAGGTCGGCCTGCAACAACATGGCGGCGACGGCGGCGCGCACGCGGTCGAGGGCGGTCTCGTAGGCGGGGGCTTCGAGCCAGTCCCAGCTCGCGTGGGGCGCGAGCCAGTCGGCGTCGGCGGGGAGGCGGTCGGCGTAGTTGACGGCGACGGGTCGGCCGGAGTCGGCGAGGAAGAGGGCGCCGACGGGGAGGGTGCGGAGGCGGCGGTCGTTTTGCAGGAGCCAGCCGGAGGGTTGCCAGGGTTGAAGGCGGTGGGTCCAGGCGTTGTCGGCGCCGCCGGGCTGGAGCACGTGGAGGGACGCGTCGGCGGGGGCGGGGGCAAAGTCGAGCGGGCGGGCGGCGGCGAGGGGCTGCGCGAGTTGCAGGATCATGGCGGGGCGGTCGGCGGCCCAGGCGACGGGGGTGGCGGCGACGACCTCGTCGCCGAGGCGAACCCGCCACTGGTCAACGAAGCGCGGCTCGACCATGGGGTCGGCGGTGAGCACGCGATCGGGGGCGACGAGGTAGCCGGCGGAGACGGCGGGGCGGTCCTGTTTCACGGCGTCGTCGAGCTGGCTGTCGTGGTATCGGCCGCAGTCGGGGCAGCGGCGGTTCCAGCCGGCGGCGTCGGGGTCCTCGCCGTCGGCGGCGCGCGCGTGGAGTTCGACGCGCACGAGGGCGGCGTTGACCGCGTCGGGCAGTTCGCCGTCGGCGAGGCCGGCGACGGCCGGAGACGGGGCGAGGACCGTCATGGAAAAGAGGATACCAAGGACGGCGGGCGAGAAACGGCGGGCGGGACGGGGATGGCCAGGGGTCATGACGAAGCGTGCGGGGGTGGGCGGAGGGTTGTGATTAAAAAATGGATACAACCCGGCGGCGGTGAGCCAAGGCGGCGGTGGGAGGGCGGCGTCAGCGGTTGGCGTAGTCGCGGGAGATGTCGACGACGACCTGACGTTGCGCGCCGTTGCGCAGGACGGTGAGCACGAGTTTGCGGGAGCCGCCGTCCTTGAGGCGGGCGAGGGATTCGGCGTGGAGGCGGCGGACCTCGTCGATTTGTTTCACGGGCAGGCCGTTGATGCGGATGAGCAGGTCGCGGGGCTGGAGGCCGCTGCCGGCGGCGTTGCCGGGCGAGCGCACGCCGCGCACGTAGAGGCCCTCGGGGAGCTGGAAGTGCAGGTCGGGAACCTCGAAGGCGTTGATTTCCTTCACGGTGAAGTCCCATTGCGGGCAGGAGAGTTCCTCGCCGAGCACGCGGCCCTTGGCGCGCGGGGTGAGTTGCAACGTGCGCTCGGCGCCGTCGCGCATGACGACGACGTCGACCGACTTCTCGGCGGGCAGGAGCGCAAGCAGGCGGCGCACGTCGGGCAGGTCTTCCTCCATGAGCGCGGTGACGGGCTGGCCGCCGACGCTGAGGATGCGGTCTTGCGAACGCAGGCCGGCCTCGCGCGCGGGGCTGTCGGCGTCGGTGCCGGCGACGATGACGCCGCGCTCGCCGGGGAAGGTGATGTTGCGCTGGAAATAGCGCAGGGGCTGGAGTTGCAGGCCGGTCCAGGCCCAGCCGGCCTCGCCGCCGGCGCGCAGGCGGTCGACCACGAGGCGCACGATCTCGGCCGGCACGGCGAAGCCCATGTCGCCGCCCTGCATGGCGCCGCGGGTGTTGATGCCGACGACGCGGCCGGCGGTGTCGACGAGCGGACCGCCGGAGTTGCCCGGGCTGATGGAGGCGTCGGTCTGGATCCACGCGCTGTATTCGCTGCCCTCGGGCAGGTAACGGCGCGCGCAGGCCACGATGCCAAAGGACACGGAGCGGTTCATGCCCCAAGGGGCGCCGAGCGCCATGACGAAGTCGCCCTCGCCCACCGGCGGCCCCTCGGCAAAGGCGGCGGCGGGCACGGTCTCGCCGGGCTTGAGCTTGAGACGCACGAGGGCGACGTCGGTGTCTTTGTCGCTGCCGACGACCTCGGCGTCGAAGGCGCGTCCGTCGTTGAGCAGGCAACGCACCTCGAGGGCGCGGTCCACGACGTGCCAGTTGGTGACGACCTCCCCGTCGGCGGAGACGACCACGCCGCTGCCGGAGACGGTGTGGCGCAGGCGCTTGCCCATCTCGAAGTTTTCAACGACGCAACGCAGATAGACGACCGACGGGAAGACGGTTTCCTTGGCGCGGTTGATCACCTGCCGGAAATCCTCCGGCGATTGATCGAGCGGGATCGTGCCGGCCGTGGCGCCCATCGTCGTCATCGCCGCCGCCGCGAGGGCGAGGGACAAGCCCCGGGACCAGGATCGCAAAGGTCGGAGCAACGACGGCGTCAACATCGGCTCAGATGTGCTTGGAGTCGTCGGCGTCCTTGGCGACGTAGCCGCTCTCCTGGCGCTGGTGGTTGACGGCGTTTTTCTTCAGGTAGGCCTGATAGACATCGTCGGCGGTCATGCCGAGGGTCTGGGCCAGCGACACGAGAAAATGGAACAGGTCGACGACCTCAACCTTGGCGTTTTGCTCGTCGAATTTCTGGTATTTGGCCCACCATTTCCATGGCACGCTGTCGATCAGCTCGGCGGTCTCCTGCTGCATGGCGCGGGTGTAGTTGAGCACCCACTTCGTCTTTTCCTCCTCGGTCGGGGGCGGCAGATTGACGCCGATGCGTGCGTTGAGCGCGTCTTGCATGCGAAAGATTTCCTCGAGCTTGTCCATGACGCGAAAGGCTTGGCGCGGGCGCGCCCCGGATCAAGTGGCAAAGCGCCCGGCCCCGCCGATCAGCCCGCGACCACCGCCCGGTGCCACTCCGGGATGTGGTGAAAGTCGGGCGCGGTCATTCGCGCCGTCGCCGAGGTCACCGGCCTCGCCCGGCCCGGCTGGTAGTCGTAACGGCTGAACAAAAACCGAAACCCGCGCGAGCCGCGCCCACCACCGCCCCCGTCCTGCTCGCGCGGTTCGTCGAGCACCAGCGCCAGCGGCACGCGCATCATCACCTGCCAGCCGTCGCCCGCGGCGTTGACCCGCGCCAGGCTCTCGAACCGGCTCTCCGCGACCGCCCAGTGCCGGTGACCGCGCCGTTCATGGAACGCCGCCGTGCTCGGGAAAAACAGCTGCAACCGCTGATTCTCGGGCGTCACATGGAGCTCCCAATACCCCGGCCGCCCCTCCGCCTGGAAAAACAACTCCAGCACGTCGCCGGTCATCCACGTCGGCTCGTTCCACTGCACCGCGCGGTTGGCCGGTGCGTCGTCGCGCAGCGTCGCGAACACCAGCAAATCCTCCCCGCACACCCCGAGCCAAACCGTGCCCGGCTGGAAATCCGCCTCCGGCCCGGAAAACCACGGCTGGCCCAATTCCAGCCGCGCCCCCACGCGCAGGGCCAGACCCGCACCCTCCCAGTCGCCCCAGGCGAACACCGGCACCGGCGGCACCGCCACCCACTCGCACCCATCCGCGGAAAGATCGTTCATGTGAAAAATGTCGGCATCGACCCTCCACACGTCCCTGAAACGCCCCCCGCCCGCAAGCCCGCACCCGCACCGCACGGCTCCATTTTAGAAGTTGCCCAAACGCCAATCTTAGGCGACTTTAAGCCCTTGTTGCCCAGAGGCAGGCGCATCCCGCGCCGCCGGCAACACACACCCGCGCAGTTCCCGCCAAAGGCGGTGAGCGCGCGTTAACCAAAAGATAACCATAGACATGTCAGATACATCCACGTCCGCCGGCTCGCCTTCCGAGGCCCCCGTCGAGACCCCCCAGGTGTCCGCCGAAGTGCCCGTTACGTTTGGCACCGGCCGCGGCACCGGCTTGTCCCGCGGCAAACGTGCCGCCAAGCCCGCCGCCTCCGCCGGCACCCCCGCCCCCGCCGCCGACTACGCCCCGTCCTCGATCCAAGTCATCGAGACCAAGTCCGCCTACAAGAACCCGTTCGCCCCCGAGGAGCCCGCCGCTCCCGAGGTCGAGACCGCCCCGGCCGCCCCCGCCGCCGAGGCCCCCGTCGAACAGCAACCCGTCGTCGCTACCACCCCGGCCGCCCCCAAGGCCGCCCCGGTCGAGCCGATCACGCCCGTTGCCAGCACCCCCGAGCCCGCCGCCGCTCCCGCTCCCGTTGAACCCGCCGAGCCCAAGGCCGAACTCAACATCCTCCCCCCCGCCGAGGACCGCCGTCCGACGCAAGTCTGGGGCGAGACCCTCGAGCCCCGCGACCGCCCCGTCTTCAAACCCGAGCGCATCGAGCGCCGCGAGCGCGAACAAGCCGCCAATCCGCCTCCGCAACCGGCACCCCGCCCACAACGCGAGCCCCGCGAACCCCGCCAACCGCGCGGCGAACGCCCCGAGAAAACCCAGAGCCGCGCCCCCCGCGAGGAACGCCCCGTGTTCCAGACCTCCAAGGCCAAGGAACCCGCCAAAAAATCCGGCGGCTTCCTCGGCTGGCTCAAGTCCCTCATCAGCAGCGACACCCCCGCCGCCCAACCCGCCGAGACCAAGCGCGAGGAACGCGGTCAGGGCGACGGCCAGCGCCGCCGCCGCAACCGCGGCGGTCGTGGCCGCGGCCCCCGTCCCGAGGGCCAGCCCCAACCCCAAGGCGAGCGCCAGCCGCGCGCCGAAGGTGAAGGCCAACGCGAAGGCGGTCCCCGTCGTCGCCGCCGTCGTGGCGGTCGTGGACGCGGCCCCCGCCCCGAAGGCCAGTCCGGCGGTTCGTCCGCCAGTTAACCCCGACACCGTCGGCCCGCTTCGGGCGTGGATTTCCCGCCGTAAAACCGGGAATCCGCGGGTTAAACCTTGCCAAGGCCTCCCGGCCTGAACGCATCTTCAAAGGCGTCCGTCACTCCGACGGACGCCTTTTTTAGGTCCGCATCACGCGACCGACCGCTCAGCCGAGCCCACTCCCCTTCCCGCTTTTCCATGGCCGATCTCATCGTTCAAGGCGGCCGGCCCCTCGCCGGCACCATCATCCCCTCGGGCAACAAAAACTCCGTCCTGCCCATCTTCTGCGCCACCCTGCTGACCGACGAACCCGTCACCCTGCGCAACGTCCCCGACATCACCGACCTCAACAAACTCGTCGCCTTCTTTCAGTCCCAAGGCTCCGCCATCACCTGGGACCGCGCCGCCGGCACCATCCACGTCGACCACTCCGGCTTCCGCAGCCAACTCGCCGGCGACGAGCTCCCGCAGGACATGCGCTCCACCGTCCTGCTCTACCCCGCCCTCCTCCACCGCCTGCGCAAACTCACCGTGCGCTCCAACACCAAGGGCTGCTCCCTCGGCGTGCGCGAGATCGACCCCCACCTCGACATCCTCGCCGCCCTCGGCGCCACCATCGACCACGGCGAACCCCTCGTCATCGCCCTCGCCAACGGCTTCCGCGGCGCCCGCCACTGGTGCGACTACATGTCCGTCACCGTCACGGAAAACTTCGCCATGGCCGCCGCCCTCGCCGAAGGCCAATCCACCCTCATCAACGCCGCCAGCGAACCCCACGTGCAGGACCTCTGCGCCGCCCTCGTCGCCATGGGCGCGCAAATCGACGGCCTCGGCACCTCGCGCCTCGCCATCACCGGCGTGGCCAAGCTCCACGGCGCCGACATCACCATCAACAGCGACTACCACGAGATCGTCACCTTCCTCGCCCTCGGCGCCATCACCGGCGGAGAGATCCGCGTCGAGAAAGCCCTGCCGCACCACTTCGACCTCATCGTGCGCGCCTTCGCCAAACTCGGCGTCGAGATCGAACACGAAGGCGACACCGCCATCGTGCGCCGCGGCCAACGTCTCGTCATCGACCCGCCCTTCACCAGCAACCTTCTCCCCAAGATCGAAGCCGCCCCCTGGCCGTATTTTTCCGTCGATCTGCTGCCGCTGATGATCGCCCTCAGCGTGCGCTGCGAAGGCACCATCCACTTCTGGAACAAGGTCTACGAAAACGGATTTTCGTGGATCCCCGAGCTCGCTAAATTTGGCGCCCACGCCGTCGTCAGCGACCCGCACCGCCTGATCGTTTTTGGCAACCGCCCGCTGCACGCCAGCACCGTCGATTCCCCCTACATCATCCGAGCCGCCGTGGCCCTCTACATGGTGGCCGCCGCCATCCCCGGAAAATCCGTCGTGCGCAACGCCGAGATCATCAAACGCGCCCACCCCCGCTTCGTCGAAAACCTCCGCTCCCTCGGCGCCGAGGTCGAGTGGAAGTGAGTCCCCGAATAAGTCACGGAGCCGAGCCGGAGGTTGCACAGAGTTCCACAGAGCCAAAGCCCGGCGACTCGCCCAGCCCGACCAACATCATCCGTCTTTCATCCCTCTCAAAACTCTGTGGTTCGAGCTCCGTGTAGCTCTGTGACCCAACTCCGAATCCACCCGCCATGCCCGCCAAGTCCTCCGACTCCGCTCCCGACCACAAAGGCCTCGGTTACATCACCGAAACCCTCGCCTCGCCCGTCACCTCCGCCGAGGCCGCGCTGCGTCCGCTCTCCTTCGACGACTTCACCGGACAACCCAAGACCATCGAACGCCTCCAAGTCATGGTCGGCGCCGCCAAACGTCGTGGCGACCCGCTCAACCACATCCTCCTCTCCGGCCCGCCCGGCCTCGGCAAGACCACCCTCAGCTTCATCCTCGGCCACGAAATGGGCCGCAACGTCCGCGTCACCTCCGGCCCCGTCGTCGAGAAAGCCGGCGACCTCGCCGGCCTGCTCACCAGCCTCGAAGAAGGCGACCTGCTCTTCATCGACGAGATCCACCGCATCCCCAAGACC
>JBDRJH010000007.1:0-11613 GCA_043815125.1 Verrucomicrobiota bacterium
CCATCCCCGCCAACACCGCCACGATCACCCTGACCCCCGTCGCGACCGGTGCCGGCCACGCCGCCTTCGACAACGTCCGGCTCACCTACTACGATGGCACCCACTACGCGACGGAAGCGCGCCGCCGCACCACCCCCGTCCAGGTGGACGGCCACCTCGACGACTGGTCGCTTGATCGCCCCGTGCCCCTTCTGGCGGACAACCAACTCGCCGTCCATGACCCCGCCGCCTACGCGTGGACCCCCGCCAACCTCAGCGGCGCCGCCTGGTTCACCTGGGACGACGACGGCCTCTATCTCGCCGCGCGCGTGCGCGACGACTTGCACCGCCCCCTCGGGGCGGACGCACTGCTCGACCAAGGCGACAGCCTCATCCTCGCGATCCACCCCGAAAACCGCGCGCCCGGTGCCGACGCGCGCGCCTTCGCCTACGTCGTCAGCGCCGCCCCGCCCCTTGTCGGCGGAGGCTCCCACACCCTGTATCGACCGATCGGATACGCGGGAGGCAACTCCTCGGGCCACCTCGCCCGCGACTCCTCCGTTTACAACCTCGCCGTCAGACGCGCGGACGGTTTCACGACCTACGAACTCTTCATGCCGTGGGACGAACTCGGGGGGCGCTTCGGAGCCGGCGACAAGCTCGGCCTCTCCCTCACCCTCCACGACAACGACGGCGGCGACGCCCGCGCCGCCTCGATGTCGTGGGGCGAGGGCAACCTTCCCGGCTGGGATCCCACCCGCTTCGGCGTCCTGACACTCATCGACTCCCAATAATCTCCTCCCCCGTGCCTCCGCTCCCCGCTCGATTTTCCCTTCTCCTCCTCGCGCTGCTGCCCTTCTTCGCGGCGGCCGCGCCCACCTATAAAAACAGCTGGGTGAAAATCGAGCCGCCCGCCGACTCCGGTCCCTATGCCGAAGGCGACGCCTTCGAGGTCACCGTCGATTACCACCTCGATCCCGCCGACGCGGAGGGCGGCGGCGCACGCCTCGTCGTCGCCCCCGTCGGCCCCTACCTCGGCCCCGACAACAAGCCCGTCCACCAATCCTACCCGCGGCTCGAGCGACGGCGCGTCCCGGTCGAGCCCGGCTCCGGCCGGCGCACCTTCACCTTCGAGGCACCCCCGCTCTTCAAGCGCAACGAACTCCACTTCATCGCCCACTTCGAAAACGCCGACGGCCGACGCTGGCCCCTCGTCTGGTCCTACGACTCCCGCACCGACGAACCCCTGAAACCCCGCATCCGTCTCGCCCTGCGCCCCGCCTTTTACGCCCTCGCCACCGACCGCCCCGCCAACCTCTTCACCTACGACGAACCCGTGCGCCTGCGGATCGCCTTTCATCCCGGCGCCGTCGCCGGACAAACCCACGCGCTGCGCTATCGCATTCACGACGCCTACGGCCGGACCGGCTCGGGCGAAATCCCCTTCGTCTCCAAAGCCCCCGGAGAGACCACCGACCTCATCCTGCCCATCGAGCGACGCGGCATATTCGCCCTCGAGGCCGAGGTCGAGGGCTGGGGTGCCCGCGAACTCGTCTTCGCCCGCATTCCCGATCTCGCCGCCCTCCTCGGCGACCATGTCACCCCCTTCGGAGCCACCGAACTCCAGACCGAAACCGAAAACGCCATCGCCCGCCGCCTCGGCTTCAGCCACGTGCGCCACCACCAATTCCACTGGGCCAAGGCCCAGCCCGCCCCCGACCGGTGGGAACTCGACGCGTGGGATCGCATCCTCGACACCAACCTCCGCCACCGTATCCACCCCTTCATTACGGTCTGGCGGCCGCCGCTCTGGATCATGCCCGACGGCAAGCTCGGCGGCTCCCATTCCTACCAACCCTTCCCCTTCGACCGCGACGCCTGGCGCGCCGGCGCCCGCCACCTCGCCGACCGCTGGCGCGACAAGATCGCCGGCTTCGAATGGCTCAACGAGATCGTCGCCGGCACCGAATCCGACGACCCCGTCGGCGACTACCTCGACTTCTGCCGCATCGGCTCCGAGGCCGTGCGCGAAACCGCCCCGCACCTCCACATCCAACTCGCCGGCGGCATCCACCCGCGCAACTTCCGCCAGGCAGTGCTCCGCTCCGGCGCCGCCCGCCACGCCGACGCCCTGCCCATCCACTACGGCGACGAGTCCTCCGTCCGCGACGCCCGCGACGACCTCGCCGCCGTCGGCCTGCCCGAGCTGCCCGTCTGGGACAACGAGACCGCCCGCGCCCTCTGGGTCTGGGACCGCGAATGGCGCGACATCATCCAGGATCGCACCCAACCGGAATGGGTTCTCACCCGTTTCCCCGGCCAACTCGCCGCCGGTGCCGAGCGCATCTTTTACTTCGGCGGCTGGAGCGGCGGCGCCGCCGGCGGCTGGAACTACCTCATGGACGGCGAGACGCCGCTGCCCGTCGCCATCACCCTCGCCGTCCAGGCCGCCAAGCTCGGCCGCGCCCGCTCCCTCGGCGGTCTTTACCTCGGGGAGCTTGGCCGCGCCCACCTCTTCGAGACCGACGGACGCCCCGTCGTCGTCGCCCACACCTCCCGGGCCGACGGCGAAGTCGTCTCCCTCCCGGTCGCCGGCCGCTCGCTCGTCCTCACCGATTACCAAGGCAACGAAACCATCCTCCCCGTGGAGAATGGTCGCGCCACGCTCCGGCTCGACCCCATTCCCGTTTTCATCGAAGGCGGCGACGCCGACGCCTGGCGCGCCCTCGCCGCCGTGCGCGTCGGCGACACCGCCACCCGCCCCCGCCTCGTGCGCCCGCAAGGCTCCGTCACGCAGGTGCCCGTTCACCTCGCCGGCCTGTTCGCGGACGCCCGGGCCGTCACCCTCGCGCTGGAAACGCCGCCCGACTGGCCAAGCCCCGCACCCGCAAACCATCCAGCTCGCGCCCGGCGGGCAAATCCGCCTCGAAATCCCGCTCGAAATCCCCGCCTCCGCTCCCGTCGGCCCCGCCACCCTGCGCGTCTCCGCCTCCATCGCCGGGCTCCCCCATCCGGTGGTCCACGACATCGCGCTCTCCGTCATCGACCCCGCGCAGCTCGGCAACCAGCTCCGCAACCCCGGTTTCGAAAGCCCCGGCTCCTCCCCGCAAAAGGCGCTCCACTGGAGCGGCTCCAGCCAGGCCACGCGCTCGCCCGTCGGGGACGACCCGACCCCCGGCCTCGGATCCCACGTCGCCACCTTCGCCGGCCTCGCCGACACCTGGGGTCACATCGGACAAACCGTCCCCCTCCTCCCCGGCCAATCCTACCTCTACTCCGTGTGGGTGCGCACCTCCGACATCACCGCCGGCAGCAACGTCAACTACCACCTCGACGACGGACGCACCGTCACCCGGCACATCAACCAAGTGTTCAGCGCCCCCCGCAACAGCCCCTGGCGCCAACTCTCCGCCCGGCTCGACCCGCCGCCCGGCGCCGTGTCCGTCAACGTGACGCCGATCGCCAACGGCCCCGGCTCCGCCTCCTTCACCCACGCCCGACTCTCCCACTACGAAGACTCCGCTTGGGCCGCCGAGGCCCACCGCGCCCCCGGCCGCCTCCGCACCGACGGCAAGCTCGACGACTGGGAACTCCGCGCCCCGCTCCCCCTGCTGGCCGACAACCAGCTCACCGTCCATGACCCCGCCTACGCCTGGAACCCGGAAAACCTCAGCGCCGCCGCCTGGCTCGCCTGGGACGAGGCCGGCCTCCACCTCGCCGTCCGCGTGCGCGACGACGTCCACCACCCCCTCGGCGACGACGCCCGCCTGCGCGAAGGCGACGGCCTCGTCGTGGCCCTCCACCCGCCAACCGCGCCCCCGGCGCCGATGACCGCGCCTTTGTGCTCCTGCTCAGCGACGCCCGCCCCGCCGCCGGCGGCGGGAAACACATCCTGTATCGACCGCGTGAATACGCCGGCGGCCTCGCCCTCGGCCACCTCGCGCGCGACTCCTCCGTTTACGACCTCGCCGTCGCCCGCGAGGACGGCGTCACCACCTACGAACTCTTCATGCCCTGGAGCGAACTCGGCGGCCTCCGCCCCGCCGTCGGCGAGAAATTCGGGCTCTCCCTTCAGCTTAACGACAACGACGGCGCGCGCCTGGCCGCCGCGATGACCTGGGGCGAAGGCATCTCCCCCGACTGGAGCCCGTCGCGCTTCGGCGTCGTCACCCTCGTTGACTGACCACACGTCCCTCCCACCAAAACAATCCATCATGCAAACCTGTGAAATCCGCTCCTCCGCGTCGCCCCGTTCCGCGCGCGAACTCGTCATCCACGCGCCCGCCTTGCCCAACATCCCCTGGCAACCGCGCCCGGCCGGCTGCTCCGATCTGCTCTGGCGCTACAGCGCCAATCCCGTCATCGGGCGCCGTCCGCTGCCCCGCGTGACCGGCATCTACAACTCCGCCGTCGTGCCCTGGCGCGGCGGCTTCATCGGCGTCTTCCGCACCGAGGGCATGGACCGCGTGCCCCACCTTCACGTCGGACGCAGCGCGGACGGATTCAAATTCGAGTTCGAGCCCAAGCCCATCGACTTCGTCTGCGAGGACGACGAAGTGCGCCGCATGGAATACGCCTACGCCCCCCGCGTCACCGAGATCGATGGCGTTCACTACGTGACCTGGTGCAACGGCTACCACGGCCCGACCATCGGCGTCGCCCGCACCACGGACTTCGAGCACTTCGAACAGCTTGAAAACGCCTTCCTGCCCTACAACCGCAACGGCGTGCTCTTCCCGCGCAAGATCAACGGCAAGTATCTCATGCTCAGCCGGCCCTCAGACACGGGCCACACACCCTTCGGCGACATCTTCACGAGCGAGAGCCCCGACCTGATGCACTGGGGGCGGCACCGCCACGTCATCGGGAAAGGCGGCCCCTGGTGGCAGGGCGTGAAGATCGGCGCGGGGCCGTCCCCCATCGAGACCAGCGAAGGCTGGCTGCTTTTCTACCACGGCGTCACCTCGACCTGCAACGGCTTCACCTATGCGATCGGCGCGATGCTCCTCGACCTTGAGCAACCGTGGAAGGTGATCGCCTGCGCCCGCGAGGCGCTCCTCTGCCCGGAGGCACCCTACGAACTCACCGGCTTCGTGCCGGGCGTGTGTTTCCCCGTCGGCATCCTGTGCGACGCCGACACCGGACGCATCGCCCTCTACTATGGAGCGGCCGACACCTTCTCCGCGCTTTGCTTCTGCCAAGCCGACGAGATCGTGCGCTTCATCAAGGACAATCCGCTTGGCGGACGATCCTGATGGAGGGGCGAAGGGGCCCACTGCATACGCATCGCTTCGACCGCACCGATGTTGCTCGTGAAGACGACGCTGGTTCACTCATGGAATTGTCAGGAAATATTCAGTAAGGCTTGTGGTCCTTGACGGTGCCATTGTCGGTGTCGTCGATTTTGTATCCGGCGAGGGATTTGAAGAGGGCGCGGATGTCGTGGATGCCGCCCCAAGTGAACCAGATGCCGGTGACAACGGTGACGAGAATGGGAAGGCCGATGGCGGTGACGTGCCAGAAGCCAAGCCAGACGTCGTTCGACCAGGGCTTGATCCACGAAACCCAGCCGGTCTGGCCGAGCAGGTTCCAGGAGGTGCCGATGATCATGACCGCGAACCAGCCGATGGCCCAGACGAAGAGTGCGCCGGTGATCCATTTGTCGCCGCGGGAAAAGTGCCGGTCGATGCCGACCACACGGGCAAAGGTCCACGGCTTCTTCGGGATGATCGGCTTGCCGTCGGCACCGACCGGCAACTCGTCGCGGTGAAGCATCTTGTTGATCGGATAATCCCGCCGGCAGGTGAAGAGCGACACGACCACGTAGAGCGCGACGGCGACGAGGGTCGCGAAGAACGAGATCTGGATGCCGTTGAGGGCGAAGACGGGAACCATGTCACCCAGGAGGAAGCGCAGCCAATCGGAGAGGAAGGCGTCACCAAAGAGCTTGTAGGCGAGTATGCCGCCGCCGGAAAGGATGGAGCCGGAGATCACCGCAGCCCAGGCGCCGGCGGTCGTCCCTTTTTTCCAATACAGTCCGCCGATGATGGCCGCGCCGGCGCCGCCGACATACACCGCGGTGGTGACCTGCCACCACATGACGATATACTCGGTCTGCCGGAACAGCGCGCCGAAGCAAAAGGCGAACACGGCCACGCCGGCGATGCACCAGCGCAGCAGTTTGATGTGTTTTTCCGGCGGCGGGGCTTTCTTGAGCCGCGGCAGGATGATGTCCTGCGCGAGGATGCCGCCCCAGGAGTGAAGGTGGGTGGAGTCGCCGCCAAAGATGCCGAGGAGCAACACGGCGCAGAGCGCGCCCTTGATGCCGATGGGCAGCAGATGCGACAGCGCGACCGGGATGGTCATCTGTGTCTGGATCTGCGGCTGGGCGATGTCGGCGATGGCCTCCTTGGCCCCGACGGAGGCGGTCGCAAAATCGGGATGGCCGAGGTAGGTGATGGCGGCGGCGGCGAGCAAAACCACGACGACGGCTTTCCCGGATTCGCGCCAGCGGCCGAGCAAGCCGCCCATGCGAGCCTCGTGGGGCGTGGCGCCGGCGGAATTATACGCGCTGGAGTTTTGCCAGGCCATGGTGCCGTAGGTGCCGAGAAAAAGGCCCATGAGCACATACCAGAGATTGAAGTCCTGAACCTTCCAGGCGTCGAAGGGGTTGACCATTGACTGGCCGGACGGGCGGCTGCCGAGCACGGTCGCCATCTCGGACCAGTTGACCACGCAGAGCACGCCGACGATGATGGCGATGTAGAAGAGCTGGGAAATGATGCCCTCGATGCAGTCGGTGACCATCAAGGTGACGAGCCCGCCGACCAGGGTGAGCGTGAGGCTGATGGCCAGAAAGAGGCCCATGAGCGGGATGTAGGTCGGGAAGGACCAGGAACCGATGGCAAGTTCGGCGGGGAACTGGAGATAATAGACGATGAAACGCGCGCCGACCGCCGGGATGATTCCGAAGTTTATGATACCGGCGGCGAAGCCGAGCACTCCGGTGAAGGACCGGAAATTCCGGCTGTAACGCATCTCAAAAAACTGCGCGAGAGTCATGGCCCGCGTCTCGCGGAAACGATAGATGACGAAGCCGAAAATGGCGACGACCAGGCCGACCGGACCGGTGATCCAACCCCACCAACTGGGCACGAAGCCGGCGTGGGCGAAGATTTCCCAAGAGGCGACGAACACCACCGCGCCGGCCTGCATCTCCCCCTTCGCCACGGCGAGCAGGTAACGCCCGCCCACGCGCCCTCCGGAGACGAAGTGCGCCACGCTTTTCATGTGGCGCTGCGTCATGATGCCGATCGTGAGCACGAGCAGCAGAGGTAATATGATGATCAACCAATCGAGGATATGCATGGAGGAGGGAAAATGCGGCGGATGGAACCTAAGCGGCTGTGATCTCCAGCTTCAGTTTTATGACCCCGCCTGTTGAGCGGATGCGTCGAGGCGACCCCGCGCGAGATGCACGGCGCACCGTGCCTCCTTCGAGGTCGATGACTCGGCCGGGAAAGGGCAGCTCGATCTCGGCGGGCAGTCCTGCGGGCAGTATGATGCGCAGCTCAAACCGCCCCGTCTTCCGGTCATGCGACCACGACACCTCGACCGCGCCGTCCGGCGTGGGCACGCCGCCGCGCGCCCACGACAGGCCGGCCGGCCGGGGGGCGATCAAAACCGCGCGGAATCCCGGCTTGGCCGGTTGAACACCGAGGATGTAGTGGCTGAGGAAATACGTCGGCGCGGCGGACCAGCCGTGGCAGTGACTGCGGGTCATGCGCGTCGCGTGCGGATGATACGTTTCCCAGAAGGTGGTCGCCCCCGCCTCCGTTTGCCGGCCCCAGTAATCACGGATGGTCCGCACCAGATCGGCGAAGCGCTTTTCGCGGGCCAGACCCTCCAGCACGAAGAACATGAAAAAGGGGCTGCCCGCCTGGACGAAACCCTTGGGCGCGCGCTCCATGATCGCGCGGCTCCGTTGCAAGCGTTCCCCGGTGGCGACACCGGCGATATAGACCGCCGTGTGCGTCTGCTGACTGAAGACCGGCGAACGCACGCCATCGGGCCGGATACAATCGATGTAGGCCCGGCGTTTCTCGTCCCAGAGATGACGGTTGATGGCGCGCGTGATGCGAGCGGCCAGCGCGGACCAGGCACGCGCCTCTTTGGCGGCTCCCAGGTTTTCGGCCAGCGTGGCGGCTTGGCGAAGACCGAGCACGGCGAGCGCGTTCAGATGCGTGATCTCGCCGTCGGGCGGCGTGTCGAGCTCCGCCCAATCGAACATGTTCCAAGCCTTGATGCGGAAGAGGCCGCGCGGGCTCAGGTGGGCCTCGATGCCCGCGATGTTGCGGGCGAGATCGCGAAGCATCCTTCGTCCGAATTTATCGTCGCCGCTGAATTGATGATGCTCCTGCGCCCAGCGCATCCATAAAAAGCTCCACGCGGGCAACAGATTCTCCCACGCGCTGGGAACCTGGCTCTCCACGAGCGGCGAGCGATCAAGGCTCTTCGCGGCGAGATCCCAGCTATAGGCGCTGAGACGCGCGTCGCCGTTGACCATGAAATCCACGAGCGCTTCGTTGCGCGCGTCGCCCACCCAGAGCGTCTGCTCGTAGCTCGGGCAGTCGGTGTAGGTGTCCTCGGAACAGCAGCGCACGGAGTGGGCGCCCGTCTCCCAGATGCGATCCAGCGCGGGATCGGAGCAGGTGAAGGCGCCTTTTCGGGCCTGCGGATAGGTGCTCATGAGCACGCGGATGAAGCGCACGCGCACCGGCCGGTCGAAGGCCCGGAAACTGAACCACGAATAACGAAAGCCGCGTCGCAGCAGCGTGCGGAAACGTTGTCTCCCCTCCCGGCAGACATACCGGAACGAGTTGTTCATGCCCTCCGCGAGATTGTGACGCCCGTCGGGTTGGATGAATTCGAAATTGTGGTTGTCGATGATCGTGCCGGCGGGCGCATCGACTTCGAATTCGTGGAAGCCGACAACCTCTCGACCGAAGTCCAGCAGCAGGCGGACGTCGGCGCCGATCGCGGGATGAATCACCGTCCAGTCGGCGGTGTCGTGGAGGAGCGCATGGGAAGCGTCCACGCGTGGAATCTGTTTTTCCAACACCCGCTCGGACGAGCATCGGGCGTAAATATCGGAATCGGCGATCATGTCGCGCGTGAGCGGACGAACCCAGGCGGCGTCGAAATGGATCGGATCAAGCGAGCCGCGGCGGCGGAGTTCATCAAACAGTTCCGGGGTGACGCCGGCGGGAAGGCGCTCGGCGTCCACCATAACGCGGTGAATGCCTTCCGGCGGCGGAGGCGGAGCGGAAACGTCGCCGAAGGGGCCGAGCGCCAGCCACGGTGTGGGAGCGGCGCGCTCATCGGGCCAGGCTGACCATCGCACCGGATGCTCGGTCCAGGCGTTGAGGACCATCCACCAGTAGTGCTCCGACTCGGGCAGCGCGCCCATCAGGGTGTTCCAGCCGGCTTTGAGCCGAACATGGCCGACGCCGGTATCGGTTTGCTGCAGGGTGTGATCGGAGAACTCCACGGCGCGACCGTTCAGGGTCCACGCGGGCGCGGGGCGGTCGTGCGGCGGATGGAGCGAGAGCTTTTGCGCGCGGTCACTGAAAATATGCGTCAGCAAAAGCAGTCTGCCCCGAAGGTAGTTTGCGGTGAGATCGACGTGGTTGAGGAATGCCCGGGGATTCAGATTCCACTGATACGGCGCCGAGCTCACCGCTTCGATGGCACGCAAGCTCACCGGTGAAACGGATTCGCGGGTGAGTTGGGGAATGGGGCGCGGGGCAAATTCCGCGTGGATACCCTTTCCCGCATTGAGGCCGGCGAGCGCGCCAGACCAAGCCGAGTCGTCGAAGTCCGGTTGCGTCCAGCCGGCGGGAGAAAGGCGGGCGTCAAACTGCTCCTCCCACGCCTGCTGGCAGCTGAGGCGAGGCACGGGCCACAAAAACCCGACGTCAGCATGCGCGCGCCAAGTCGAATCGGTGGCGAGCAGATGTTCGCCCCTGTCGTCGCTCCATGCCAATTGCGCGAGTAATCCGGCCTCGGCGTGGAGGTATTGAAAAGTGCCGACGCCGAAATGTTGCACGCGAACGGAAAGCACATTGCGGCCGGTTCGCAGGAAGCCGCTCAGGTCGTAGGGATCCACCGGCCATGGCGAAGGCCAGGAACGGGCGGGGCCGAAACCGAGCCACTCGCCGTTGAGGAATACCTCGTAACGCGAATCGGCGGTGATCAGCAGCCGCGCGGAAGGCGCGTCGCCGGCGACATCGAACACGCGCCGAAACAGCACGATGTTGTGATGAGGCCGGGTCGCGGCGTCGGACCAAATCCAGCATGGAGCAGATGAAAACAGAGAGGAGTTCATGAATTAAAAATGCTCCAGGTGTGGAAGCGTCCCGTGTCCTATTGTTGCTTCGTCAATTTCCATAGGGTGACGCTTGACGGCGGGAGATCGAAGGCGGGGAGCCGGATCGTGCCTTCGGCGGAAGCCGTGACGGCTATCGGATCGCCGGCAACCAATGCCGAGCCGGCCATTTGTATCGGATCGCCGTTTTCACAATACTGCCCGGAGTTGCCGCGAGTCGCGTCGATGACCCAGGGGGTGGCATCATAGGTGGCGTCCGCTTCTCCACCTTCCAGATAAACCAAACCGCGCCGCAGGACCGAATACGAGGGGCCCTGAGTGAAGCTCCAGTCGTAGTTGTAGATCATGACGGCCATCTCCTCCGGGCCGCCGGTTGTCGCGTAGGCTCCCGCTCCCGCGCCTTGGGCAGGCAGGAAATCCACGGGACAGCGCACGCCGGGCATTTCCTGGAACATCCTCGCGAGGTTATACAGGGGGCGCGGGAACTGTCCGTCCTTCGTGTAGAAGGCGGGCCAGGTGTGGTTTTCCTCCGTGGAACCGTTTTTCAGGAAGTTCTGATACACGAGCATGACCGCCGCATCGACGCCGGTGTCCAGCATCTCGATGACGAAGGACGCAGCCCAGGCGGCCCCGATGGTGTTGCCATTGATGCGTCCAGGGGAGGTCAGGTCGCCAGTCACGTTATAGCTCGGTCCCCATTCCGTGATGCCGACTTTGATCGGTCCCCTGTCCGCGAGGTGGACCGCGCCTTCTTTGAGGCTCTCAAGCTGGGTGCCAAACGCCGGGAAACGTGGCGTCGGCCTCCCGGCGATCTTTCCGTTCTCGCCGTAGAAGTGCATGGTCAACATGTCGAGTCGCGTGCCGGTGGCTTCGCTATCCTCGGCCATGAGGGTGAACCAGTTGATCGGGTAGTTGTTGACGAAGGTGCCGGCCGAGGCGGCCGGCCCCGCGATGAGCATCGGCCGGGGGTCGGCCTGCGTGAAGTCGGCGACCGCGTCGGCCCACACTTGATAAAGGCGGAAGTAGTTATCGAACGCGACTTGCCCGCCCATCGTGAAGGCTTGCCCGGTGGGCATCCACCAGCGCGGTTTCACCGAATCGGGGTGCATCAGATCGGGCTCGTTCTCCACCTCCAGCAGGATCTCGGGCAGGGCGTTGTCACCATACCACGAATACACGTTGTCGATCCGCCAGCCGGCCTGCCCTTGGTTGGAGATTTGGAAGCGGTCGATCTTGGCGAGACCGAG
>JBDRJH010000008.1:0-3019 GCA_043815125.1 Verrucomicrobiota bacterium
GTGCTGATCTGCGCCGCGGTGCTGGCGCCGTCGCCGGTCTCGATGGATACGCTGATCGCCAGGTCGCTGACCGTGACCACCTCGCTGCCCGCCGTGCCGCCGGCGGTGTAGGCCACGGTGATCGAGTTGCCCCAGGGGCCCGGGCTCGTCGCCGTGTACGTCAGGTCGTTGTCGTCGCCGGCAAGCGCCGTGCTGAGGCTCGCCGCCGTCCCCGCGTAGGTCGTGCCGTAGATGCCGCGCGTAGAGGTGAAGCAGCCGATGGCGGCTCCAGGGGGCTCTCCGCCCGCGTTGGTGAAGGCTTCCCGGCGATCCAGGACGTGGTCGGCCTTGTTCAGTCCGACGCTGCCCTGCGCGATGCCGACGACGGCATCGCGGTAGGCGCGATACGAGAAGCACTCGGGCTCGTTGCCCTTGCCGATCTTCTCCGTGTCGCCGAGCGTCGTGTAGAAGACCGCCTCGTCCCACTCGTAGTCGGAGTCCGCAGCCTGGATCGTGGACCAGTTGGAGATCGCCAGGCCGCTCTTCGTGTCAGCCGACTCGATCCGGCACTCGATGGGCGGGGTATGCGTGCTGCTGACGACGCCCTCGGCCTTGGTGCGGGAGTTGCGGTAGGAGAACTGGACGTGATACCAGCCCTCCTTCTCCCCGCCGGCCGCCTGGGCCGGCGTGGGCCCGACGGACGGGCGCGGGAGCCCGGCCTTGTACGCCGTGCCGCTGTTGCGGTCCGGGCACCACTTCGTTCCGCCGGCGCGGTCGAAGTAGTAGAGAAACCCGTCGCGCATCCCAAACCAGCCGGGGTCGGTTGGGTAGTGCGACTGCCCGCCGCTGATCTCACTGAAGCCCGCCTCCACCGTGCCGTAGGCGCCGCGGGCGTAGAGTTTGCCGCCGGAGACCTTGCAGACGACATAGACATCGCCGTCGCCGAACCGGGCGCTGGTGATGTTCAGGATCGTGTTCGTGCTGCCCGTGACGCTGTCTTCCCACAGGCCGAAACCCGGGCGCTTGGCGAGATCGCCGCCCTCCAGGGTGACGTTCAGCGCCACGTCGGCCGTCCCGCTCCGCAGCTTCAGCGGGTCGAGGTCGGTGTTCAGGCCTCCGAACTGTTCGTGGATGGTCGGCATCAGGGAAGCACCTTGTCGGGGTCGGGCATCGAGAAGCTGAATGGGCCGGTGACGCTGGTGAAGGCCGCCAGATCGTCGTAGGCCCGCTCGATGTACTCGGCCGGATGGCTGACCGTCTCGTCGCGTTCGGCCTGCTGGGCGGTCAGCCAGCGCGCGAAGTTGCGACCGGCGCGGGCGATGCGCTCGTCATCCGTGCTGAACGCCTCAAGCGCCCCGTACCGGGCAAGGAGGCGCCAGCCCGCGTGGAAGGTCGGCGGCCAGGTGGGGCTCGCGTCGTCGGAGAGGCCGTTGTCCGGGACCGTCCAAGGGTCGCGCGTCAGGTACCAGAACCCAGCCGCATAGTCAGAATCCGGGGTAGGCGTCATGTGGGCGCGCCAGACCCAGTTGTCGCTCTCGTCCGTGTCGCGGGCGCAGAGGATCAGGCGGGGAACGCCCGTGTCGCCCGACTCGTACTCGTCGGCGACGGACTGCCACAGGGCCGTGTCCTCGGTGAGGCGGAAGGTCGCCCCCTCGTCCACGTCGCGGAGCCAGCGGTGATCCAACTCGCCGAAGTCGTCGGGCAGGTCGGCGGTCTCCGTGCCGGGCACCATCGTCAGGGTGCCTTGCTTGCGGCGGAATGTCCAGTCGACCAGCGTCCACAGCCGCAAGCCCGCCTCGCGCACGAGGGCGATCAGCCGGTCGGGCACGGTGCCCCCGGCGGCGTCGGGGTCCACGTCCAGCTCGCCCCGGACGTGCGCCGCGAGCGTGTCAGTTGTCCACGCGGTCCACGCCATGCGTGCTCCTCGGGTGCCGCCCCATCACGCTCACGGGCGATCCGTCGAGGCGGTTCCTGCGCACCAGGTAGTCCGCCATGAACTCCGCCTGCGCCGCGTTCTGCTCATACAGCTCCTTGGCCCGGCGGCGCTCCTCGTCGCGGGCAAGCTGAGCCATCGCCTCCGCCATGTTCCGCTTCGTGCGCCGGCCGTGCCGGTCCCAGGCCATGCGGAGAAGCCAGAACAGGTCGGCGGTGAGCGGATGGGGAACCATCTTGGTCCAGTTCTTGAAGGCGAAGTGCGAGAACCACTCGCGCCCCCGCCGCTCGACGAGAACGAAGTGGTGCCACCGGGCGTTCCACGCCAGCTCGAGGCCCATCCGGCGGACGTGTCGGGCGAACCACTCGACGCGGCCGTAGCGACCGCGGCGCGGGACGCCCGGCGTCTCTAGCGAAACGCAGTGCCAGTTCCTCGGTCCGATTCGCATGCTCTCACCGTCCTTCACCGTTCGTGCGGCATGACCGGCGGCGGGGGGTGGGGCCGCCGTCGGTTCGCGTGCTACTGTGCGGACGACTTGATGTGCTTCAGGCAGACGTTTGCCGGCGGCTGGTCGCAGGTGACGGTGAAGGTCTGGTACGTGCCGGCCTGGTAGTTGGCCGTGGGCGTACCCATTGTCGCACCGTGGACCATGTGCCACCGCACGCCGGAGGGGGCGAGCCAGTTGATGTTGGCGTTCATCCCGCCCGGCTGTCCGCCGGCGGCGTACACGAAGAAGAAACTCTTCGGCTCCAGGAGGTACATCGTGTGCGGAGCGCACATCTCGTCGGCCTGGAACGCGATCGGCGGAAGGCTGGGCGAGCGGTACATCGCGCCGTCGAAGCCGGTGTCCGCGAAGTATTTCTTCCGCATCGCGGCGTCCAGGCTGGTTGCCATCATCATCGTGACGCGCCGGTCGTCCTTGGCGTCGTCCACGATCTCGTTCATCAGCGGGGGCTCGCAGACCGCCAGCAGCGACCCGTCGATCTCGATGCCCTCTTCGGAGTTCCGGTACTCCCGCCCGAAGTTGACCGCCTGCGGGAGGTAGTCCTCGATCTCGCGGAGGTGCGTCTGCATGTCGAATGTGACCTCGCTGCCGGCAGAGGCGCC
>JBDRJH010000009.1:0-3432 GCA_043815125.1 Verrucomicrobiota bacterium
GTGGTTTCGTCCAGCACGGGACAGGTGACGCTCTTCCGCCGCGGCGTCATGCTGCCGCTGACCGAAAAGCGCTGACCCTCGCCGGTCCCCGGGGGCTGACCACGAAGCGCACGAAGGTCCACGAAGCGCGAGCCACCGTGAGGCACGGAGGATTTTTTTAATCTCCAAAGGGGAAAAAGGTTGCAAATTCCTCAGTCCGGTTTTTGCGATCATTTGCGCTTTTTGCGGTTCTAAAATCCGTGGTTCCCACTTCGTGAGCCTTCGTGCCCTTAGTGGTTCAAAAACCACCGGTCCAACTTTGGGATTGCGCCGCCTCGTGCCCGGCCTTCTGCTCTCCCTTTCAACACCTTTCAATCATGCAAGAACTTGTCCAAATCGAGTGCACCGAAGCCCGCAAGGAAGGCAAATATGCCTCCCGTTACCTCACCACGCGCAACAAGAAGACCGTGACCGAGCGTATCGAGAAGAAGAAGTATAACCCCGCCCTCAAGCGCCACACGGTCCACAAGGAGATCAAGTAACTCCCGCGCTTCCAGCGTATTGGATTACAGCCTTTTCGGCCGGCCACCTTCGCGGTGGCCGGCTTTTTTTTTTGCACCGCCGATGGTCGGGCAAACGGGGCGGGACGATTGGGCCCACCCGGTATCGGGCGGGGGCTGTGTTGAGCCGCCCCGGGCGTGACGCGTTCACTCGCGTTGTGCCTCAACCTTTCTGGGCGGGCGTCGTTGGCGGCGTTTGATTGCGGCCCAGCGCGGAGAAGGCGCACAGGCAACCGACGAGCGGCAGCAGCCAGATGGCGAGGATCCAGACGGGCACGGCGGAGCCGGCGGTGTGCAAGATCACGCTGCGAGTGGCCAGCACGTTGAGGGTGGGGATCACGAGCAGCAGGCCGATCACGAGCGCGTCGAGCGGGGCGTTCTTGGCGGGAGCGGGCGCGGGGAGTTCCGAAATGGGTTGGGCGACGGGCTGGGGCTGGTTCGCGTTGAGCTTGGCGCTGAGGGCGGCGGCGAGCGCGTCCAAATCGACCGGAGGCGGCTGGCTGGCGACCGGCGCGGGGGTGGAGGTGGGCACGGGCTCGGCAGGCTTGGGTGTGGGCGGCGGGGCGGGCGGTGGGGTGGCCCCGGGCAGGCGGGCCTGCAAGTCGGGGGTGAGGTGTTTGGCGGCGAATTCGCGCACGCCCTGCGGATTGGCGACCATGATGGAGTCGCGGGTGACCTCGATGACCTTGGCGTATTCGAAAATCGCGCCGGATTGCAGCGTCACATCAATGCGGTCGCCCGGACGCAAGGGCTCCTCCTGTGCCCGGACGGACGAGACCAACGGCAGCAGGCAGAGTAAACACAGGAGGCAAAACCAGCGGGAAGGGCGGGGGAGGGGACGCATGATGAACGAGCCTTGCGCGATGAGGCCGGCGGGGGCGAGTCCGAAGACCGTTTGCCAAAGGTGAAAAGCGCACGGCGACAATAGCCTTGTTGCTATCGTCTGTGGCCGGTAGGCCTGCCGGCTTATGTTGCCCCACCCGGCAGGGATCCATCCGCCTCTTTCGTTTTCTGTCCATCGACGTGCACCTGCATTGGTCGTGGTTTGTGATCGCGGCCTACCAGTTTCTTCAGCGCCAGCACCTCTACGCCGATCCGTTGTGGAGCGTTGCGGAGTATGTGTCGTTGTTTGGCATCGTGCTGATGCACGAGTTTGGCCACGCGCTGGCCTGTCGACAGACCGGAGGGCACGCCAACCAGATCGTGCTGTGGCCGTTTGGCGGCGTGGCCTACGTGGCTCCGCCGGAACGGCCCGGCGCGCAGCTGTGGAGCATCGCCGCCGGACCGCTGGTCAACGTCGTGCTGATGCCGGTGTTCGTCGGCTTGTATTGGTATGCGGTGCAATCGGGCTGGGACCAGAGCCGAGCCGATCTGCATGGCTTCCTGGAGTCGCTGGTCTGGATCAACGGCATCCTGCTCATCTTTAACCTGCTGCCCGTCTACCCGCTGGACGGCGGACAAATCCTGCGCTCGCTGCTCTGGTTCGCCTGCGGCCGCGGACGCAGCCTGCAAATCGCCGCCATCGTCGGTCTCATCGGCGGAGCGGGCTTCGTGGCCTACGCCGTGTGGCAGGGCTCGATTTGGATGATCCTCATCACGCTGTTTCTGCTGGCCAATTGCTGGCAGGGGCTCAAGCGCTCGCGCGAGCTGATCGAGATTGACCGGTTGCGGGTGTGAGCCGCTGTTGTTCTCATCGCCTCCCATGATCGCCGCCGATTTTTTTGACTGGCCCGCCTCGCTGGAAACCTTTGCCGCCGATTTCCCGCCGACCGTTGCTCCATGGGCTTGGCTTACCGCCATAGGCCCTGCGCTGCGCAACCTGCCGGTCATGGAGCGCCACATCCCCGCCGGTGTGCATGTCGAGGGCGCGGTCTGGATCGACCCGACCGTCAAACTCCCTTCCCACGCCACCATCATCGGCCCCTGCTGGATCGGGGCGGGCACCGAGATCCGTCCCGGCGCCTACATCCGCGGCAACGTCATCGTCGGCGCCGGTTGCGTGCTCGGCAACGCCTGCGAATTCAAGAACTGCCTCCTGCTCGACGGCGTGCAGGCGCCGCATTTCAACTACGTCGGCGACTCCATCCTCGGCAACCGCGCCCACCTCGGAGCCGGCGTCATCTGCTCCAATCTCCGTCTCGACGGACAACCCGTCACCGTGCGCCTCGCCGATCGCGTGATCGAGACCGGCCTGCGCAAATTCGGCGCGATCCTCGGCGACCACGCCGAGGTCGGTTGCAACGCCGTGCTCAACCCCGGCTCCGTGCTCGGCCGTCGCGCGCTGGTCGCCCCGCTCACCTCGTTCTCCGGCGTGCTCCCCGCCGACACCATCGCCCGCCAGCGCGGCAACCTCAGCCAGATCCCCCGCCGCGCCTGACCCCGCCCAACCGTCCTGCATCGCGAAAAGTGTCACTCATTAAGTGACACTTTCCCCGCCGGCCCGCCGGCCCGCCCGCCACCCCGTCCGCCCGACGCCCCGTTCCGCCCAAGCCGTTTGTCACTTATTAAGTGACAAATTCCGAATTTCCCCGACCGATAGATTTTCCCGTTTTTCCATGCGCATCCTCACCGGCATCCAACCCTCCGGCCAGCTCCACATCGGCAACTACTTCGGCGCCATCAAGCCCGCCGTCGAACTGCAATCGCGCGGCGACTGCACCTACTTCATCGCCGACTACCACTCGATGACCTCGCTCTTCGACGCCGCCGCCCGGCGCCAGTTTACCCGCGACGTCGCGCTCGACTGGCTCGCCTGCGGCCTCGATCCGCAAAAAAACCTGCTCTTCCGCCAAAGCGACGTGCCCGAGGTCTGCGAACTCATGTGGATCCTCGGCACCCTCGCTCCGATGGGCCTGCTCGAACGCGCCCACAGCTACAAGGACAAGACCGCCCG
>JBDRJH010000010.1:0-9105 GCA_043815125.1 Verrucomicrobiota bacterium
GATCGAGTATTTCCACATCGCCTCGCTGCTTTTCGACGATCTGCCCTGCATGGACGACGCCTGGACCCGCCGCGGGTTGCCCTGTGCGCACCGCCTGCACGGCGAGGCCGCCACCGTGCTCGCCGCGCTCGCCCTGATCAATCGCGCCTACGGCCTGATCGGTTTCGCGCTGGCCGACCAGCCGATCACTGTGCGCCTGCAGGCGACCGCTTGTCTGGACTCCGCTTTGGGTCAGGCGGGTCTCGTCGGCGGACAAGCCCGGGATCTCAACTTCGCCGCCACCGACCGCACCGCCCGCGCGGTGGCGCGTATCGCCGCAGCCAAGACCGGCTCGCTCTTCTGGCTGGCGGTCTATTTTCCCGCCGTGCTGGCGTTGCCTGACGAGGTCGAGCGCCGGTCGCTTAAGGCACTGTGTATTTATTGGGGGCAGGCGTTTCAGGCGACCGACGATCTGCAGGACGTGCTGGCCACGCCGATGGAGTCGGGGAAAATCGCCGGCAACGACGCGCGGCTCGACCGGCCCAACCTTGCGCTGATCCTCGGCGTGCCCGCCACACGGGACCGTATCGCGCGGCTGGCCACCCTCTCCACGCGCACGCTGCGCGGGCTGGTCGCGCGCGGCGGCGAACGCTGGGCCTATCTGGCGGCGTTTCACGCGGAGTTCTCCGCGCCGCTCAACGCGCTGGCCGCGGCCGAGCAAGCCGCCTGAGGGAATAACGCAAAATGCGATTCCTGACCCTTGTATTCACCAACCTGCGACGCCACCGGCTGCGCGCCTTGATCGGCGTCGCCGGCATCGCGTTCGGCGTGGCCGCGATGCTGGCGATTCTCGCCATCGTCACCGGCGCGATCGGCATGTTCCAACGGATCCTCTCCAACGACAGCCATGTGCTCGTCTTCGAAAAAAACGTCTCCGACCTGTTCTTCAGCTCGGTGACCACCGCGCAGGTCGCGGCCATCCGCGCGCGGCCCGACGTCGTCGAGGCGCACCCGTTGCTCTTTGGCATCGTGTCCGCACCCGGGCACCCGGTGGTGACCTGTTTCGGGGTGGAGATCGACGACCCGCGCCTGCGGCAGGGCGGATGGCTCGCGGGCTCGCGGGCCGACTTTGTCGCGGGTGAGGGGCGGGTGTTCCTCGGACGGCGCGCGGCCGAGTTTATGGAGGCGAAGCTCGGCGACCGCATCGTCATCGGCCGCGGCGAGTTCACCGTGGCCGGCGTGTTCCAAAACGAGAACGGCTTCGAGGACGGCGGCGTGTTCCTGCCGCTGGCCGACGCGCAGGCTTTTTTCCACCGCGAGAACGCCGTGTCGGTGGTGGCCGTCAAGCTGAGTGACCGCGATGCCACCGACGCCTTCAAGGCTTCGCTGGAAGACGACGAGCCCGGTCTGACCGCGTTGGAAAACCGCGAGTTCAGCCGCAGCTACAGCAGCTTCAAGATCCTCAACCTCACGGCCTGGGCGGTGGGCGTGTGCGCCTTCATCCTGGGCGGGCTGGGCGTGGCCAATACGATGCTGCTCTCGGTCTTCAGTCGTATTCGCGAGATCGCGGTGTTGCGGGTGTGCGGCTTCTCGCAGGGGCAGGTGGCGGCGTTGATCCTCGGCGAGGCCGCGGCCATCGCTGCGCTGGGACTGGTGATCGGCTTCGCCATCGGCCTGTCGTTGCTGGCGGCGCTGGAGCGGGTGCCGCAGTTCAACGGTTACGTGCAGGCCACGCTGCAGGCACCGGTCATGCTCGGCATCGTGGCGACCGCGCTGGTGACGGCGATGGCCGGCTCGATCTATCCGGCGCGCTTCGCGGCGCGCATCCAACCGGCGGAGGCCCTGCGCTATGAGTGATCGCGGCGAAGTATTGGTGCGCGTCGAGCGCGTCGAAAAAACCTACGACCACGGCAAGATCCCCGTGCTGCGCGGCGTCGATCTCGTGGTGCGTGCCGGTGAGATGGTCGCGCTCTGGGGGGCGTCGGGCTCGGGCAAGAGCACGTTGCTGCACCTGCTGGGCGGACTGGACGTGCCGGACCGCGGCACGTTGTCCGTCTGCGGGCTCGACCCGACGCGCGAGGGCGACCGCCTGCGGCTGCGGCGCGATCATGCGGGCTTTGTTTTTCAACTACACAACCTCATCGCCGACCTCACCGTGAGCGAGAACCTCGCGGTGCCGGCACTCGCGTCCAACCGACCGGCCGGCGAGACGCGCGCGCGCATCGCCGAGCTGACGGAACGCGTGGGCCTGTCGCACCGGCTGGGGCATCGCGTGCAGGACTTGTCGGGCGGCGAGCGTCAGCGCGTGGCCATCTGTCGGGCGCTGATGCACCGGCCACGTCTGCTGCTGGCCGACGAGCCGACTGGATCGCTCGACGAACAGACCGGCGACAGCGTGTTCGCCCTGCTCAAGGAGCTGGCCGGGCGCGACCGCATCGCGGTGGTGCTGGCGACGCATGAAAGGCGTTTTGCCGAGGCCTGCCACCGCATCGCGCGCATGCGTGGCGGGGTGTTGACCGAGGTGGGTTGAGCCCGATGAACCCGATGATCGCACTTTCGGTGAGGCGGCATGCGCTGGGTTGGCTGTTCGCGGCCAACACGGTGGGCGTGTTGCTGGCGGCGTTGCTGCTGTGGCCGGAGGCGGGCGCGTGGCTGGGGCCGTTGAGTTACGGGCGCTGGATGCCGTTGCACCTGAACTGGCAGCTCTACGGCTGGTGCTCGCTGCCGTTGGTGGGTGCGTTGCTGGCCTGGTGCCTGGTTGACGGACATCCGAGGGCGGCGCGTCATGCGCGGGTGGCGTTGGGCGCGTGGTCGTTGGCCCTGGCGCTGGGCGGAGTCTCGTGGCTGGCGGCGGGCAGCGGCGGCAAGTTGTTTCTCGATTGGCAGGGCTGGGCGCGTCCGTTGCTGCCTCTGGCGATGATCGTGCTGTGGACGGTGGTGGCGGCTCATGGTTTGTTTTGGCAACGCGCGGGAGTGGCGCGCGTGGTGGCGTTGGTCGGGCTGCTGGTTGTGCCGTCGTTGCTTTACTGGTCGGCGGGTCGCGAGGTGTATCCGGCGGTCAACCCGGACAGCGGCGGGGCGACCGGTGCGTCGCTGCTCGGCTCGACGCTCGGCATCGTGCTGGTGTTTGGCATGCTGCCGGCGATGCTTGGGGTGAGCCGAAGGCCGGACGCGGGCGTCGCGCCGGGGCGGTTGTTTTGGACGGCGCTGGCGGGCTCGTTCGCGGTGTTCGGCCTGCTCGACCGCGGCAACGCTTCGCATCATGCGGCTGGCCAGATTGTGGGCCTCGGTTTGCTGATCGCGTGGGTGCCGTTGGCGTGGGTTTATTTTCGCGGTTTTGCGTGGCCGATGGGGGCCTGGCGCTGGCTGGCGGCGGCCTTCGGCTGGTGGGCGTTGCTGGTGGTGACGGGCTGGATCACGTTTTTGCCCGGTGTGTCGGAGCGGTTGAAGTTCACCGATGGCTTGGTCGCGCACGCCCACCTCGCCATGGCCGGCCTCGTCACCGCGATGGGCATGGTGATCCTGCACTCGCTCGCATCCTCCCCTTCTGCGCCCGCTCCAAAGAGTAACCTAATGGGTTACTTTTGGGTGTGGCAGGGGGCGACGTTGGCGCACGTGGCGGCGTTGCTGGTGGCGGGCTGGGCGGAATCGACGGACGCGGGCGGGTATTTTCGCGGGGAGGATTGGTCGCGGGCGCTGTATGCGGGGCGGCTGCTGGCGGGCGGGGTGATGTGGGCGGTGTCGGCGGCATGGCTGCGCGAGGCCTGGCGCAAAGGAGGGGGCGTAACATGAAAACGAATACGACGTGGCTGGTCTGGGCCCGGCGGGGGGCGGCGCTCGCGGGCGCGATGGATTTTGGCACGGGCGCGGCGCTGGTCGCCGTGCCGGTGTTGGCGTTGCGACTGATGGGTCTGGAGGTGCCGGGAGCGGAGGCGCTGGTCTTCCTGCGCTGGGTGGGGGCGTTCGTGGGCGCGGTGGGGGCGAGCTATTTGGTGGCGGCGTGGCACGGTTCGGAGGAGCGGTTGCGGGCGGTGTTCACACTGACGATGATTTTCCGGCTGGCGGCGGGCGGTTACAGCGCGGTGGCGATTTTGTCGGGCTGGTTGGGGTGGGGGTGGGGGTGGGTGAGCGTGCCGGTGACCGATTTGACGCTGGTCGCAGTGCAATGGTGGGTGTTGCGAAAGGGGGAGTGGTCGCGATGAGTTTCCCGGGAAATCGTTCGGCGTGGGCGGCGGTCGGCGTGGTGGCGGCGACCTATGTGTATTTTTTGATCTTCGCGGAGTTCGCGTTTCTCGCGTTGGCGCGGTCGTGGTTCGCGGATGCGGGCACGGTGAAGCTGGTCATGGCCGGACTGGGTGCGGGGGGCGTGACCGGCAGCGTGGCGGCGGCGGCGACGTTTGACATGGTGCGTTGGCGCGGGCGGCTGGCGGTCTGGTTCGCGGCGTGCGCGCTGGCGGCCGTGGTGGTGGTCGGCGTGGCTTCGGCCGGGGCCGTGTGGCCGGTGTGGCTGCTGGCGGGCGCGGGCATCGGGCTGACGTTGGGGGGATTGACGGTGACGCTGGCGACGGGGTTGCGGGCGGCGTGTGGTCCGGGCTTGGGCTGGGTTTGCGGGGCGGGCACGGGCCTGGCCTACGCGGTGTGCAACGTGCCGGTGGTGTTCGGCGCGGAGCCGTTGGCACAATGCTGGATCGCGGTCGCTGTCGCGGCGGCAGGGGCCGGGCTGTCGCTGTCGGGCTGGCTGCGTATGGACGCCGTGGCGGATGCGCCGTCCGCGGGAGGGATGGGCTGGGGCCGCTGGCTGGTGGTGCTGGCGGCGTTGGTGTGGATGGACTCGGCGGCGTTTGCGGTGATCCAGCAGGAGTGGGCTTTGCGCGCGGCGATGTGGGGCGGCGCGGGGCATTTGTGGGCCTACGCGGCGTTGCATTTGCTGGCGGCTTTGTGGGCGGGTTGGGCGTTGCGGTCGGGGCGGGAGCGACTGGCGGCCGGCGGCGCGTGGTTGTTGCTGGCGGTTGCCTGCGCGTGGCTGGCGTGGCGCGGGGGAACGGACGCCGGGGCGGCCGGCTGGCCCTATGTGATGGCGGTGTCGCTCTACTCCGCGTTGTTGGTGTTTGTGCCCGCGCGGCTGGGGCGGCGGTGGGTGTCGGCGGCGGTCTATGGCGGCGCGGGGTGGGTGGGCTCGGCGCTGGGTATCGGCATGGCGCAGGACTTGAGCGGAATCCCGACGTGGTTCGCGCCGGCCACGGGCGTGGTGGTGTTGACGGTGCTGCTGGCACGGCCGGGGGTGGTTTCGCGCTGGTTGCTGCTGGTGATCGGCGGGCTGGGTCTGGCGTCGGTTTCGCGGGGCGATGAGATTGCGCGGGGGCGGGAGGTCTATGTCGGCGAGGGTTGCATTCACTGCCACTCGCAATACGTGCGGCCCGGCACATCCGACGTGGAGCGGTGGGGACCGGTCGTGCCGCTGTCGGAGTCGTTGCGGGAGCGTCCGCCACTCTACGGAAATCGACGTCAGGGACCGGATTTGACGAACGTGGGCCTGCGGCGGACGACGGAGTGGAACCGGCTGCATTTGATGGACCCGCGGGCCGTGGCGCCCGGATCAAGAATGCCAGGCTACGCGTATTTGTTTTCCGGTGACGGTCGGCGCGGGGAGGACCTGCTGGCGTATTTGGCGTCGCTCGGTGAAGGGCGGCTTGAGGAGCGCGCGGGGTTGGTGGGGGCGTGGCGGCCGCGGGCGACGGAGGCGGAGGTGGTGGCGGTGGATGCGCGGCGGCTTTTCACCGGTTTGTGTGCGCCGTGTCACGGTCCGGAGGGGCGGGGTGACGGTCCGGTGGCCGCGGGGCTGACGGTGCCGCCGCCGGATTTCGGACAGGGTTGGCGCCGGCCGCTGGCGGGCGATGTGGAAGGAGTGGCCAGGTTGGTGAAGTTTGGGCTCCCCGGGACGTCGATGGCCGGGCACGAGGCATTGTCCGACGCGGAGGCGGTTTCGCTCGCGAGGCTGGTGGCGAGTCTTCACGTTGAGGCGACTTCCCCATGAAAATCCTGGTCGTAGAGGACGAGCGCAAGGTCGCGCAGTTCGTTGAAAACGCCTTCCGCGAGCAAAGCTACGCGGTGCGCACGGTGGCGAGTTGCGCGCAGGCGCGCGACGCGTTGGCGGAGGATGCTTTTGACGCGATCGTGCTCGACCTGGGTCTGCCGGACGGGGACGGGTTGGAGTTGCTGCGCGAGTGGCGGGAAGCCGGTTTCAACGAGCCGGTGATCATCCTGAGCGCGCGCGACGCGCTGCAGGACCGGGTGCGCGGGCTGAATCTCGGGGCGGACGATTATCTGCCCAAGCCGTTTGGCATGGACGAACTGCTGGCGCGGGTGAGGTCGTTGCTGCGGCGGCAGGCGGGGGTGAAGACGACGCGGCTGGAGCATCGCGGCGTGCGGCTGGACCTGCTGGCGCGCACCGCGACCTGGCAGGGGGTGCCGGTCGAGCTGACGAGCCGTGAATTCGCGTTGTTGGAATTGTTTCTGCAAAATCCCGGCCGGGTGCTCACGCGCACGTTGATCGCCGAACGCGTGTGGGAGGCGTCCTATGACTTGGAAACGAATCTGATCGACGTCTATGTGCGGCGGTTGCGGCAGAAATTCCCCGGAGAGACGGAGGCGGGGCCGCTCTTCAAGACAGTGCGCGGCAGCGGCTATCAACTGGTATGAAGAGCACGCTCACGGCTCGCATGACGGGGCAGTTCGCGCTGCTGGTGACGACCGCGACGGCGGTGGTACTGGCGGTGGGCGGCTGGCTCCTGAACCGCCAGATGCTGCGGGGATTGGAGGCGTTGCACACGGCCGAGGCGAAGGAGCTTTTCGAACTGATTGAGAAAGGGGAGGAGGGCGGCGGCGTGCAGTTGGGTGAAAGCATCGTGCAGGACACGGAGAGCGATGCGGCGTTGTATTTCGTGCAGATCCACGACCGGGAGGGACGTATTGTGTTTCGTTCGGAAAACCTGGGGGCGGTGGTGTTGCCGGACCTGACCTTCGCGAATTTGCATTCGACGACGGTGGTCTCCTCGCTTGGCGCGATCTACATCTCCGAGTTTCAGGAGGGGCGCTGGCATCTGCAAATCGCCAGTCCGCTGGCACCGTTGCGGCGGTTTTTGGACGAGTATGTGAAGATCGCGGGTTTTCTGATCGCGGGCACGGGCTTGGTGAGCCTGTTGCTCGGCTACGGATTTAGCCGGTTCACGCTGCGGCCGGTGCGTTCGATCCGGGCGACGGCGGCGCGCATCGGTTCGGACAACCTGAACGAGCGCATCCCGGTGCCGGGCGGAGGCGACGAACTCTCGAATCTGGCGCGGTTGCTCAACCAGATGTTTGATCGGTTGGAGGCGTCGTTTAAACAGGTGAGTCGGTTCACCGCGGACGCGTCGCACGAGCTGAAGACGCCGCTGGCGTTGATCCGGCTCAACGCCGAGCGGCTGCGCCCGCGGTTGGCCGGCGACGAGGCGGCGCTGGCCTCGCTCGAGGATCTGCTGGAGGAAATCGCGCGCATGAACCAGGTCATCGAGAGCCTGCTCTTCCTCGCGAAGGCCGAGGGCGGCGGGCTGCGGCTGGAGCGGCGGCCGGTGGAGATGTCGACGTTGTTGGCAAACTTCGCCGAGGATGCCGTGGCCTTGGCGGAGGACGGGGGCGTGGGGTTCGCGCTCGGTCGCAACGACGGCGGGGTGTTGACGGTGCATGCGGCGCTGTTGCGGCAGTTGTTGCTCAACCTGCTGGCGAACGCGGTGAAGGCGAGTCCACCGGGCGCGCTCATCACGTTGGAATCGGCCGGTCGCGACGGTGGCTGGGAGCTGGTGTTGAGCGACGAGGGGCCGGGCTTGCCGGCTGACATGCTGGGTCGGGTTTTCGAGCGCTTCGTGCGCGTCGAGCAGGGGCGGAAAAACGCCCCGGGGCACGGGCTGGGCCTGGCCATTTGCCAGAGTATCGCCGAGCTGCACGGCGGCAGCGTTCACGCGGAGAACCGTGCCGACCGCACGGGACTCCGCGTGGTGGTGCGGTTGCCCGCGGGGGAGTGACGACGGGCCTGCGAGCGTGATCAGGCCTGCGCGGAACGGGCCTTGACCCAGTCGATAATCAGCCGGTCGTCGTCGGCGGCGCGCCAGGCGAGGGCGAGGAACTCGGCGGGGAGGATGTCGTGGGCCTTGAAAAACTTCCGGTCACCGCCGCAGCCATACATCATGCCGGCGGGCAACTCGCCGCGGAGCTTGGCGCGGACTTTCGGCAGGATGCGCGGCAGCCAGCCGATGCCATCGATCTCGGCGTCCTTGGCCGGCCAGGTGTCGGGATTGGCGACGACGGTCGAGGCGACGCCCTTCTGCACGTTGAGAAAATAATCGCGGCGGATGGTCTCGATGGTGAGCGCGTGGTCGTGGCCGGGTTCGCCGTCGTAGTTGTTGTGGTCCTCGGCGTAGTCGTAGAGGTGTTGCGCGGTGATGCCGTTGGCGGCGAGCCAGGCGGTCTGCCCGGCGTCGAAAAAGGTGTCCGCACCGCGCTTCCCGGAAGCGTAGGCGGCGACGGCGTGATCGTAGAGGGAGCGAAAGGTGTCGGGGAAGGTGTAGTGGGTCATGGGCAAGGGGCACTTTAACGAGCGGTGACTGATGGCAAGGGCGGGATGATTTTTGGGAAACCACAAAGGGCACGAAGATTCACGAAGTGGGAACCACGAATTTTTTGCGCCTTTTGCGGTTCAAAAACTCTGACGCGAATTCGCTCCGACTTCGTGTCCCTTCGTGAACTTCGTGGTTCAACTCGGTCAGTCGCGGCGTTGTTTTTTCGACGGACGGCGCGATGACTTCGGCTTCGGCTTGGGTTTGGCCGGGGCCTGACCGGCTTTGCCTGTCTTGCCACGCGGGTTGATCTTTTGGGATTTGGCAGGCCGCGGTTTTTTGCCGGGACGCGGGCTGTCGACGTAGCCGGGCGGAGTGAAGGGCGAGCCGGTCGACTCGGGCTGAGTGGAATGCTTCTTGAGTTTGAAGACGGGGCGGGCGTCGTCGCGGCCGACCGGCTCGCTGACGACCTGCGGGGCGCGGGCTGGCTGGGCCTTGGCAAAGCGCTCGGGTTTGGCGGGACGCCCCGGCTTTTGTT
>JBDRJH010000011.1:0-6719 GCA_043815125.1 Verrucomicrobiota bacterium
GCCGCGCCCGTTTCCGCGCCCCGGCCAAATAGTGGGCGAAAAGATAATCCGGCCCGGCCTCCGACCGCGACCCGCTCGAGAGCCACGCAATCGGAACATGGGCGGCCGACGGCTTCTGCTTCTGCCGGTAGGCGGTGAGCGCCCGCAACATCGGGTCCGGCGCATAGCCCATCTTTTCGGCGGTCCGACGAATTTTCCCCCGCGTGGCTTCGGGCAACGAGGGGTGTCCGCGGAGCGCCAAGGAAACCGTGGTGAAATGGTAACCCGTCTGCGCAGCGATGTCTTTGAGGGTAACCCGACGCTTCATTTACGCTAACGTTAGAGTTACCCGGGCATTGGCGTCGATGGGATTTGGTTCAAGGTCTCTGGACTGCATGGCTAATCCCCGCCGACGGCTTCGTGGCGGCGGGCCTGTGCAGGCCGTTTCGAGGTGCCTCTCGTCTCGTGCGGCGGCCCGCCCACCCCTGTCATGAAAAAACATTTATCAGCCAAGCCCCTGAGCCTGACCTGCGCCCTTGCCTTGGGCGCGAGCGCGTCTCCCGCTTTCGCCGCACCTGCAGATTTGTCCGCGTTTTTCGGCCGCCACGACTTTTATTGGTCGTCCCTGCCGACGGTCTGGGAAAAGTCCGCCTTCATCGGCAACGGCAACCTCGGCGCGACCCTGTATCTTCAGGATCAAAAGCCGTCGTGGGAGATCAACCGCACCGACTTTTATGTGCAGGGTTCGCGCATCCCGGTGGGACGGCTGTCGCTTGAGACCGCGGATACGATTACCGGCGGAAAAATGCGTCTCGATCTCTGGAACGCCGAGGCGACGGGCACGCTTTCCCTTGGGAAAGGAGAAGTGACGTGGCGCTCCATCGCCGTGCGTGATCCGCAGGTGATCGTGATCGAAATCGTGGGCGGCGAGGGCAACCCGCTCCCCGGGATCTCTTGGCACCCGGCTTTCGCCCGCCCCGCGCGCACCACGTTCAACCGCATCCACCTGATGAAGGGAGTGACCACGCCCCCGGAATTCGGCCCCGACGATCTTCACCCGCCCGCCGACGTCACCGTTCTGGAGAACGGGTTCATCGGCACGCAAGTTTACCTCAAGGATGGCGCGGCCGCGGTGGTCGCCCGCGGTTATGAATCCACTCCGGGCCGACGCGTGTATTATATCGCAGTCGAGCGCGCCGACACCGTCGCGGGCGCGATCGAAAAAGCCGAAGCGACCATCGCAAAAGCCCGCGCCCTCCCTCTCGACGCGCAGATCACGAGTCACCGCGAGTGGTGGCACGGCTATTATCCGCAGAGCTTTGTGAGCCTGCCCGACGACCCGGCGCTGGAGGCGTTTTATTGGCGGCAGATCTACAAGCTGGGCTCCGCCATGCGGCCCGACGGCCCCATCCTCGATCTCCTCGGCCCGTGGTTTCGCGCCACTCGCTGGCCCCGCATCTGGTGGAATCTCAACATCCAGCTCACCTATCACCCCCTCAATTCTTCTAACCGGCTGGAACTCGCCGAATCGCTTTATCGCAACCTCGACCGTCATCGCGAGCAGCTCATCAACAACGTCCTGCCCGCCCGTCCGCAACGTGACGCCGCCGTCATCGGACGGACGTCGGATCAGACGTTGCGCTCGCCGATTCGCATAGGCCGAACCGACGGCGGGGAATCCACCCTCGAGGCGGGCAACCTTCCGTGGGTCGCGTATCTTTACTGGGAGTTTTACCGCCACCAGATGGACGACTCCATCCTGCGCGACCGCGTCTTCCCCCTGCTCGCCCTCGCGGTCGGTCACTATCTCACCCACATCGAGACCGACGCCGCCGGCGTCATCCACCTCAAGCCCACGCATTCTCCCGAGCATGCCATCGTGGGCGACGCCAACTATGATCTGTCGCTCTTCCGCTGGGGCTTGGAAACGCTCATCGCCTCCTGCGAGCAGCTGAAACTCGACGAGCCGCGTCTGCCCGTCTGGCGCGACACCCTGGCCCGACTGACGCCGTTCCCGATGGACGCCACCGGGCTGATGCTCGGCCGCAACCTGCCGCTCGATGTCGCCCATCGCCACTTCTCGCACTTGCTGGCCATCTATCCTCTGCACCTGATCGACCTCGAATCCGCCGAAGAGCGCGCCCTCGCCGAGCGTTCGATCGCGCATTGGCTGTCCGTGGGCAGCAGCGGCCATCACACCGGTTACACCTACACGATAGGAGCCGCGATGCTGGCCGCTCTCGGACACGGAGACCGGGCCCACGAAACGCTTTCCAAGACCTTCCCCAGCGAGACCAAGCAAAGGACCCTCAGTGTGCTTCATCCCAACACGTTCTATGTCGAGAGTGGCGGCCCGACTATCGAGACGCCGCTCTCGGTCGTTACGACGGTCAACGACATGCTCCTGCAAAGCTGGGGAGGCGTGTTGCGCGTCTTCCCCGCCGCACCCGCGCTCTGGCAGAACGCGAGCTTCGCCAACCTCCGCGCGCAAGGCGCCTTCCTCGTGAGCGCCGAGCGGCGCGATGGTCGGGTGCGCCGCGTCGAAATCCGTTCGCTCGCCGGCGAACCTTGCCGCGTGCGCGTGCCAGGTTGGACCGCGGAGAACGTTCGCGTCGTCGGTCACGAAGGCCAGGCCGAGCCGCCCCGCCTCACCGCACTGCCCAATGGTGACCTGCTCGTCGGCCTGGAGAAGAACGCCTGCGTCGTTCTCGAACCCTGACTCGCCCATGTCATGAAGCCCCGGCGAGAGCGTCGCACTCGATGAGCACGGCGAGAAGGCGGAGGGTTTCGGCTTGGTCACGGAGCCAAGCTGGCGGTTGCACCGCCTACCGCGCATCCGCCCCTACCCTTTCTTCAATCGTCGCCACTCGCGCGGAGACATTCCCATCACGCTGCCAAACCTGCGCGTGAAATAATACGCGTCGTTGAACCCAACCTGCTCGCCGATCATCCCGACCGCCGCGTCCGTCGTATCAAGAAGCTGGCACGCCCGCTGGACTCGCAATCGGATCAACCAGTCGATCGGTGAAAACCCGATCAACTGATGAAACAACGCGCTGTAATGCGGAACCGACAGGCCCGCCAGCGCCGCCAGTTCGTCGAGCCGCATGGGCTGCGTCAGGTGCGTTTGCATCCACTCGGCCGACGCCGCCACCCGCTCCTGCGCGGAGCGTCCTCCCGCCCGCCCCGGCGTGGAACGCCGCCGGACGATGTTCGCCAACGCCGACCGGAGCGCCGCGCCGGCCGACACCAGATTGGCCAATGAATAGCCGCGCTCCAGATGCTCCCACGCACCGCCAAGATCGATCGCCGCCGCGCGTTCGCTCCCGAGAGCCGCCACGCCGCCGCCCTCGGGGATTTGCAACAATTCCGCCCAGTCCGCGACCTCCGCGCCCACCACATGCACCCATTCGATCGTCCAAGCCTCACCCGCCTCGCCCTCGGTTCCGTAGGCGTGCGGCTGACCCGCCGGCAACCACGCCAGCGTTCCGGGACCGACCCGCAGCCGCCCGCCGGCGCTCACACCGCTTTCCTTCAACTGAATCCACCCGCTCCCGGACGAACAAAGAATCAACACCGTTCCCGCCGCCCCCTGCGGACGCTCAACCAAGTGCCTTTCCGCTCGCGGAAACACGCCTGCGTCCGTCACGAGCAATCCGCGGAGTAACGAATGCGTCCGCACGTTCCGACGCACCGTCTCCGGCAACACAACAAGATGCTGACCACGAAACGCGTCCACCTTCCGCCCGATGCCGGCGGGCACCCGCCCCTTCGTTTTCCGTGACTGATCCAAAGTCCGCATAAAAACAATCTATCAGAAGATCGTGCAGGTTTATCCGAATTCAGTCCATTGAAATACCGACGTCGAAACGAATAAAATGGGGCTGCATTAACCGTCGCCATCGGCGTCGCGCAAAATTCGCACAAACCCCCATGAACTCCGTCACCGTCACCCGTCAGCCGCTCGTCATCCCAACCTACCAGCCGCTCCCGCCCGAGCGAAACCCGATGTTCCTTGAGAAACGCGTTTACCAGGGCAGCAGCGGGAAAGTTTATCCGCTGCCCGTCTATGACCGTATCGCCGAAACCAAAACGGACCGCACCTGGGACGCCGTGTGGCTGGAAAACGAATTCATCCAGGTGATGATCCTGCCGGAACTCGGCGGTCGCATCCACGTCGGCAAGGACAAGACCAACGGCTACGATTTTTTCTACACGCACAACGTCATCAAGCCCGCCCTTGTCTGCCTGGCCGGCCCGTGGATCTCGGGCGGAGTCGAGTTCAACTGGCCGCAACATCACCGGCCGGCGACGTTCATGCCGACCGATGCCGAGATCGAGCGCCACCCCGACGGGTCGGTCACCGTCTGGTGCGGCGACCACGATCCGATGCTCCGGATGAAGGGCATGCACGGCATTTGCCTGTATCCGGACAAATCCTACATTGAGCTCAAGGTGCGCGCCTATAACCGCACGCAGGCCGTCCAGACCTTCCTCTGGTGGGCCAACGTCGCGACCCGCGTGCATGAGGACTACCAGAGCTTTTTCCCGCCCGACGTCACCCATGTGGCCGACCATGCACGGCGATCCACGAGTGCTTTTCCGCTCTGCGAGGATCGTTACTACGGCGTGGACTACGCCGCGCGTGCGAAACACGGAGTGCCGCCCGACGAATGTCCGTCGCAGTATATTCCTCCGGCCTGCGGAGGAAAAAGCGCGGTCGATTACGCGCCCAACGATCTTTCGTTCTACGCCAACATCCCCGTGCCGACGTCCTACATGGCCATGGGTTCGCAGGAGGATTTTTTCGGCGGCTACGATCATCGTGAGCAGGCCGGGGTCGTGCACGTCGCCAACCACCACATTTCCCCCGGCAAAAAACAGTGGACGTGGGGCAACCACGACTTCGGCTACACGTGGGACCGCAGCCTGACCGATCCCGATGCCAACGGCGAATGCCCGCCCTACATCGAGATCATGGCGGGCGTTTACACCGACAACCAGCCGGACTTCGCCTTCCTCATGCCGGGCGAAACCAAGACGTGGAGCCAGTTCTGGTATCCGCTTCAAAAAATCGGCCCCGCCGATCACGCCAACGTCGAGGCGTCCGTGAGCCTGCGCGTCAAAGACCGCCGGATCCGCGCAGGCGCCTGTGTGTCGGCCCGCTTTCCAGACGCAACCATCACGCTGTCCGCCAAGGGAAAAACTCTCCGCACCGTCACCCGCAATCTCGCGCCCGGCGCGTCGTGGGTCGAAGACATCGCCTTGCCCAAAAACATCGCCGTCACCGATCTGTGCCTGCGCGTGCTCTCCCGCGAAGGCCGCGAGGTCATCGCCTATCGCCCCAAGCCAGCCACACCCGGCGAGGTGCCTCCGCCCGCCACCGAGCCGGCGTTTCCGGCAGCCATCGCCAGCCTCGATGAACTTTACCTCACGGGTCTGCACCTGGAGCAATACCGTCACGCCACGCGCTCGCCCGTGCCCTACTGGCGCGAAGCCCTGCGGCGTGATCCGGGAGACGCGCGTTGCAACAACGCTCTCGGCCGCTGGCATCTGCATCGCGGCGAGTTCACCGATGCCGAGGCGTGTTTCCGCCGCGCCATCGAGCGTCTGACCTTGCGCAACGCCAATCCCTACGACGGCGAACCGCACTACAACCTCGGCCAGACCTTGCGCCATCTCGGCCGCGACACCGAGGCCTACGCCGCCTTCCACAAAGCGGTCTGGAACCAGGCGTGGCAGTCCGCCGGCCACCACTCGCTCGCCGAACTCGATTGCAAACGTGAAGCCTGGTCCGCCGCCCTCGACCATCTCGACCGGTCCTTGCGCCTGAACACCGACAATCTCGGCGCACGCAACCTGCGCGTCGTCGTCCTGCGTCGTCTTGGCCGCGCCGCCGAGGCCGACGCCGCCCTCGCCGCCACCCGCGCGCTCGATCCGCTCGACTGGTGGTCGCGCCATCTCGCAGGCGCCCCGCTCGCCTGCGATACACAAACACGACTCGACCTCGCGCTCGATTTTGCTCGCGCCGGACTCTGCCGCGAAGCGCTTGACGTGCTCGAAGCGGCCTCGCCCGAACCCATCTCGGGCACCGCGCCGCTGGTCGATTATTATAGCGGCTGGCTGCACTGCCAACTCGGCGACACCAAGAGCGCCAAGCCCCGTCTTCGCACCGCCGCCAAGGCGTCGCCCGACTACTGTTTCCCCGCGCGTCTCGAAGAGATCGCGATCCTGGAACACGCAATGAAGCTCAATCCGGACGACGCCCGCGCGCCCTACTATCTCGGCAATCTTTTCTATGATCGCCGCCGTCACCGCGACGCCATCGCGCTCTGGGAAACCGCCGCGCGCCTTGACCCGGATTTCTCCATCGTCTGGCGCAACCTCGGCATCGGTTATTTCAACATTTCCGGCAAACCCGCCAAAGCGCGTCTCGCCTACGACCGTGCCTGCGCCGCCGCACCCGACGACGCGCGATTGCTCCACGAGCGCGACCAGCTTTGGAAACGCCTCGGCGTTCCCCCGGCGAAGCGTCTGCGTGAACTCAAAAAGCGCACCGACCTCGTTTCGCGACGCGACGATCTCTCCGTCGAACTCTGCGCACTCTACAACCAGACCGGTCGCCCCGCCGACGCGCTCGCGATCCTTTCCTCCCGCCGTTTTCAACCATGGGAAGGCGGCGAAGGCCAGGCGCTCGGCCAACACGTGCGCACCCATCTCGCCCTCGGCCGGACCGCCCT
>JBDRJH010000012.1:0-2787 GCA_043815125.1 Verrucomicrobiota bacterium
CACCAGGTGGCTGGGTTGACGGGGCGCCTCATGCCACCCTCCCGTCCGCGGCCTGGTCACCAGCCTGGGCGCCCTCCGCCACGCAGCATAAGCCCCACTCGTCGACCGCCCAGCGGCCGCCTGCGAGGTGCTCGTTGACGAAGCCCCAGGCCCGCGCCGCGTAGACGTCCCGGCCGTGCTGCGCCGCGTGCCCCTCGCGCTCGCCGCGGAGGCAGTCCTGCCAGCCGAGGGCGTAGGCCAGATCGCCGTAGGCCCGAGAGGCGACCTCGTCCGTCCGACCCCGGGTGCCACCCGTCGCGGTGACGCTGAACGGGAACGTCACCGGGTAGGCCCGGCGCATGGTCGCAGTCCCGGCCGCGGCCTCCGCGCAGCGCCGGCGCTCCTCGTCGGAGGGCGGCGCGAGGAGGCGCCACAGCTCCGGCTTCGACGCGCCGATGGCCGGCAGGTGCTCGCGGGGGAGACGCCCCGGCGGGACGATGCGGCCCGCGATGGTGCCGCCGGCGTCGCGCGCGACCAGGATGGCGACCTCGGCGGTACGGGCCGCGACGAGGGCCGAAATGAGGGCAAGGGCTTGATTCTGTTCCATTCCTTACGCCTTCGTCCACATGCCTGACGGGTTACTGACGAGTCTGATTGCTCGAAAGCCACCGGAACGATTCACAAACTGACGGGTTTGACGAGTTGACGGGTTCCGCGCGCACGTGGACGCGCGAGACGCTCTCTTCTGGCCGGTCGAGAAAGAGAGCGCTCCTCGCATATGGGGTTTGGAGCCCTAACCCGTCAGTCTTCAGGAAGTCAATCATTTCGCAACCTTCCAAAAATAACCCGTCAGCAACCCGTCAGCATTCGCAACCGCCCTGAATCATTACAAACCTGACGGGTTTGACGGGTTTGACGGGTTTTTCGCCGTCAAAACGATTCGTGTCGCTCTCTCAAAAGCCGCAGTCCAGCCCCGACCTTGAGGGTCAGCGCGTAGACCTTTCCGTCGGCGGTGTGCCGCCGCCGGACGAGCAGCGAGAGGCGCCGTCCGAACGTCGTCGAGCTCATCCGGGCGTGCCCTTCCCGCTCGGCCCATGTCTTGTACTCGTCATAGAGTATGCTTGCCGGAGTTCCTTGACCCTCCGCGAAGGCAGCGCCCATGACATGTTCGCAGCGGTCAGTCACGAACGCCGTAACCGGGTCGGCGGTGCGCTGCCACTCGTCGCAGGCGGCGCGCATCTCGTCGGTCTCCTGGTAGCTGCCGCGTGCTACGAGGGCCTCCGCGCCGCGCAGCGCCCACGATACGATCGCGGGCGCCTCGGCTTCGAGCACTTGGCGGTCTAGGTCGCGGATCTGCTCGGCCGCCGCAAACTCCCGATTGAACGTGAGCACGATCCAGCGGCGCCAGAACCCGCGGGACGTGTCCCGCACGGCCGGCAGCGCGTTGGCGCTGAACAGGTGCCCGGCCTCGGGCCGGAAGCGGAACGGTGCCTCGCGGATCTCGCGGGCCGTGATGGGGTCGCCAGAGATGAGTGTTTTGATAGACTCGGACTGCAAAATCTCCGCCTCTGGAAGCTCACTCACGCAGTTGAGTCGGCAGCCAGCCAGCAGCGCGCGGCGGTACTCATCGGACATGTCCTGGGGGTTGACGGCGCAGACGGCATCGGGCGGGAACAACCCCTGCACGATGGAAAGGATGGTCGACTTCCCGTTGGCGCCGCCGCCGACCAGGACGGCCGCCCGCTGGTAGCGCGTGGCTAGCCCGAGGAGGGCCGCTCCGACCCACTCGCGCAGCAGATCAACCTTCGCGTCGCGGTCGTCGTCGGTCTCCCAGCACTCGCACAGCACGTCGTAGAAGCGCGACGGGTGGGCTTCCGGGTCGTAGGCCCAGTCGTAGCCAACCGTCGCGCGGTGCTCTGGCCCGAGCGGCCGCAGCGCAAGGCGCCCGCCCTCGTCGAGCACCAGGTAGCCGTTGGCGAACGCGAGTCCCCGCGGCGCCGCATCGAACCAGTCGGGCCGCGCCCGGCGGTCGAGCGCCACCGTGTAGACGTCCCTCATCATGCGGGCGCCCACTTTCAGCGGCCGCGCCCCTTCGGCGTCCGACGAGCGCAGCAGCAGCCCATCCAACTCGGCGACCTGAGACCGGACGGCGTGCGGCTCCAGCCGCGTCCACAACCCGGCGCCGGCCCCGTATCGCCACAGCCGCCCGCGGTCGTGCACGAGCGGCTCCCCGTCGCGCTCCAGGTCGTCGAGGACGTGCTGCGCAACCTCGACGTCGCTGCCGAGCGCGAGCGCGACGGGCTGCGCGTCGGCGCCGGCCTTCATCCGTGCCAGCCGCACGACGTCGGCGCGGATGCCCTTCAGCGTGAGCGACTTCGCCCGGGGGCGGAGCGCCCGGTGCACCTCGCCGCACGCTGCATCGCGCAAGGCGCCCGCCGGCACCGCTAGGAGCGCCTCGTAGATCGGCCCGAGCGCCGCGACGAGGTCGCTGTCGTCGACGTCCTGCGGTAGCCCGGCGAGCGCCTCGCGGACGCCGCCCAGGGCCGCGAGCCCGCGCGCCTCTGGGGTCGGCTCCAGCTTTGCGCGTAGCGCCGCCCAGTCCCAGCGGCACGAATCGTGGTGGCAGCCGGCGCTGATGGCGCCGCCGGCGTGCTCGGTCACGAAGGCCTCGCCCCGGGCGTGAGACTCGTCCATCGGGCAGACCGGGAGCGTCCAGCGCCGCCCGCCCTGCCACTCGCGCGGCCCCTCGGCCCCGGGCAGGTAGCGCGCCAGCCAGGCAACGAGGTCCCAGCCGCGGGCCGGTGGAGC
>JBDRJH010000013.1:0-5882 GCA_043815125.1 Verrucomicrobiota bacterium
CTGTCATCGCGCGCCTCATGCGCGCGCGTGGTGGACCGCCTATTCCTCGCCCTCGTAGTAGTCCAGCGCTTGGTCGCGGAAGATTTTGCGCAGCGGTTTCGCGAACCATTTGCCGGAGTCGGGATAACGCACGATGTCGGCGGGCGGGTTGTCGGCGATGACGTAGTAAACGAGATCCGCGTCGCCGGTGTTGATCAACTGATGGGCTTCGTCGGGCGGACACACGATGAAGTCGCCCGCGCCGATGTCGCGGCTCTGCGTCTCGGTGCGCAGGCGACCTTGTCCCGAGACGATGATGAAGGCTTCCCACTGCGCCGCGTGCGCGTGTAATGGCCATGCGGATACGCCGGGCGGCACGCGGGTGAGCTCGATGTCAAACGGGTGGCCGCCGGCGGAGGGGCCGGTGTCCTTGACACCGCCAGCGGCGAGCGAGAGATGCTGACGGGTGGCGGCGAATTTGCCCCGGGGCGAACGGTGCGCGTCCACGGGGACGTCGCGGAGGTTGATGATGTTCATGGTGAAAAAGGAGGGTGGGCACTCCTGCCCACCCATGGAGGCGTGGAGGGTTGTTTGATGTGGGTTAGTGACGGGAGCGTCGCTCTGGGTGGGCAAGAGTGCCCACCCTCCTACTTGACCATGCGGGCGAGCGTGGCGAGGGCGGTGGCCATGCGCTCTTCCCATGGGAAACCGCAGCTGAGGCGCAGGCAGTTTTTGAAGCGGCCGTCGGGCGAGAACATCGGGCCGGGCGCGATGCTGATGCCGGCGGCGCGGGCGGCATCGCACAACGCCAGCGAATCGACCCCGCGCGCCAACTCCAGCCACAGCAGGAATCCGCCGGCGGGGTTGCTCACGCGGGTATCGGCCGGGAACACTTCGGCGATGGCGTCGCGCATGCGGGCGACTTGCTGGCGGTAGGTGTGGCGCAGCTTGCGCAGGTGGCGGTCGTAGCCGCCGTCACGCAGGAACTCGGCGACGATCAACGAGGGCAGGGTGGCCCCGCCGACGGTGAACGCGGTCTTTTGCGCGAGCACCGTGTCGTGGCGCCGGCCGGCGACGATGTAGCCGATGCGCAGGCCGGGCGAAAGGGTCTTGGAAAACGAGCCGCAGAGGATGACGTCGCCGGCTGTATCCAAAGCCTGGAGACAACGTGGTCGGGGGCCTTCGTGCGGCAGGTCGCCGTAAACGTCGTCCTCGATGACGGGCACGCGGTGGCGGGCGGCGAGCGAGAGCAGCTCGCGGCGCGCGGGCTCGGGCATGAGCGCGCCGAGCGGGTTGGAGAAATTGGGAGTGACCAGGATCGCCGCGACGCGTCCGCGACCGAGCGCGGTGGCGGTGGCGTCGAGGTCGAGTCCGGCGGGGCCGGCGGGCACGGCGACGACCTTGAGCTTCAGTTGGGCAATGATGTTGAGCAGGCCGTAGAAGGCGGGCGATTCGACCAGCACGGTGTCGCCGGGCGAGGCGACCGCGCGCAGGGCGAGGTGCAGGGCTTCGCTCGCGCCGGTGGTGATGATGAAGTCGTCGGCGGAGAGGTCGCAGCCCCAGTCGAGCGAGCGGCGGCTGAGTTCGCGGCGCAGGGCGGCGTTGCCGGGCGCGGGGTCGTAGGCGTTGCAGGCGGCGGGTTGACGGCGCAGCAGCGAGGCGCCGATCCGCGCGAGTTTTTCCGCGGGCAACAGGTCGGGCCCGGGCACGGCGCCGCCCATGGGCACGAGTTTCGGGTTGGTGAGGTCGCGCATGAGCGAGATCATGGAGCCGTAGCGGCTGAGCGTGGAGACGGCGGGGGTGTGCCGGGCGGCCCGGGGTTCGCCGAGGGCATTGGCCAGCCGCGGCAGCACGTAGAAGCCGGACTTGGGCCGGGCCTCGATGAGCCGACGGGTTTCGAGCAGCACGTAGGCCTGCATGGCGGTGGGCACGCTGACCTGGTGTTGGCGACTGAATTGCCGCACCGACGGGATGCGTTCGCCCGCGCGCAACGAGCCGTCGGTGATCAGCGCCTCCACGCGATCAGCCAGCTGGCGGTAGAGCGGAGATGGCTTGGACGACACCATGGCGCCCAGCTTAGCGGAACGGCCCGGCGCGACAATGGACAGCTGACGGCGTTTCATGCCTATACAGATATTGAAAACGCATCATCTGTTAAGGCGATAAACCTGCACGGGTGTGGCTACGGCAAACGGTCGTGAGGCGGTAGGCTGGTGGCATGAAGACGATCACCACATTGCGCTCACGCGTTCTGGCTCAATTGCGTGCGCTGAACGCGACGCGGGACAAGGACCGTTCACCGCCGGTGGAGATCAATCCGCCGAAGCGGAGCGGCGTCATCAGCCGAAAGGTCCGGCAGCGTCCGTCCGATCATCCGCGGAGCTGGCTGTAGGATCGGGCCGTGCAGGGATTCATGGAGCTGGCGTGCTCACGGGGTCGCCGGGGCGGAGCATGGCGTTGGGGTTGGTGATGATTTGCGCGTCGGGGGTGAGGGCGTCGGAAGTGACTTCGAGGCGGGGGCCGAGGTTGCGGCCGGGGAGGACCTCGACGATGGCGACTTTGCCGTCGCGCACGGTGGCGAGGGTGCTCTTGCCGGCTCGGGTCAGGAGGGTGTTGGTCGGGACGAGCCAAGTGCCGGCGGGCGGGGCGAGCTCGAAGGTCACGTTGCCGGTCAGGCCGGAGGGGAGCGCGAGGTCGGGATTTTCCAGCAGCAACTCGACGCGCATGGTGCCGGAGGTGTTGTCGAAAACACGGCTGGTGCGGGCGACTTTGGCGGGGTAGGTGCGGCCGGGGAATTCGTTGAAACGCACGATGGCGCCGGACTCGGGCGTGAGGCGCAGGGCGAGGTCGGGGGTGGCGCCGACGACGAAGCGCAGGGTGTCGAGTCGCGCGAGGTGGTAGAGCCAGCCTTCGGAGGTGGCGGCGTCGCCACGCACGCGGTCGCCGCGGTCGAAGTTGCGCGCGACGACGACGGCGTCGAAGGGGGCGCGCACGGTGGCGAACTTTTGTTGTTCGGCGAGGCGTTCGAGATCGGCCTGGGCGACGCGCACGGCGGCGTCGGCCGCGGCGGCGTCGGCGACGCGCTGGTCGGATTCCTCGCGGGAGATGGCGCGGGAATCGAGCAATTCGGCGGAACGTTTGGCGAGGGTGCGGGCGTTTTCGGCGAGGACCTTGGCCTGGTCGAGGGAGGCGCGGGCGGCCTCGACGGCGCGGTCGAGGTCGGGCACGGCGACGATGGCGAGGGTGTCGCCGGCTTTGACGGTGTCGCCGATGTCGAAGGCGCGCGATTGCACGATGCCGGTGGCGCGGGTGAAGACGCGGGCGGACTCCACGGGTTCGGTGCGGCCGGGCAGGGTGTAGGCGGACGCGGCCGTGGCGGGCGCGGGGGCGACGACGCGCACGGTGGGCGGCGCGGGTTGTTGCGCGAGGAGCGCGGCGGCGGTGACGAAGGGAAGGAGGGCGAGGCGGGCGAGCATGGCGGGCATGGCGGGCATGGCGGGAAAAATTATTGGGAAGGCGGACGGGAAAAGGGGCAGGCGGCGCAGCGCGGATCGGCGCGGCGGGCGTGCGGGCAGCACGGTTTGGCGGCGGCGGGCAGGTTGGCGCGGCGGGCGCGAGGGAAAGTGGGCCGGCGATCGGCGGGACGTTTGGGAGTAGTTCGTGTAGCGCTCATGGGACTCAGGCGGTTTCGGTTTGGCGTTTGGCGCGGGCGCGGACGGCGGCGAAGACGGTGGGGACGAGAAAGAGGGAGGCGGTGGTGCCGAAGAGCAGGCCGCCGATGACGGCGCGGCCGAGGGGGGCGTTTTGCTCGCCGCCTTCGGCGTGGCCGATGGCCATGGGGATGACGCCGAGGATCATGGCGAGGGCGGTCATGAGCACGGGGCGCAGGCGGGTGCGGGTGGCCTCGAGGGCGGCGTCGTAGGCGGAGAGGCCGGCCTCGAAGCGGTCGCGGGCGAAGCTGCTCACGAGCACGCTGTTGGCGGTGGAGACGCCGACGACCATGATGACGCCCATGAGCGCGGGCACGCTGAGCGGGGTGTTGGTGGCCCAGAGTCCGAAGAGCGCGCCGCTGATCGCGACGGGCAGGCCGCTGATGGCGACGAAGGGCAGGGCCCAGGACTGGAAGTTCACGACCATGACGAGAAACACGAGGACGGCGGCGAGGCCGAGTCCGCCGAGGAGTTCGGAGTAGGACTGGCGCATGAGCGCGGCCTGGCCGGCGAGTTCGAGGCGGTTGCCGGGGCGTTGTTTGGCGCGGAGTTCGGCGAGGATTTTTTCGAGGTCGGCGGTGACGGCGCCGAGGTCGCGGCCGGCGGTGTTGGCGACGACGGTGAAGGTGGGTTGGAGCGTGGTGCGCGAGATGCTGGCGGGCGCGCGTTTCTCGGTGACGGTGGCGAAGGCGCGCAGCGGCACGGGGGCGGCGCCGTTGGACGGGCGCACGGGGAGGTTGAGGAGTTGCTCGATGGAGCGCAGGTCCTGCGGGGTGGCGATGACTTGCACGTCATAGGAGGAGCCGACGGCGGGGTCGGCCCAGAAGTTGGGGGCGACGGAGCCGCCGCTGCCGAGGGCGGCGAGGAGGGTGGTGGCGGCGTCTTGTTGGTTGATGCCGAGGGCGGCGGCGCGCACGCGGTCCACGCGGATGGCGTAGCCGGGCTGGTCGAGGACTTCGCGAAGGGTGACGTCCACCGCGCCGGGGATGGCGGCGAAGCGTTCGCGGAGTTCGCGGGCAAGGGCGAGGTTGCCCGGGCCGTCGCGGCCGATGAAGCGCACCTCGAAGGTGGTGGGCGCGCCGGAGGCGAGGGTCTGGCTGGTGGCGTCGGCGGGGCGGAAGAAGCTCTGCGTGTCGGCGAATTTCTCCGCGAGCATGGCGCGGATTTTTTGTTCGTAGTCGGCGCTGGGGGCGTGGTCGCCGTGGAACTGGATGAGGATCTCGCCGTCGGAGGAGCTGACGGCGGTGGTCTCGATCCAGGCCTGATTGATGGCGCTGGGCGCGCCGATGTTTTCGACGATGAACTGGAGTTCGGCGGCGGGGATGAGGGTGCGGATCTCGCGTTGGATGTCGGCGAATTTTTGCGCGGTATCGTCCACGCGGAGGCCGGTGGGCGCGCGGACGAAGAGGCGGATGAGGCCGGCGTCGGTCTTGGGAAAAAATTCGCGGCCGGATTGCCAGAAGGCGAAGCCGCCGAGGGCGAGCGCGAGGCCGACGGGGATGAGGACGAGGGTCTTGCGGGCGAGAAAGGCGCGGAGGATCGCGGCTTGTTTTTCGACGAGGACGTCGAGGAGGTGTTCGATCTTGTGGTGGATCTTGGCGAGGCCGCGGGGCGGCTGGCCGGCGCGGGCTTGTTCGGCGCGTTGCTCGGCGGGGAGGATGATGGAGGCGAGGGTGGGGACGAGGGTGCGGGCGAGCAGGTAGCTGGCGCCCATGGCGAAGACGACGGCGAGGGCGAGGGGGCGGAAGACGTCGGCAGCGGTGCCGGTGAGCAGGAGGATCGGCAGGAAGACGATGCAGATGGAGATGGTGGAAACGAACTCGGGGAAGGCGACTTCCTGCGCGCCGTCGATGATCGCGGAGCGGACGTCTTTGCCGAGGGCGATCTGGCGTTTGATGTTCTCGATTTCGACGAGGGCGTTGTCCACGAGGATGCCGATGGCGAGGGCGAGGCCGCCGAGGGTCATGAGGTTGAAGGTGGCGCCGGCGAGGCGGAGGCCGATGACGGAGCAGAGCAGCGCGAGCGGGATCGAGGTGAGCACGATCACGGTGGAGCGCCAGGAGCCGAGGAAGAGCAGCACGACGCCGGCGACGAGGCCGCCGACGAGGAGGATCTCGTGCTCGACGCCGCTGACGGCGGCGCGGACGAAGACGGACTGGTCGAAGATGGGTTCGAGGTTAAGGCCCTCGGGGG
>JBDRJH010000014.1:0-4776 GCA_043815125.1 Verrucomicrobiota bacterium
CAGTTTTTTTCTGCTGGTGCCGAGTGCGCTGCGGGTGTCGGTGGAGTTGAACGAGATGTTCGGCTTCGCCATGCGCTGGACGCCGGGCAGCTACTACAACCTGCTGCTTTGGCTGGTGGCGGGCGTGGGCGCGTCGTTCGAGTTTCCGCTCATCATCGTGGTGCTGGTCTGGCTGGGCATGTTGACGACGGCGTTCCTGCGGAAATACCGGAGGCACGCGATTATTTTGATCTTCATCATCGCTGCGATCGTCACGCCGACGCCGGATCCGATCACGCAGACAATGTTCGCCGCGCCGTTGTATTTTCTTTTTGAGGTGGCGGTGTTCGTGAGCGCGCGCGTCGAGCAGGCCCGGATGAAACGCGCGGCCGAGCTGGAGGGGCTGGACTGAGCAAGTCACGCCGGCAGGAACCGGCCGATGTCGTGATGTGACGCGCTCAACGGGTCTCGCAAGCGAGACCCCTACGGCGAGCCAACGCGATCAGGCTTCGACCACGAACGGCTTGAAGAACGCCGACTGTGACGGGGGGATGCGGGCGTGCATCTTCACACCCTCGTCCAGGAGCTCCTCGGTCTGCACGTGGCCGACGGCGTGGGCGCGGGCGATGACGTCGCTGCGGTTGTGCGGGATGAACAGGTCCAGGCTGCCAAAGGCGTCGGCGATCATCTCCAGCGAGTGATCGACGACGGCTTCCAGTCCGTGCGCGGTCTTGGCGCTGATGAAGACGCCCTCGGGGTCGAGCAGGCGGGCGCGGTGCAGGTGGGACTCGTCGGCGATGTCGGCCTTGTTGAAGATGGTCAGGATGCGTTTCTCGTCGGCACCGAGTTCCTTGAGCACCGAGAGCGTGGTCTGGTGGTGCGCGGAGAGGTTGGGCGCGGTGATGTCGAGCACGTGTATCAGAAAATCGGCGACAATGGCCTCCTCCAGCGTGGCCTTGAAGGCCTCGACCAGACCGTGGGGCAGGCGGCGGATGAAGCCGACGGTGTCGGTGACGAGCAGCTTTTGGTTACCGCGCAGGACGAGCTGGCGGGTGGTCGGGTCGAGGGTGGCGAAGAGCTTGTCCTCGGCGAGCACGCCGGAGCCGGTGAGGGCGTTGATGAGGGTGGATTTGCCGGCGTTGGTGTAGCCGACGATGGCGGCGGTGGGCACGGGCACGCGCTGGCGCTTGTGACGTTGCACGCCGCGTTGTTTGCGCACGTCGACCAGCTCGCGTTTCAGGCGGGTGATGCGGTCGTTGACGATACGGCGGTCCTGCTCGAGCTGGGTTTCGCCTTCGCCGCCCATGCCGCCCTTGCCGCCCTGGCGCGACAAGTGGGTCCAGGCGCGGGTCAGGCGTGGGAGCGAATACTCCATGCGGGCGAGGGCGACCTGGAGCACGGCCTCGCGGGTCTGGGCGCGGTCGGCGAAGATGTCCAGGATGACCTCCTCGCGGTCGATGACGGCGAGTTCGGAGGCCTTTTCCCAGTTGCGCTGCTGGGCGGGCGAGAGGGATTCGTCGAAGACGATCAGGTCGGCTTCGAGTTCCTTGGCGCGGGCGATGATGCTCTCGGTCTTGCCGCTGCCGATGAGGGTGGCGGGCGTGGGTTGGCGCAGGTTGACGATCTCGGTGCCGATGACCTCGATGTTGAGGTTTTCCACCAGCTCGCAGAGTTCCTCCAGGAGTTCGTCGGCCTCGCCGGGGGCCATCTGGTGGGTCTGCACGCCGACCAGGTAGGCGCGCTCGCAGCGTTTGCGGTTTACAGAACCTTCGTCGAGGAAATCGGCCATGTGGTTGGGGGCGGTGATCAGAGAAAACGCAGACAGACGGGGCGGGCAAGCGCGACCGGCGGTTGGTCGGAGGGGGTAAGTTCGCCGGTGGCGGGGTCGATGCGGAAGAGGGTGATGTCGTCGCTCTCCATGTTGGCGCAGAGCAGCCAGCCGCCGTCGGGGCTGAGGGCGAAGTGACGCGGGTGCTTGCCGCCGGTGGGCACGATCTGGCGGAGGGCGAGCGTGCCGTCGGCGGGATCCCGGGCGTAGACGGCGATGCTGTCGTGGCCGCGGTTGCTGCCATAGACGTTGCGACCGTTCGCGGAGACGGCGACCTCGGCGGTGGTGCTGTTGCCGGTGAAATCGGGGGGCAGGGTGGGGAGGGTCTGGACGATGGCGAGGGTGCCGGTGGCGGCGTTGACGGCGGCGACCGCGAGGGTGTTGTCGAGTTCGTTGATGATGTAGAGTTGCCGGCCGTCGGGGGAGAACTGCGCGTGGCGCGGGCCGCTGGCGGGGGCGAGTTCGAGCCAGGGTTGCGACGCGCGCGGCGTGATCGCGGAGGTGACCGGGTCGTGGTCGTAAAGGTAGACGCGGTCGCCGCCGAGGTCGGGGGAAACCAGCAGGCGGTTGTCGGGCGAAAAGGTGACGCCGTGCGCGTGCGGAGCCTTTTGGCGGTTGGGGTGGGCGGCGCTGGCGTGGGTGTGTTGGTCGAGCGAGGTTTGCGCCGCGAGCGAGCCGTCGTCGGCGAGGCGGTAGCTGACGGTGCTGCCGCCGCCGTAGTTGGCGATGGCGACGGTGCGGCCGGTGGCGTCGACGGCGACATCGCAGGGCCCGCCGCCACCGGAGGGGAGGTCGTTGAGCTTCGTCAGGGTGCCGGAGGCGGCGTCGAGCGTGTAGGCGTGCACGGCCTTGGTCGGCTCGCTGACGGCGTAGAGGGCGCGGCGATCCGGCGTCACCGCCAGAAACGACGGACTGCCCACCTCGGCGGCGAGTTCAGGCGCGGAGAGTTGGCCGGTGGCCGGGTCAAAGGTGGCCGCGTAGATGCCCTTGGCGGTGGTGTTGGTGTAGGTGCCGATGAAGAGGCGTTGAAGTTCGGCGCGGGCGGAGGTCATGAAAACAGGTAGGAGGAGAGACAACAGGAGGTGGGCGGGGCGCATCGGGGGAATCGGCACTGTGTCGCGGTGCGGGGTTGCGTGCAAGCAGGGGAATTAGCACGTTGGCCGGTTCATGGCCCTTTTCAGTCTCCTCGATTTGTCCCACGCCTTCGGTGGTCCTCCCGTGCTCGACCACGTCAACTTTCAGGTCGACGCCGGCGAACGCGTCTGCCTGGTCGGGCGCAACGGCGCGGGCAAATCCACCCTCATGAAGCTCATCGCGGGTGAGGTGAAACCCGACTCCGGCCAGGTCTTCCGCCAGCCCGGCGCGCACTTTGCCCGCCTCATCCAAGAGGTCCCCGCCAACCTGCCCGGCACGGTCCATGATCTCGTCATGGCCGGCGCCCGCACCGAGGATGCGCACGAGGAAGACTGGGAAATCGAGGTGCGCATCGAGCAACTCCTGGAAAAACTCCAACTCGATCCCAACGTCGAATTTGCCAACCTCTCCGGCGGTTTGCGCCGTCGCGTGCTGCTCGGCCAGGCGCTCGCCAGCAAGCCCGACCTGCTCCTCCTCGACGAGCCGACCAACCACCTCGACATCGACAGCATCCTCTGGCTCGAGGAATTCCTGCTCTCCGAAAAGATCGGTCTGTTCTTCGTGACCCACGACCGGGCGTTCCTGAAAAAACTCGCCACGCGCATCGTCGAGCTCGACCGCGGCATCCTCACCAACTGGGACTGCGACTACGACACCTTCCTCATCCGCCGCGACGAACGCCAGGCCGCCGAGGAGCGCCAGCAGGCCGTCGCCGACAAAAAACTCGCCCAGGAAGAGGAGTGGATCCGCCGCGGCGTGAAGGCCCGCCGCACCCGCGACCAAGGCCGCGTCGAACGCCTGAAACAACTGCGCGCCGAGCGCCGCGCCCGCCGCGAGAAAGCCGGCAACGTCAACATGCGCATCTCCTCCGGCGACCGCTCCGGACAAAAGGTCGTCGACCTCGAAAACGTCTCCTTCGGCTACTCCGGCCACGCGCCGCTCATCCGCGATCTCACGACCACCATCGGGCGCGGCGACAAGATCGGCATCATCGGCCCCAACGGCGCCGGCAAGACCACCCTGATCAAACTCCTGCTCGGCCAGCTCGAGGCCACCGCCGGCACCGTGACCCAGGGCACCAAACTCGACATCGTCTACTTCGACCAATTCCGCGCGCAGATCGACGACAACAAAACCGTCGCCGAGAACGTCGCCGACGGCGGCACCACCGTCACGGTCAACGGCCGCAGCCGCCACGTCATCGGCTACCTCCAGGACTTCCTCTTTGACCCGACCCGCGCCCGCACCCCGGCCCGCGTGCTCTCCGGCGGCGAGCGCAACCGCCTGCTGCTCGCGCGCCTCTTCACCAAGCCGGCCAACGTGCTCGTGCTCGACGAACCCACCAACGACCTCGACGCCGAGACGCTCGACCTCTTGGAAAATCTGCTCGTCGAATTCGATGGCACGCTGCTGCTCGTGAGCCACGACCGCGCCTTTCTCGACGAAGTCGCCACCAGCTCGCTCGTCTTTGAAGGCGACGGCCGCATCGGCGAATACGTCGGCGGCTACAGCGACTGGGTCGAGGAAAAGGCCAAACAGGAAGCCGTCGCCGCCCGCGCCGCCGCCGCCGAGGCCGCCCGGGTCGCCTCGACGCCCGCCGCCAAGCCCGGCCCCTCCGCGCGCAAGCTGACCAACAAGGAGCGCGCCGAACTCGCCGAGCTGCCCGCCCGTATCGAGAAACTGGAGACGGAGCAGGCGGAGCTCGCCGCCAAGGTCGCCGACCCCGAGCTCTACAAACGCGACCCCGCCGCCGTGCGCGCCGCCGCCGACCGCATCGACGTCGTCGAACGCGAGCACGCCGAGGCCTTCGCCCGCTGGGAGGAACTCGAGGCGCT
>JBDRJH010000015.1:0-5983 GCA_043815125.1 Verrucomicrobiota bacterium
GTTTCATAGGTCAGAGACCGGAGCAGCTGTCACGAATCATGCGCAGCCTGATTCGTGACAGGTGGGGAGGGTGTCTGGAGCGCTTTGTTCGGCTCCGTGGTTTTCATTTTCCGATGCTCGGGAGCTCTATCTTTCCTAATATTTCCGGAAGCTTCGCGGTGACGCCGAGCAATCCGTAAACTGCGAGAAAGACAAATAGTGGTAAATTGATTGGCTGGGGTTGGTGCGCGAGCCAAACGAGCAAGAGAAATGAATACCAACCAGTGGCCGCACAGGTGAGGTAGGTGAAGCCTGAATACGCCTGGATTGGGCAAGCGCGACTGCGGCTTGACGATCAACGCGAACCTGGGCGGCCGGCCAAAGCCGGGCCAAGGCCAATTCATGACCGCGCCAGGCATCGCGTAAGGAGCCGAGGCGATCCAGAAACGCGGAAAAACCAAGGCCCCGAGCGTCGGCGAACAACTTGTTTTGCGCGGCCTCGTCGGCGCTGCGAGCAACTTGGGTTCGCGTCACCGCCTCGTCGCGCTCCGAGCGGGCTGACACCAATTGCGTGCCGAGCAGTGTGCGCTGCGCCAAGGCTTGGGCGACGGCAGCATCGGAGGGGGCGCGGTCACGTTCCGCAGCGCCGTCGGAGACTCGTGCGGTCAGACGTGCGCGGGCGGCGGACAGTTCGGCCTGGGTTTCGTCGAGCTTGGCTAATTCCGCCGCCACAGCACGCAAGCGCAGAAGGCGCTCCGCCTCGCGGCTTGCGGCGCCAAGATGCTGCGCCGCGACTTTTTGACCGCGTCCCCGGACCGGACCGAGCCGCCAGCGACCATCAAGAGCGACCCAGTGAGCGGAGTCGCCGACCGGACCGGCGGCGATGCGGGAAAGAACTGCGCGCACGATTTCGGGTGGAACCGAGACCGATGTATTCGCTGCCGGATCGCATCATCAACGAACTATGGACAGACCCCGACCTCGAACAGCGTGTGGGTGCCGGAGTGTGGTGGCTTTCGGGACGGACCAATTACCAATCCGATTTGATCGAGGTGCTCACGAAGTATCCGGGCGACATCTACGCCCAAGTCATCGGAAACTCGGGACAGGTCCACCGGTTTGCCGAAGACGGTTATGCCGGACTTTTCACGCAAGCCCGGGAGATGGGCGTCCGCTACATCGAACCCTGGGAATACGAGTTCGCGAGCGGCTCACACTCAGCCGCCGGCGCGTGGGATCGCGAAATGCAGGAGTTCAATCGCTGGGCGGACGCCACCTACCTGACCGCACAACCCAAACATTAAATCCCATGAATCCCTCGCCCCGTTATTTGCAGTTCGCAAAGAGTGTGCTTTGGAGCGGCGCTCTCATCCTTGGCTGTGTCCTCGTCTCCACCCTCAATGCGGCGGCCCAATCCGAGCCGCCGGTGTGTTACGATTTGTCCGAAACCTTTCCCCGCGAAGCCGGCCAGTATCGGGTGTCACGTGCTTCACGACCGGTCGAGCCGTTCAAGATCATCGACGGGCTCTATTACGTGGGCAATTCGCAGGTCGGGTCGCACTTGCTCAAGACAGACAACGGTCTCGTGCTGATCGATACTCCGATGCCTCACCAAATGGACTGGTTGCTGGAGAGCGTCCGTAAACTCGGCTTCGAGCCGCGCGATGTGAAGGTGGTCATTGGCACGCACGCCCACGTGGACCACGTCGGCGGGCATTGGTATTTCCAGCGGCAGTTTGGCGCGCAGACGTGGTTGCACGAGGCCGAGGTATCGGCGGCGCAGGCCGGAGCATGGCGGCCGGGACGACTCGTGCCGCTCGACGGTTCGGTCGATGCACTCAGCATGGCGTTCCCGCCCTTCAAACCAGACCGGGTTCTGCACGACGGAGACGTCATCACATGGGGTGGACAAACGTTCACTTTTCGCAGCGCGCCGGGACACACGGACGGAACACTCTTCATCGAATTTCCGGTGCGCAATCCGGCGACAGGTAAAACGATCACCGCAGGCCTGCTCGGCGGAATCGGTCGTGGCCCGGCTTTCCGAAAAGCACTCGGTCAACTTGCCCAGATCAACGTGGACCTCTGGCTTGGCGCGCATCCGGACCAGAACAAGACCTTTGAGAAACAGCGGCGGTTGGGGGACAGCGCGAAGAACAATCCCTTTATCGACCCAGAAGGGTGGAAGGCGTTCATCGAGCGCATGGCGAAAAGGGCAGGTGCATCATGAACCGCCCGAATACAGGCTGGGTTCTTTTGGTCGCGCTCCTCGCGGCTACATGGTCCTTCGCTGATGATGGTGACAGGACATCGGCACCGTGGCGTCAATACCTCGGCATGGACACCAGCCGGGGCAATCCAACCGACCACTGGCGCGCCACCATGCGGGGCACTTATCCGCTGTCCACACCACGGGCGTCTATTTCGAACTCGATCAATGCCGACCGGCTCGACGAGGTGCTCGCTGGAGACGACTGGATCAACCTCCAGGACGGTTACAATTATCGGAGCCGGGAGCAGGTAAACGAGTTTTTCGATGCGGTTCGCTCCGACGGCGGCGCGGCCTGGCGGGCCAATTGCACGAGGCTCGCGCAGTCCATGGTGGACGGCAACGTCCGCAACCGCGCCTCCGGACACCGGGCGTATTGGGAACTGGGCAACGAGATCTACGTGGGGGCGGCGGCCCGCAACATCGGCGGCTGGGCCAAGGCGAACGGCCTGCCCTACCCGCATCCAAACTCCAACTACAACGACAATCCGGGCCACGGCGACCGGATGAACGACCGCGGTGTCATCGGCTATCAGGTCGAGTATCAGATCGCGCTCGCGTTGGAGGCTTTAATGCGCGTCAACGCGAGAGCCCCGGAGGGTCACCGCGTGCGCATTCTTTCGCCGGCCTCGACGGCGGGCAGCATCAACAGCGGGTGGACCGATGCCCTGCTCGACTACGTGATTGTCGGCTACGAGATGGAGGTGGATGCGCAAGGGAAGCCATTCACCAACTTTAAAAAGCCGCTCGCCGCCAGTCTGGCAGGCAAACGGCTGCGTGACCTGATCGATATCGTCAATGTCCACTACATTCTCGGGCGCGACGCCGCACTGCTGCAGCGTTTGCTCGACACTTATGTCACGCCCGCGAGCCGTATTCGTGGTGTGTGGCATACCGAGGAAGGAGGGATTCGAGCGGCAAGCGAAGGACGCGGGGGTGTCTCGACGATGCACACGTTTCCGCGCGCGTTGGACGTGTGGTTGAGCCGAGGTCTGCCGGCGGCGGATGCGCGGCTATGTTATTACGGAGCGAACACCGGACCCGAAGGCACGACCGCCGACGCCGCCCTCGATTTGCTGGATGCGTTTATGCCGGCGGCGACGACGCGACTTGTGCGCAAACCGGAGCTTCTCGTCGGTGCCGGGAAGGAGCTTGAAACCTATGTTTTCGAAAATACCTCCGGAACAAAGCGCGTGTTGTTTATCCTGTCGGGAAGCCGCGCGGAAAGCTCCACGCTGGAGCAACTGCACCTGAAGGCCGGCGGCTGGAATCGTGGCGATGTCACCGGTGTCGCACGAATCTGGGTGTCAGGTTCTCAGCCCGTGGCGCACCCGGTTGAGGTGACGCGCAGCGCAGATGGGAGCGGTCACATTCTCGCGTTCCCGCCCGTTACGGTGGGAGGCCGGGACAAGGGCGCGTTGGTGCTGTTTTTGAGTGCTGTCCCAAATCCGTAGTTGGTTTTTGGCCAGACCAAAACGGGCCCTGTTGTTCGCAACCCCGACCAGCCTGATATGGATGTGACGCATCCCTGCGTGCGTCGGCGTTAAATTCAAAGTCGGCAAAATCTCATATAACAGATCCATCCATCCGACTTACTTTTTCGGGCGGGCGAGACGAGGCTTGGGCGGCGCTCCGCGATTGGGATCCCGGAGCGTTTCAAGAAATCCCGTCGAGAGTTCGGCCGGTGTGTTTTTCAGCCATACGGCGCAGAGCTCGAACGGGGCGCAATCGCTATCCAGGAACCGCAGTGCAGGCTGAATGCGGGAGATGACGGTGGTCGGCAGGAGACAGATGCCGTCGTTCATGGCGACGAGGGCGAGCATGCCGTCGATCGAACCTGCGCTCCGACCGAACCTGGGAGTGAACAGGGCCGCATGGCAGAGCTGAGTCATGAGGGTGCGATAACCCGGATTATTTTTTTCATCGAGACAGATCCAGGTTTCTTTGCGTAGATCGCCCAATGCGGCGGCACGCGCATCAGCCAATCGATGGCGTGCAGACACAATGACTTTTATTTCCGCCTTGAGCAGGGAGAGTGACCTAAAGTTACCGTGTGCCGGCACGAATGTCTTGGGCACGAAAGCGATGTGGATGCGACCTGTGCGCAGGGCATCGAGCTGCGCATGGACCGGCATTTCGACGAAGTTCACGGTGATCCGGGGGTGGGAGGCACGGTATCGCACCACGGCTTCGGGAACTTGCGGGAAGAGCAGGCGCCAGTCGCTGCCGAGGTTGAGCTCGCCTGCGCGACCGTGGGCGATCTCCTGTGTTGCGGTGAGGACGATGGCCAGTTGGGCGAGAAGGCGCCCCACCTCTTTGTGCAGGTGCCGACCGGCGTCGGTAAGCCGGACTTGCATGGTGTTGCGAACGAAGAGCTGCACCCCCAGTTCCTGTTCGAGGGCTGCGATCTGCCGGCTGACGGCAGACTGGGCGATACGCAACCGCTCGGCGGCATGACTGAAACTGAGGGTTTCGGCGACGGCTTGAAAGTAGCGAAGGTGGCGGAGTTCCATGCGAGCTGACCGGCGACATTAGGCGAACCCCGGACCAAGGCAATGGAGGGATGTCGGGATGGGTGTTGCTCAGGCGGGGGTTATGATGCTCTCAAGCCGCTCAAGGTGAGGCGCGTTGTCACCGAGGGTCGCGAGGGTGACGTAGGCTGGCGGAGTCAAGGGACCGGTGGAGGGGGCGGCCGCGGCGGGTTCGAGCGCAAAGGGAACGGCTAAGCGGGTGTGCCAGATATCATAGAGATGATATCGGGCACCGGGCAGCCACTGGCCGACGCCTTGCGGCAGTCTCACCCGCAGCACCACAGGAAGATCATGCATGCCTGCGACCAGCGAAGGTTCCGCCCGCAAGGGCCAGCGGTAGGTGGTTGCCTGGCCGGCTGCCAAGTGCAGCCGCACGGACTGCACCACGGGGAGGCCCAGGCCAGGATGCGGTCCGATGCGGACCTCGACCACGCGCTGACGCGACGTGTAGTTTTCCAAAAAAACAAACAGGCGAAGGTCCGCGCCGGACGCTCCTTTATCGGGATGAAAGAAAACCGCCGGAGCGATCCCGCGGCAGGTGCAGATGACATCGAAGCCCAGAGCGCCGGTGAGCACCGCGTGCGAGCGCGGCAGCGACGCGTGCGCTCGGAAAGCCTGCCGGGCGCACCAACACCACCAGAGCGCAGGCAGGCCGAAAACGACGAGCGCGGGGGCGACGAGCGTGGGGCGATCATATTGCAGGCAGAGGCCGGCGGCAAAGAAAGCCGTGAGCGTGGCCATCAAGGCGGAGAGGACGACGAGCGGTCCGCCGTGGCGGACCGGGCCGGCGTCGGGCGTGGTGTCGAGCGGGAGAGCCCGGAGTGCGGAAGGCATGGTCGGGTATTATTGGGGACGGTGGCGCTGCCAGCCGGTCCGCACGGCGAGCACGAGGCCGAGGAGCACGAGAATCTTGGAGGCGATGCCGTCGAGCACCGCCTGGGGGATGAACAGCGCGATGGCGGCGTGAACGGCGAGATAGGCCAGCAGCGCGGTGAGGGCGGCTCGGAAAGGAGCGTAGCGCGCCCACCACCAAAGGAGCACGAACACGACGACCAGGACGAGCAGGGCCGCGATCAGGGCGGGTAGATGCTCCGTTTTTTCGGAAATAAAGCCGAACGTGGCCGATACTATGTATCTGTATGTCGGATACGTCGCGGTGAGCAGCTGGACGAAAGCGCAGACGAGCAGCCAGTCGCGTCCGGAG
>JBDRJH010000016.1:0-44828 GCA_043815125.1 Verrucomicrobiota bacterium
CACCGGCGTCGAGGCCGAGGCCGTGCAGCGCGGCGGCGTGGGCGGAGACGCGGGCGGCGGCGGCGGTGGCGCGCTCGGGGTCGGTGCGGTGAAAATGGTTGAGCGCGTCGGCGACCTGCTTGCGCACGCGCAGGGCCTGCAGGCCGGCGGAGGCGCGGTTGCGGGCGCGGGGGAGCAGCCACTCGACGTCATCCAGGAGTTGTTCCCACGCGGGGTCGTCGAGGTCGATGAGGTCCTGGCGCAGGCGGCGGTCAAGCTCGGGGGTGAGCGCGCGCATGGCGGCGTGTTCGTCGCCGTTGTGGTCGGCGAGCCACTCGTCCACGAGCACGGGCTCGCCGAGACGAATCCAGACCGCGGAGCGGAACTTTTCCTTGCGCTCGTAGTTGAGGGCGACGGTGACGACGCGCAGATCGCGCGCCCCGGCGGCGAGGCCCTGCAGGGCGAGTCGGGCGGCGCCGGACTTCACCTGCGCGAGGCGGAGTGCGTCGTGGGTCTTGCCCTCGGGGAAGATGCCGACGACGTCGCCGGCGGCGAGGGCCTTGGCGGCGGCGGCGAGGGAGTCGAGGTTGCGTTTGACGGCCTTGGGGTCGTCCGCGCCGCGGTAGGCGGGGATCATGCCGGTGAGGCGTAGTGCCGGACCCAATACGGGGTGGGTGAAGAGCGGGGCCTTGGCCAGCAGGCGCACGGGCCGGCGGACGGCGACGCCGAGCAGCACGGGGTCGATGAGCGAGTTGGGGTGGTTGGCCACCAGGAGCAGCGGCCCGTGGTAGGGCAGGCGCTCGGCGCCCTCGATCTCGATGCGCGGGTAATAGAAGCGGACGAGTCCGCGGGCGAACCAGCGGCCGAGGGCGGCGAGGGGGGCGAGTGGCGACATGGTCGGGAAGGGTCAGACGGGTGAGTGTTCGTCGCGATGACGGCCGGGGGTGGCGCCGGTGTTGCGTTTGAACCAGACGTTGAAGTGGGGCGTATCGCTGAAGCCGAGCGAGAAGGCGATCTCCTTGAGCGGGGCGTCGTCGGTTTCGAGGCGCTGGCGCGCGTATTCCAGACGGCGGCGCTCCCAGTATTGTCGAGGGGAGAGCTTGAGCTGTTGGCGGAAGAGCCGGTTGAGCTGGATCAGGCTGAGGCCGACGGTGGCGAGGGCGGCCCTGGGCAGGCCGGCGTCGAGCGGGGCCTCGTCGAGCAGGCGCGCGGCGCGCAGGACGCGAGTGTCGCCGATCTGGCGGGTGACGCGAGCGCCGTGGGCGAGGCGGGTTTCGAACCAGGCCTCGATCCAGTCGTGAAACGCGCGCTGGCAGCGCAGGAAAACGGGATAGCCCGCGGTTTGGCGCCGGTGGAGATGGTGGTGCCCGGTGAGCTCGCGACCGACGAGCCGGGCGAGCTTGGTGGCGGTTTGCCTGAGTCGCGGGTGGTCGCGGTCGGCCAGCACGAGCGGCTCGGGGGACGCGAAGACGTTTTCGCCGGCCGGCCACTGGCAGATGAAGTTGAGCGAGATCAGCGAGGCGTCGTCGGTGAAGTCGTGCCGGTGGCGCTCGGCGGGGAGCAGCAGCCACTCGCCGGCGCGGGCCTCGAACACGCCCCGGGTGGACTCGATGCGCACCGCTCCCTTGCGCATGAACCAGGCCCAGTTGCCGCGGGTGTGGTCGGCGGCGGCGAGGTGCCGGGATTTTTCCGCCGGCTCATGGTCGTAGGCCCAGACGAGCTCGGTGTGGAGCGAGGCCCAGTCGTGCAGGGTGAGACTTGGCGCGGCGGCGGTCATGCGTGCGTCACGAGAAACGAAATGATCATTTCGCGCAATGCCCGTTCCTTGTGGAAAACCGCAACGCGGCGACCATCGTGGGCATGTTGCCCGCCGCCGCTTTTGTTCACGACTCCGCCATTGGGAACGCCGCCCATGCCTCCGGGGCGCCATGGTGGGAAAAACCAGCCGACGCCGCTGCCGTGACACCGGGGCGGGTCGAGCGCTCGGTGACGCACGACGGTTATCGGGGCATCTGGTTTCGCCTTGGTCACGACTTCGAATACGGCGACAAATACTCCGGTGGGCTCGGCACCTACACGGCGAACCATGAGCCGATGGCGCAATACGTGCCCGCGGCGCACAAGACCTTCTTCACCTACGGCGGCGCGCCCGCGGCGGACCAACGCCGGCTGGTGATCTACGTTTCCTACTACGATCACGCGACGGGCCTGGTGCCGCGTCCGGTCGCGCTCTTCGCCGACCCTTCGGTGGACGATCCGCATGACAACGCCTCGCTGCACGTCGACGCGGCCGGCCATGTCTGGATTTTCAAAAGCGGACGCGGCAACCGCCGCCCGGGGTTGATCTTTCGCAGCACCAAACCACATGACATCGGCGAATTCGAACTGCTCCCGCCGCAGACGTTCACCTACCCGCAGATCTGGACCGGCGACCGCGGCGAGGGCATGTTTCTGCTGTTCACGAAGTATTTCCCCGGCACCCGGCACGGCCCCGCCCGCAACCTGTTCTGGAAAACCAGCGTCGACGGACGCACCTGGAGCGAGGACCGCACGCTCGCCGAGTTTGGCGGCCACTACCAGACCAGCGGCCGCTGGCGGTCCGCCGACGGCGCGCTGACGAAGTTTGCCACGTTCTTCAACCACCACCCGGAGAGCAACGTCGACCGCCGCACCAACCTCTACTACGCGCAGACCGTGGACGGCGGCGCCACCTGGACCCGGGCCGACGGCGCGCCCCTCGCGCTGCCGCTGACGGCGCCCGACAACGCCGCGCTCGTCCTCGATCTGCAATCCGCCGGCCGGTTCATGTATACCTGCGACCTCAACTTCGACGCGCAGGGCAATCCCATCCTGCTCTGCATCGTCAGCCGCGCCGGCGAGCCCGGTCCGGCCGGCGACCCGCGCGAGTGGACCGTGCTGCACTGGACCGGCGCCGAATGGGCTCGGCACGTTGTTGTGTATTCGGATCACAACTACGACATGGGCAGTCTCTACGTGGACGGCGACCGGTGGCGCATCATCGGACCGACGGGCAAGGCTCCGCAAAAATGGGGCACCGGCGGCGAGATGGAGGCATGGACCAGCATCGACGCCGGCCGCACCTGGACCCGGGAGCGCGCCCTCACGGCCGACAGCCGATACAACCACAGCTACGCGCGCCGTCCGCTCGACGCGCACCCCGACTTCGCCGCCTTCTGGGCCGACGGCCACCCGGCGCAAATGACGCCCTCGCGCCTCTATTTCAGCAACGCCGACGGCACCCGGGTCTATCGCCTGCCCTACGACATGGAGGGCGATAAGGCCGTGCCGGAGGCATTGGTGCGGTAAAGCCGCCGGTCCGCCCTTTTCCCGCACTCACACCGGTGGCGCGCTCGGGCGGGTGTTTCAGAACCTCAGAGTTCGGCGAGCACAAGGTGGGCCTTGCCGCGGCGCACTTGGGTGACGGTGAGTTTCAGCGGACCGAGCTGGCTCACGTTTCCGCTGCGCTGCAAGCGCCCGAGCTTCGCCGCGAGGTGATCACGCAGCATGGTGTCGGGCTCACCCGGCAGGGACTGCCGGCAAATCTCGGCCAGAGTCGTGATGGTGACCGCGCCACCCACAACCCACCGGTTGCGACCGGCCTGGATGAGATCGACCGCACCCGCGTCGAGATCATCCTCGATCTCGCCCACGATTTCATCGAGCAAGTCTTCGAGCGTGACCAGGCCAACCACGGTGCCCGCGTCATCTTTTACAATGGCAAGATGGGATTTGTGCCTGATGAAGAGCTTGAGAACCTCGTTGAGCCTGTCGGTGGGCTTGATGAACAGGATGCGCCGGATGTAGGGATGCAGCTCCGGGGCGCGGTCCTCCGGATCGATGGCGAAGATCTCCTTGAAATTGACGTAGGCGGCAATGCCATCGACGTCGTCGGTCTCGCTGACCGGATAGCGGGTGTGCAGCGATTGGCGCGAGAGCCGGAGGCTTTCGGCGGTGCTTTGGTCGAGTCGAAAGAAAACAATCTCGGTGCGCGGCAGCATGACCTGCTCAATGGTGGTCTCGGTGAGCTTGGCCGCGTTGACGATGATCTGTTCCTGGGAGTGATCGATCAGCGAGCGCGATTTCGCGAGCTGCGCCAGGGTGACGATGTCCGCGGTCTCGACCTGGGTGCCGCCGTGGGCGCCCGCGCCGGAGCGAAAGAAGCGGGAGAAAATATCCGTGAAGAAGATGATCGGGCGCAGCACATTGATGCACCAGCGCAGCGGCCCGATGAGGACCGGGGCGAGTCGTTGGCTGAAGGCCACGCCGATCACCTTTGGCGCGATTTCAGTGCCGAAGAGGATGAGCACCGTGAAAACAACCGAAAACAGCAGGATTCTGTCATCGCCCCAGATTTTCGAAAATGCGGCGCCGGCGACAGTGGCTCCGCCGGTGTGCGAGATGGTGTTGAGAATCAGAATGGCCGCGATGGGCCGGTCCACATTGCGTTTAAGATCCAGCCATTGCGCGGCGTGGCGGCTGCCTTGGTTTTTCAATGTTTCGAGGCGCACCTGATTCAGGCTGAGGAGGACGGCCTCGGTTAGGGAACAAAGCGCGGAGACAACGATGGCGATACTGCAGCTGATGATAAAAACGAGCATGGGAAAGTGTGGATGATGGATGACGAAGAGGAGAAGGCGGCGAGGGCGCGCGCCAACCGGACGCAAGGTGGCCGGCGTGAATATTGGGCGTCGTCCCGATGGAAGATCGCTCCAAGACAACCGAACGATTTCGCCGGGCTTACAGTCGCAGGGGCAGAGAGTCCCCGATCATCGGGGCCTGGCTTTGATAGCGGCGGGGCGGCGATTCAAGCGGCCGACGGGCGACGGATGTCCACTGCGAGAAGACCGGCATGGGAGATCCGATCCAGGCGCCCGCGGCGGGGCGACGCGGGGAGGCGGGCCCGGAAGGGCGTGACAAACTCTGCCGCGCGGACGCGCACTCGATCTGGGTTATGCTTTGGCAGTCGTCGGTTGTGGCCCCTGGTCGTGGGGACGAGGACGAGAATGGAGCGGCGCCCAAGGAGGCCGCCAACACTTCGAGTAGCAGGAGCATCGCCAGCACCAGCCCGATGCGGCAACGTAACTGTAGAACCGGCGGAAGCATGGAGGCGGGGCGATTGATGGGAGGTGATCGAGTCAAACCGGTGCTCGGCCAGGCGGGACACCGTGTCAGCGCAGGCCGGGGACACCCTGTGACTGGTCGAATTTATGTGGCTGCATTGGCCGTTTGTCCATCGCCGATGCGGATCTGGCGCTGCCGGTAGAGCCTCGGACTGTATCCAGTATGTCGTGACACCAGTTTGGAGAAATACGCCACGTCCGGCACTCCGCAGCGCATCGCCACCTCGGCCACCGGCAGCCGGGTGTCGTTGAGCAACTCCAGCCCGAGCCGCAGTCGCAGCCGGCCGAGGTATTGCACCGGCGCGACGCCAAAGCTCCGCGTGAACACCCGGTGCAGCGACGCCCGATGCATCTTCAGCCGCGCGCACAACGCCGCTACATTGAGCCGCGGGTCCGTGTAATGGGCGTCGATCCAGGCGCGGGCCGCGAGCGCGTCGGGCAGCACCGGTGCACCGGAGTCGGCCGGCAAGCCTGCGCGCGTCAAAATGTCGTAGGCCAACACGGAGGCGCGGGTCTCGCCGCTGGGGGTGGGGTTTTGCAACGCCACGTCGAGCTCCTCGAACAACTCCGCGGGGCAGGCGCCGCCGACCTGCTGACGGCGCAAGCCATACGTGCCGATGATACCGGCGAACCGCGGTCCGTCGAAGGTCAGCCATCGAAAATCCCACCCGTCGGCACCCGCCGTCAACCCATGCGGTTCACCCGCCGCATAATAAAACACGCAGCCCGCCGGCACGGCCAGCTCCCGACCGTCGAGCGCGAACCGGCCGTCCCCCGCCACCGTCCAGAACACCTGCAAAAACTGCCCGGGCTGGCGCGTCATCTGTTGCCCGCCGCCAAGCCGGTAATGCCCCGCCGACCGCACATTCAACGGCAGAGGCCGGGTCGGGTTCGCCGTGAGCCGATATCGAAGCATGAGACGAAATTACAAAATACGGCGTCATTTATCCACCTTGGATTCATTCGAAACGGGGCAAATATCCAACTCATGCCCACCCCGTCCGCCGCCAAACGCATCCGCGAGCAACGTTTCGACTACACCCCATGGCACTTTGCCGCCGAGGCCACCGCCGCCGAGAAGGCCGCGCAACTCGCCCACCAGCGCGCCCTCGCCGCCGAGACCGGCGCGCAGATCGGCGAAGACTGCTACATCGCCCCCTCGGCGGTCATCTCCGGCCGGCCGGGGCGCGCGCTCAAACTCGGCGCCGCCAGCTTCGTGGCCGGCGGCGCCTACGTGACCGACGACGTCTCCCTCGGCGACCATTGCACCCTCAACCCCTACGCCACCCTCCGCGGCAAGATCACCGGCGGCGAGGGCATCCGCATCGGCTCCTACGCGTGCCTCATGGGCTTCAACCACGGCTTCACCGACACCACGCGCCCGATCTGGCAACAGCCGCACACCAGCCGGGGCATCACCCTCGGCGACGACATCTGGATCGGCGCCCACGTCTCGATCCTCGACGGCGTGACCGTCGGCAGCCACTCCGTCCTCGCCGCCGGCGCGGTCGTCACCAAGGACGTGCCCGACCACGCCATCGTGGGCGGCAACCCCGCCCGGATCATCCGCCTGCGCAAACGCGCCCGCCCGGCCGGCTCGCTCGAGTCGAAACTCCAGAAATTCGGCGAACGCGTCGGCGGGCAACTCGACGCCGTGCTCACATCCTACCAGTCCAGATCGAAGGCCACCGGCCTGCTCTACCTCAACGCGAAGGGTGAACACAAACGCGTGCGCCCCTGGTGCGACGCCGTCGAGGTCGCCGCCATGTTTGGCCGCGTCGCCCCCGGCTACACCAGGGCCGAGTGGGTCACCCGTCTGCGCGAGTTTCAGCCGCGCGACACCGGCGTCGTGCCCGAGCACATCGCTGAGGACGCCAAGCACAACGCCCCCCCGCCGGCCAACCCCGAGGACACCGTTTTCTACAACACGATGGCCGCGAGCTACGCGCTCGAGTGCCTCGGCTCAAACCTCGCTTGGCCCGTCACCGTGGCCGCGGACATCACCGGCCCCCGGCTGTGCAAGAGACTCGACTCGCTGCCATGGGCGGCCAACGGCTGGCACTCCGGAGGCTGGGTGGATTGCTACGCCTCGTCGGTGTTGTCCAACGCGCTTCACTTCGACCATCGCCCGCCGCTCGACGCGCTGTTCGCCTGGCTGGACAAAAACTGCGACCCCATGACCGGCATGTGGGCGCCCTGGTCGCCAACGTCGCGCTGGCAGCTCCCCGTGAACGGCTTTTACCGCCTCACCCGCGGCACCTACGCGCAGTATGGCCGCCCGCTCCCGCACCCCGAAAAAGCGATCGACACGATCCTCGCGCAATCGGCCGACAAGGCCTACTTCAACGGCAAGACCGACGACGCCTGCCACGTGCTCGACGTCGTGCATCCGCTCTGGCTCTGCCGCAAACAAACCGCCCACCGCCGCGATGAGATCGAGGCTTGGGCGCGCAAATATCTCCCCAAGGCCATCGCGCACTGGCAACGCGACCGCGGGTTCGACTTCGTCATCGCCCGTCACGAGCCCAACCTGCAGGGCACCGAAATGTGGCTGAGCATCGTCTACCTCATGGCCGACTTGCTCGGCTGTTCCGACGCCCTCGGCTACCGCCCGCGCGGCGTGCACCGCACGGAGGTGCCGGGACGGGGCTTACTCGGCTGAGGCGGCGCCGGCCATCGCGCGCAGCTTGGCGACGATGACGGCCTGCAGCTTGGGCGGGGCGCCGGCCTTGAGGGCGTCCTGGTAAAGCACGACCGCGGCCTCGGTCTGGGTGGCGCTCTCCAGCAGGTTGCCGTCGAGCCAGGCCTTGATGGCCTTGAGCGGATTCGCCCCGGCGGTCTGCTCGCGGATCGCGCAGGAGGTTGTCTGCGGCCGCATGTCGTGCTCGAGCTTCACGAAGCGGTAGGCGTGTTCCCAGTCGGCGGCCTCGATGGCGGCGTCGAACTGGCGGCGCACGTAGGACAACGTGTCCTCGTTTTCCGAATACGGAGGCAGGTCCTGGATGCCGGTGAGGGCGGGCAGGGCGCGGGCGAACCAGGCGGACTTGAGCGCGCCGAGCGTGTCCTCCAGCGAACCGGTGCCGCGGGTGCCGCAGCTGGAGCGCGTGGTCTTCATTTCGCCGAGACCGTCGCCCGCGAGTCCCTGGTCGAGCGCCTCGGTGGCGCTGATGAAGTTGTCGATTTCGTTGAGCGCGTTGGAGAGCTGGGTGGAGTGGCGGCCGTTGGCCATCTCCTGGGCGAAGGCGATGCGCTCACGGTAGTCGGCGAGGTTGTCGAGAGTGGCGCCGGCCAGCAGGTTGACGGAATCCTCGGCAGGAACGGCGAACTCGGTGGCCTTGGCGATGACCTGTTGGCGGGTCAGCGGCCGGTTGTTGTAGCCGCTGGAGGCGAGGTTGCGCAGTTGGTAGCGGGCGTCCTCGTAGTTGCCGACCTCGGCGGCGGCGAGGGCATCCTGCCAGCGCTGGAAAAAGCTGATGACGTTGCTCACGCGGCTGGTGATGCGGTTGATGCTGCCGCTGTAGCGGTTGTAGTTCTGGCGGAAGTCTTCGAGCTCCTGCATGACCGGTTCGAGTTCGTTGGCGGTGGTGGCGGCGAGGGCGACCTTGGCGGCCTTGGCGATGAGCGCGTCGGCCTCGGCGGAGACGAGCGTGGCGTCGGTTTCGTCGAGTTTGAGGGTGCGTCCGAGCTTCTTGATTTCGGTGCGGCTGAGCAGCCGGTCGCTGCTGTTGTTGGAGACGAAATTCTTGAACTGGTAACGGGCGTCCTCGATCTCGCCCTCCTCGATCAGCTCGATCATGGACTGCCACTGGCCGCAGAAGCTGATCGCGCCGCTGAGCTTGCTGCGCATGCGCTGCAGACGGGATTCGTAGTTGTTCTGCAGACCGTCCTGCACGACATGGAGAGCCTCGATGATGGGCTCGATATCGGCGGACTTGGTGGCGGCGATCAGCTTGGTGTTGGCGGTTTTGAGGGCCGTGGTGATCTCGGCGATCTGGACGTCCTCGACCTCCTTTTGTTTGGCGCGGATGGCGGTGATCAAGTCGGACCAGAGCTTGCGGATTTCCGGATCGGTGGAGCCGGCCAGATACTGGCGGGCCTGATTGATGGCGTTGCGGTAGTCTTCCCGCGTGAGGTAGCCGCTGAGTTGCACGACCTGGCCTTGGGCGGCGCGCAGACTGTCATTGCCAGCGGTGACGGATGCGGTCGACGGCGCGGGGAGGTCGACTTGGAATTTGCCCAGCGCCTCATCGAGATCGGGCGCGGCGTTGGCGAGGGCGGTTCCCCAGACCAAGGCGAGGGGAAGGATGACACGACGAAGGGCTTGAAGAGCAACGGGGTGGGTCATGCGCACGGTCATGCCCGCCACCCCGCCAATCGCAAGTGCTCAATTGTCAGGGAAATGTCACGCGGGGAGCACTAAGCTCTGCCTTGATTCCAAATCCGAGGTCCGGAGCATCGCGCCCTTGATTTCGTCGGGGGTGAAGGGCATTAGAGATGCGGACCCGGCTCAGTCGAAAAAGACGCGTAAGTCGGGCATGCGGGACTGTGCTTTTTGGTGGGCGATGTGGGCTTTGATGATCTCGCGCAACTCGGCGCGGGCGTCGGGGCTTTCGAGGCCGGCGAGGGTGGCCTGCATCGATGCGGTCAGGGGGCGGAAGTCGCGGAGGATGTCCTCGACGCGTTCCGGCTCGCCGGTAAAGCGACTGGCGAAGCGGGCGACGGCGCCGAAGCGTGGGGAATGCGGGATCGAGAAAACCTCGTTGCGCAGGTCGGCGACTTGTTCGTGCAGAAGTTGGATGTAGACCTTGAGCTTTTCGTCGGTGAGGCGGTCGAGGTCGCCTTCCTCGCGGTGAATCCAGGCGAGTTCGAGGCGCAGCAGCGTGTGCAGGTCGCCTTGTTTGTAGGCGGCGGTGAGCTCCTGCATGAGGTGGTGCTTTTGCTCGCGCAGGGCGGGGTCGGTTTCGAGGTCGGGGTGCAGGACCTTGGCGAGTTGTTTGTAGATGGTGGCGATGGTGCGCTTGCGGGCTTCCTCGGCTTGCGCGGCTTGCACGCGCGGGTCGGGTGCGGTCTTGGCCTTGGTTTTGCCTTTGCGTTTAGGCGGCGGGGGAGCGTCGTCGAAGTCGGGCTCGACGTCGAAGCCGTCGGCTTCCATCTGGCGGGCGAGTTCGGCTTCGATTTCCTGCGGGGTCATGCCGGCGCGGAAGCCGGCGGGGTCGAGCCCGGAATCGCGGATGAGGTCGGCGAGGAAGGGCGGGAGATCGCCGTCGTTTTGCGGGTCGGCGTCGGGGTCGCGGTTGTCGGCCGCGGCGAGGGCTTCGGCGCGTTTTCGAAAGTGGGTGATGAGCTCCAGCAACTCGGGGTCGGCGAGGTCGGGCTCGTGGTCGAGGATGGCAGCGAGTTGCCGCTCGATGATGTCGGTGAGGGCGTCGCGTTGGCGCGGGCCGAGTCCCTTGGGCGCGTGCAGGTGGGCGGCGAGCCGGTGCACGAGGGCCTTGCGCAGGTCGTGCTGGCGCTGCTCCTCGGGGTGGATGCGTTTGAGGTAGGCGGCGAGGAAGGTTTCCCAGGCGGCGGTGACGCGTTGCTGGCGGGCGCGGAGGGTTTCGACCTCCCGGAGCAGTTTGCTGAATTTTTTCTGGTCGCGGGTGAGGGCGCGGGCGGACTTGCCGCCGGTGACGCGCACGCTCATCGGCTGGGCGCTGGCGAGGCCGTCGCCGGCGAGGTCGAGGGGGAGGGCGGTTTGTTTCTCGGAGTTCGCCATGAGCGGGTTGGGTTATGTCTTCAAAATACCCAGATCGCTGCGAGTGGATTTTGGGTAGGCCGCCTGCTTGCAGGCGCGTAACCATTCCAGTCATTTGGGGTCCAACGCGCTTGCAAGCAGGGGGGCTACAGGAGAACCGAGCTACTTCTTTTTCAGGGCGGCGCTGAACCAGTCACTGTTGAGGGACTGGGACGCGGCCGGGCGGGCGGGGGCGGCGGGGCGGCCGCCGCCGGGACGAAACGAGTCCCTCGTTCCGCTACGGGGATTTTGGCCGCGTTCCTGGCGGGCGCCGAGTTGGGGGGCGCTGCGCATGGAGAGGGCGATGCGGCCGCGGGCGAGGTCGACCTCGGTGACGGTGACCTGGACTTTCTGGCCGGGCTTCACGACTTCCGCCGGGTCTTTGACGAAGTTGTCGGCGAGTTGGCTGACGTGCACGAGGCCGTCCTGGTGAACACCCACATCGACGAAGGCGCCGAAGGCGGTGACGTTGGTCACGATGCCGGGCAGTCTCATGCCGGGTTCGAGGTCCTCGGGCTTGTTGACGGTTTCATCGAAGGCGAAGGCTTCGAACTTTTCGCGCGGGTCGCGGCCGGGTTTGGCGAGCTCGGCGAGGATGTCCTTCAACGTGGGCAGGCCGACGGTTTCGGTGACGTAGTTTTCCAGGCTGACCTTGGCGCGGAGCTTGGCGTCGCGCACGAGGTCGGCGACGGTGCAGCCGAGGTCGGTGGCCATCTTTTCGACGATGGGGTAGGACTCGGGGTGCACGCCGGAGGCGTCGAGCGGGTTGGCGGCGTCGCGGATGCGGAGGAAGCCGGCGGCTTGCTCGAACGCCTTGGGGCCGAGGCCGGAGACTTCGCGGAGTTCGGCGCGGGAGGCGAAGGCGCCTTTTTCGTTGCGGCGGGTGACGATGGCGGCGGCGCTGCGGGCGTTGAGGCCGGAGACGTAGGAGAGGAGTTGTTTGGAGGCGGTGTTGATCTCGACGCCGACGCCGTTGACGCAGGAGATGACGGTGTCGTCGAGCGAGCGCTTGAGTCCGAGTTGATCGACGTCGTGCTGGTATTGGCCGACGCCGATGGACTTGGGGTCGAGCTTCACGAGTTCGGCGAGCGGGTCCATGAGGCGGCGGCCGATGGAGACGGAGCCGCGCACGGTGAGGTCGTGGTCGGGGAATTCTTCGCGGGCGACGTCGGAGGCGGAGTAGATGGACGCGCCGGATTCGTTGACCATGACGATGGTGATGGACGGGGGGAGCTTGAGTCCGCGGATGAAGGCTTCGGTTTCGCGGCCGGCGGTGCCGTTGCCGATGGCGATGGCTTCGATTTTGAAGTGTTCGATGAAGCCTTTGACTTTTTCCGAGGCTTCGACGGCGTGGCGGTCGGGGTAGATGACGTCGTGGTGCAGGAGCTTGCCTTGGCGATCCAGGAGCACGGTTTTGCAACCGGTGCGGAAGCCGGGGTCGAGGGCCATGACGGCTTTTTGGCCGAGGGCGGGGGCGAGCAGGAGTTCGCGCAGGTTGTCGGTGAAGACTTTGATGGCGTCGGCGTCGGCCTGTTTTTTGGAGGCGAGGCGGAACTCGGTCTCCATGGCGGGGGCGAGCAGGCGTTTGTAGGCCTCGGCGATGGTGAGGCGGAGCTGGTCGGTGCAGCCGCCGGCGGGGTTTTTGAGCAGGAGGCGTTCGAGTTCGGCGAGGGCGAGGGTTTCGTCCACGGTGATGCGCATCATCAGGAAGAGTTCCTTCTCGCCGCGGCGCATGGCGAGCAGGCGGTGGGAGGGGCACTTGGCGAGGGGCTCGGACCATTCGAAGTAGTCCTTGAATTTGGCGGCCTCGGTTTCCTTGCCGGTGAGGACTTTGGACGAGACGACGGCGGTTTCCTTGTAGAGTTGGCGGAGTTTTTCGCGGGCGGCGGCATCGTCGGAGATGCGCTCGGCGAGGATGTCGCGGGCACCGGCGAGGGCTTCGTTGGCGTCGGCGATTTTGTGGACGGTGTTCTTGCCGTCGTCGGGCGTGTATTCGTTGCCCGAATACGCCTCGGCGGCGGCGCGGATGGCCTCGGCGGTGGTGGCGGGGTCCTGGGCCCAGATGAGCTCGGCGAGGGGGTCGAGGCCTTTCTCGCGGGCGATGGTGGCGCGGGTGCGTTTCTTGGGGCGGAAGGGGAGGTAGATGTCTTCGAGCTTGGTGAGGGTCTCGGCGGCGTTGACGGCTTTTTCGAGGGCGTCGGTGAGGAGGTTGCGATCCTTGAGGGAGAACAGGATGGCGGCGCGGCGGTCGTCGAGGGCGGCGAGTTGTTCGAGGCGGTCGCGGATGGAGGTGATCTGGACTTCGTCGAGTTCGCCGGTGACCTCTTTGCGGTAGCGGGCTATGAAGGGGACGGTGGCGCCTTCCTTGAGCAGCTGGGCGGTGGCGGCGACCTGTTGCACGCGCACGCCGAGTTCCTTGGTGATGAGCAGGACGTGGTCGGCGTTGAGCTGGATGTTGGCGGGGGCCGGGGCGGGGGTGTCGGAAGGGGGAAGGGTTTCGGTGGACATGGAAAGGGGGGAGTCCAACCTCTGAGGCGGGCGGGGCAAGGGACTTTTTGGGCAAAAAAAGCAGCCGGACGCTGGGCTCGGCGACGGGGCGGGTCAGCTCGGGTCGGCCGGGATTTTGCCGGCTGGCATCTCCTTGATGTAGAGGTCGCGTTGGGGGTAGGGGATTTCGATTTCGTGGCGTTTGAGGGCTTCCCAGATGGCGAAGTTGACCTGACTGCGCAGGCGGCTGGGGCGGTCGTAGAGGGTGTCGCTCCAGATACGCAGCTCGAAATCGAGCGAGGAGTCGCCGAAGCCCATGAGGAAGGCGACGGGTTCGGGGGATTTGAGCACGTCGGGGCAGGCGGCGGCGGCCTCGAGCAGGGCCTTTTCGACCAGGGCGGGATCGCTGCGGTAGTGCACGCCGACGGGGATTTTGAAGCGGACGCGGTTGTCGTTGTGGCTGAGGTTGGTGACGCGGGTGGAGGCGAACTCGGAGTTGGGGACGATGATGTTGATGTTGTCGTTGGTGCGCACGGTGGTGCTGCGCACACGGATGCCCACGACCTGGCCCTCGAGTCCGCCGACCTCGATGCGGTCGCCGACCTTGATGGGGCGCTCGATGAGCAGGATGAGACCGCTGACGAAGTTGTCGGCGATGTTGCGCAGGCCGAAGCCGACGCCGAAGGAGATCGCGCCGAGCGCCAGTGAGAGCATTCCGAGGTTGAAACCGGGCAGCATGATCGGGAGCGCGATGAGCAGTCCAACCAGCAGGATGAGATAGCCGAGCAGGGTGGTGATGGCGACGGACACGCCGTGGTTGAGGCCGACCCGGGGCAACAGGCGTTCGCGCAGGGCCCGCATGGCCAGGCGCTCCAGCAGCCAGATAACCATCAGCAGCAACAGGCCGGTGGCCACGGACAGGAGGGAAACCCGCAGGCCCCCGAGCGCGAACTCCCTTTGCATGAGCTGCATGAACGTGTCCATTCGGAGCAGACTGCGGGTTTTGGCCCGGCGGGCAACGCCCGTGTGACATTCCGCAACCGGCGAAGATGGGGCTTGATCTATATTCCGTTAAGGGAATGTAGTGGCGGACGTGAAGCTTGTGCAGATTTACCAGTGTCTGTGTGACGAGACCCGGTTGCGGTTGCTCAACCTGCTGCTGCGCGGGCCGCTGTGTGTGTGTCATTTGCAGGCTGTGCTCGGTGAGCCGCAGGTGAAGATTTCCAAGCACCTCGGTTACCTGAAGGCACGGGGGCTGGTGACGGCGCGGCGGTCGGGCAACTGGATGATCTATGCGTTGCCGGCGGAGCGGGCGCGGTCGGCGGAGTTGACGGCGAACCTGTCGTGTCTGCAGGACTGTGTGGCGGAGAACGCGGTTTTCCGGCGCGATCTGTCCCGGCTGGCCAAGCTGGACACGGATTGCGCGCCGGCCGCGGTGGCCGAGGCGTGCGGCGGAAAGGCCCGGTGCTGCTCCTGATCCTCCGGATCCCGTGATGCGTCCGGTGGCGTCGTTCTCTTTATTAACCCAATTTCCATGAAGAAAATCCGTATCGCCATTAATGGTTTCGGCCGCATCGGCCGCCTCGTGTTTCGCAGCGCCGCGCTTTGGCCGGAGTTCGACTGGGTGCTCGTCAACGACCCGAAGGCCGACGCCGCGACCTGCGCGCACCTGCTCAACTTCGACTCGGTGCAGGGGCGCTGGACCCAGGAGGCGGTGGCCGCGCCCGACGGTTCCGCGTTCAGCGTCGGCGGGGCGCGCGTGGCCGTCAGTGCGTATTCAAAACCCGGTGACGTCGACTGGTCCGCGCACGGCGTGGACATCGTGCTGGAATGCTCGGGCAAGTTTCGCACCGAAGAGGCGCTGGCGCCGTATTTTGATCGCGGCGTCAAGAAGGTGATCGTGGCCGCGCCAGTGAAGGGGGACGAGGCGCTCAATATCGTGATGGGCGTGAACGACGGCCTCTACGATGCGGCGACGCACCGGTTGCTCACGGCGGCGAGCTGCACGACCAACTGCCTCGCGCCGGTGGTGAAGGTGATCCATGAGCAACTCGGCATCGAGCACGGCGCGATCACCACGGTGCATGACGCGACGAATACGCAGACGATCATCGACGCGCCGCACAAGGATCTGCGCCGGGCGCGCGCGGCGGGGCTTTCGTTGATCCCGACCACGACAGGCTCGGCGACGGCGATCGCGCTGATTTATCCGGAGCTGAAGGGCAAGTTGAACGGCCACGCGGTGCGCGTGCCGCTGCTGACCGGTTCGTTGACGGACTGCGTTTTCCAAGTGAAGCGCGACACGACGGTCGAGGAGGTGAACGCGTTGCTCAAGGCCGCCAGCGAGACGGCGCCGCTGAAAGGCATCCTCGGTTTCGAGGAGCGCCCGCTGGTGTCGATCGACTTCAAGGGCAACCCGGCTTCGGGCACGGTGGACGCGCTTTCGACGATGGTCGTGAACAAGCGCATGGTGAAGCTCTACGTCTGGTATGACAACGAGTGGGGCTACTCCAACCGCATGGCCGAGCTGGCGCACAAGGTGGCGGTGAGCCTGTGAACTGAACGCGGCGGGCCCGGCGGTCCCGCCCTACCTGATGAACCTGAGAAACTACATCCTCGTCACCGGCGCCTACTGGGGCTTCACGCTCACGGACGGCGCGCTGCGGATGTTGGTGCTGCTGCACTTTTTCAACCTCGGCTACTCGCCGGTGACGCTGGCGTTTCTGTTTCTGCTCTACGAGTTCTTCGGGGTCGTCACCAATTTGCTCGGCGGCTGGCTGGCGTCGCGCATGGGGTTGCGCGTGACGCTGGTCGCGGGGCTGGGTTTGCAGGTGGCGGCGCTGGGTATGCTGGCCTTGCTCGATCCGCAGTGGGCGGAGTTCTGGTCGGTGGCCTGGGTGATGGCGTCGCAGGCGTTGTCGGGCATCGCGAAGGATCTGACCAAGATGAGTTCGAAGAGCGCGATCAAGGTGCTGGTGCCGGCGGACGCCAAGGGGACGTTGTTCAAGTGGGTCGCGGTGTTGACCGGATCAAAGAACGCGCTGAAGGGCGTGGGTTTTTTCGTGGGTGGGTTCCTGCTGGCGACGACGGGATTTGCCAACGCGCTCTGGATCATGGCGGGCGCGCTGGCGGCGGTGTGGCTGGGTTCGTGGGCGTCGCTCCCGCGCGAGCTGGGCAAGGCGAAGACGAAGGCGGTTTTCAAAGATCTGTTTTCAAAGAGCCGTGACATCAACGTGCTGTGCGTGGCGCGGTTTTTTCTCTTTGGTGCGCGCGACATCTGGTTCGTGGTGGGCGTGCCGGTGTTCCTGCGCGGCGTGCTCGGATGGAGCTTCGAGCAGGTGGGCGCGTTCATGGCGTTTTGGGTGATCGGCTACGGTTTCGTGCAGGGCGGCGCGCCGGTGATCCTGCGCGGGCGCGCGCCGGCCGGGCTGACGGCCTCGGTGATCGCGTTCGGGCTGGCGGCGGTGTCGGCGGCGATCCCGCTGGGGCTGGCGGCGGGGTTGCCGGCGAACGTGGTGATCGTGGGCGGGCTGTCGGTGTTCGGCGCGGTGTTTGCGCTGAACTCGGCGGTGCATTCGTATTTGATCCTCGACTACACGGATGGCGACAAGGTCGCGCTCAACGTCGGCTTTTACTACATGGCCAACGCCGGCGGTCGGCTGGTCGGCTGCCTGCTCTCGGGAGTGCTCTACCAGCTCGCGGGTCTGGCCGGGTGCCTGTGGGGTGCGTTCGCCTTTGCGGCGGCGGCGGCGCTCACCGCGCTGAAGCTGCCGCGCGAGGCGCTGCACACGGAGAAGCTGGCGGCGGCGGGCCCGCTGCCGGCGGCCGGCGAGTGATTCCATTTTCCTACCATGATACCTGATCCTCCCTACGACGTTTTGGTGCTTTGCACGGGCAACTCGGCCCGTTCGGTGTTGGCGGAATACATCCTGCGCGCCAAGGGCCGCGGGCGGTTCAACGTGTTCAGCGCGGGCGCGCGGCCGAGCGGACGTATCCATCCGTTGGCGACGCGCGTGCTGGCGGAGCGCTACGGGCTGGACACGCGCGAGGCGCGGTCGAAGTCGTGGGACGAGTTCAAGGGGCGGGAGTTTCACTTCGTGATCACGGTGTGCGACAACGCCCGCGAGTCGTGTCCGGTGTGGCCGGGCCAGCCGGTGGTGGCGCACTGGAGTTCACCGGACCCGGGCCACGCGGAGGGCGGCGAGGAGGCGCAATATCGGGCGTTCATCAACGTGGCCTCGCAGATCGCGTCGCGGGCGGAGTTGTTCTGCGCGTTTCCCGACGAGAAGTTGTTCGACGAACTGGCGGTGCGTGCGGTGGGGGAGCAGTTCGGACTGTGAGCACGGCGGGGCAGGGCGTCGCGGGCCAGCTGTCGTTTCTCGACCGCTGGCTGACGGCGTGGATTTTTCTGACGATGCTGGCCGGCGTGGCGTTGGGCAAATACGCGCCGGCGCTGGCGGAGACGTTGACGGGTTGGAGCGTGGGCACGACGTCGGTGCCGATCGCGATCGGGCTGATCGTGATGATGTATCCTCCGCTGGCGAAGGTGCGTCACGAGGAGTTGCCCGGCGTGTTTCGCGACCGGCGGGTGTTGGGCTTGTCGCTGGTGCAGAACTGGCTCGTCGGTCCGGTGCTGATGTTTGCGCTGGCGGCGGTTTTCCTGCGCGACCAGCCGGAGTATTTCGCGGGGTTGGTGCTGGTGGGCATCGCGCGGTGCATCGCGATGGTGATCGTGTGGAACGATCTGGCGGGGGGCAGCCGCGAGTATTGCGCGGGGCTGGTGGCGGCGAACGCGTTGTTCCAGGTGGTGGCGTTCGCGCCGCTGGCGTGGTTGTTTTTGAAGGTGTTGCCGCCATTGGTGGGCGTGGATCTGGGCGCGCTTGATTTATCGGCGATCACGATGGGAGGCATCGCGTGGAGTGTGTTCATTTATCTGGGGATACCGTTCATCGCGGGTTGGCTGACGCGCGTGGTGCTGCGGCGGGGGACGCGGACGCGTTGGTATGACGAGCGGTTTTTGCCGGCGATCAGTCCGCTGACGCTGGGGGCGCTGTTGTTCACCATCGTGGTGATGTTCAGCCTGCAGGGGGAGCAGGTGCTGGCGCGTCCGCTGGATGTGCTGCGGGTGGCGGCGCCGCTGGCGGTGTATTTCGCGGTGATGTTCACGGCGACGTTTTGGATGAGCGTGCGGGCGGGCGCGGATTATGCGCGGGCGGCGACACTGGGGTTCACCGCGGCGGGCAACAACTTCGAGCTGGCCATCGCGGTGGCGGTGGGGGTGTTCGGGCTGAGGTCAGGGGCGGCGTTCGCGGCGGTGGTGGGGCCGTTGGTCGAGGTGCCGGCGTTGATCGCGTTGGTGGCGGTGGCGCTGCGGTGGAAGCGGAGGGTGGGGTGACTTTTCGGGGGCGGCGAAGCGGAGGGCTTGCGGCGCGGCGGGCGGTTGGGCGATGCTGCGGCGTTTTATGCAACTCGACATTCCCGCGGGCGATTTCGCCGGTTACATTTTCGATCTGGACGGCACGTTGATCAACACGATGCCCCTGCACTACCGGGCCTGGGACCGGGCGCTGCGCGAGGAGCACGGGCTCGGGGAGACGTTGGACGAGGACCTGTTCTACTCGCTGGGCGGGGTGCCAACGGTGCGCGTGGCCGAGCTGATCGGCCTGCACTACGGGCTGAAACTGGAGCCGCTGGCGGTGGAGCACACCAAGGAGCGCATGTTTCTGGAATTGCTGGAGGCGGTGGATCAGATCGAGCCGGTGGTGGCGTTTGCGCGCAAGGCGGCGCGGACGCATCCGGTGGCGATCGCGACCGGCGGCATGCCGGAGATCGCTTTGCCGGCCATCAAGGCGGCGGGTCTGGACGGGTTGTTCTCCATCGTGGTGACGCCGCGTGACGTGGCTCCGGGTCGGGGCAAGCCGGCGCCCGACATGTTCCTGTTGGCGGCCGAAAAAATGGGTGTGCCGGCGGATCGGTGCCTGGTGTTTGAGGACGCCGAGCCGGGCGTGCAGGCGGCGCTGGCGGCGGGCATGCGGGTGGTGCGCGTGCCGAGCCGGGTGGTCGTGTGAACGCAGATTCGGCTTTAGCGTCGTAGGGAAACGGTGTTGGTTGTCGGCTTTCCGCCGATGAAACTCACCGATCTCGTCAATCCCAGCGTGCTCACCCAGCCGGTCTACGAACCGGGTCGTCCCATCGAGGAAGTCGCGCGCGAGCTCGGTCTCGACCCCGCCGGGATCATCAAGCTGGCCTCCAACGAAAATCCCTTCGGTCCCTCGCCCAAGGCGGTGGCGGCGGCGACCGGGGCGCTCAGGCACAGCGAGCTGTATCCGGATGGCGGATGCTTCGAGCTGCGCAACAAACTGGCCGCACGCCACGGGCTGGCGCCGGGGCAGTTCGTGATCGGCAACGGGTCCAACGAGATCCTCGAGCTGCTCGGCCACGTGTTCCTGCGGCCGGGCGACGAGGTCGTCATGGGCGCGCCGGCCTTCATCGTCTACAAGCTGGTGACGCTGCTCTTCGGCGCCAAGCCGGTCGAGGTGCCGTTGGTCGACCACAAGCACGACCTTGCCGCGCTGGCGGCCGCGGTGACGGAGCGCACGAAGCTGGTGTTTGTGCCGAGCCCGAACAACCCGACCGGCACGGCCAACACCGAGGCCGAGTTGGTCGCCTTTGTGCGCGGACTGCCGGAGCACGTGGTGTTTGTCTTCGACGAGGCCTACGCGGAGTATCTGGAGTCCCCGCCGGATCTGCGCCCGCTGATCGCCGAGGGGCGCAAGGTGATCTGCCTGCGCACGTTTTCGAAAATCTTTGGGCTGGCCGCGCTGCGCGTCGGCTACGGCTACGCGGGTGCGGAGCTGGCCGGTTTGCTCAACCGCGTGCGGCAGCCGTTCAACGTCAATGCCATCGGCCAGGCGGCCGCGGTGGCGGCGCTTGACGACGGCGAGTTTGCCGCCCGATGTGCGGCGGCCAATCGCGAGGGGCTGGCGCGGTTGGAGGCCGGGTTGAGGGGGCAGGGCCGCGAGTTCGTGCCGAGCGTGGGCAACTTCATTTTGGTGAAGGTTGGCGACGGCGCGGCGGTGACGGCCGCGTTGCAACGACGGGGCGTGATCGTGCGCCCGGTGGGCGGTTATGGATTGCCCGCGTGGATTCGCGTCACGGTCGGCACGCCGGAGCAGAACGACCGCCTGCTTGCGGCGCTGGCCGCCGGTTGAGCACCGCTCAGGAAGAGCGGGCGGTCGCTCCCGGGTTCAGTGCCTCGCGCAGGGTGGCGAGCAGCTGGCCGCGGCCCGATGCGAACAGGTAGCGGTCACTGGAGAGCTGATAATAGGCGTCCCGCAGGACCTGCCGCGGCGGTTTGCGCATGTCCAGCAGCTTGGCGACGTTCTCGGCGAGGGCGTCGGGGTTGCGCAGCTCGAGGTCGAGCTTGATCAGACCCACCAAGGCTGGCTGGTTGAGCGGGTCGGCGGCGATGGCCTGGGCCAGGACCTGCCGGGCCTGTTCCTTGGCTCCGACGGCGACCAGGCGGTTGGAAACCGCCACGAGGTTGTCGGCGCGGATATTGGATTGGGTGAGGAAATTGTTGAGGAAGATCTGGGCGGCCTGAGCGTCGCCGAGGCCGTAGTTGGCGATGGCCTGGAGGCCGTTGAAAACGGAGGCGAAGCGTTTGCCCCACTCGGGGTTGTCGGCCAGCATCTGACGGCTGGTCTCGATGGCGGCGGAGAACTGTTTGGCGACCACATGTGCTTCCACGGTCATCAGGGCGGGGCCTTCCCAGTTCAGGTCGTTGGCCTTGGTGTAGTCGTAGATGCGACGGGCGAGCTTGGGGCGGCCGGTGTTGGCGGCAAAATCGGCGAGGGCCAGCATGGCCTCGGAAGATTCAGGGAAGTCGCGGAAGATTTCCTCGATCAGGTTCTGGGTGCGTTCTTCGTCCTTTTGTTTGTCGAGAATGTAGAGGTAGTCGATGCGGGGGCGCGGCTGGTCGGGGTGCGCGATTTGTCGCAGAAGGCTGATTTGCTGGATTTCCGAATCGCGGCCATCCTCCCGCAGATAACTGATCAACTGGGCATAGATGTCCTGGTCGTCGGGGGCCTGTTCGGACAGGTCACGCAGTTTCTGCAGGGCCTGGTCACGCAGGCCGCGTTCCCAGTCGATGCGCGCGAACAGGATCCGGGCGTCGCGCATCGCCGACAGATTATTTTCGGCCAGGGTATCCTCGGCCAGATCGTAGTTGCCGCGGTAGAAGGCGGCGGTGGCCTTGGCCATGGCGACCAGCGGCCTGCTCTCGTCGTCTGCGTCCATTTGCCGCAGCAATGCCTCGGTGATGGTGAGCGTCTTGGCGTCCTGTTGCTGTTGGATCAAAAACGTGAACAGGGTTTGCAGATACTCCCGGTCGGGCCGCACCTGTTCCAGGCCGTTGACCAAGAGTTCTTGGGCAAGGTCAGGGCGTTTCCAAAGCATAAAAAACTGGGCCAGCAACATGCGCCCCTCGCGGTTGCCGGGAGACTTGGCGATGCCGGCGCGCAGTCCGGAGAAGGCCTCGCGGAACTTGCCGTCTTTCAGGTTCTGCTTGGCGGTTTCGATGTAAAAATCACCCCGGGCGGTCTGATAGTCATCCCAGCGAACCGGCAGGAACAGCATGTCCGTGTAGCGCACCGCGTCGAAGCCTCGCCGGTATTTGATGTTGAGGAACAACGCGGTGGCCCCGCCGATCCACAGGCCGAGCGCCCACAGGAGGATCGCCGGCAGCAGGCGTTTCCACAGGATGACCAAGTGGGTGCCGTTGCTCGAGCGTTGCAGCATCAACGGGAACAGCCAGCGCCAGCGGCTCAGTTTGCGAGAACGCTTGCCGTCGTCGATTTTCTTGAGATCGGAACTGTCGAAGGGGGAGGGGGGCATGGATTGCGGGGGGATGAGAAAGCTTTACCCCAAAATTTGGGATTCGCCGACTGTGTGAAGAATAATGTGTAAAATAATTTTTTAGTCGACAAATACCCCCGACCGTTTCCCCTCGGATAACTGCCATGTTCCTGCATGTGCGGATTTTTTACCTTTTCAGAAGGCCGCAGTTTAAGTTCAGTCCGAAACAACCATCTCCATAAGAAAATCATGAATGCTATGCATCGTTGCCTCGTCTCGTCCGTCCTGCTGGGAAGCGCTTCACTTTCGGCCGCTCCTTTTCTCGCCATCGGTGACTCGTCCGAACTGTTTTTGACCGCCACCACCGGTGTGCGCTTTGAGGACAACGTTCTCCTGACTGAGAACAATCAGCTCGACGACGTCGCCCTCGAGTTCACCCCCGGCATCGAGCTGGTTTTTGGCAAGGGCTCGCTCTACAGCGGCTCTTTCGCGGTGCAGGAAAAGTTCACCGAGTATTTGGACAACGACAGCCTGAGCTCCAACCTCAGCGCCTACATTTTCAACTCCACCTACGCCGGCAGCAAACTGAAGGGCAGCTTCGGTGCCAGCTTCCGCGAGATCGAGCAGAACAATCGTAACATCGCCAACGCCGCCACCCTGACCCGTCGCGACGTGTCCAACGTCTCCGTCAAGGGTGAGCTGGCCATCACCGAGAAGTCCAAGGTCGGCGCCGCCGTCACCTACGGCGATACCAATTACCGCACCGCCGGTTTCAACGACACCGCCAGCTATTCTGTTCCGGTTAACTACTACTTCGCCATCACCCCCAAGGTCGACCTCAGCGCCGGCGTTCGCTACCGCGAAACCGAGATCACCGGAGCCAGCGACTATACCGACATCTACTACAACGTGGGTGCCCGTGGTGACTTCACCTCCAAGCTCACCGGTTCGTTCACCGTCGGTCTCACCGAGCGTGATCCCGAGGTCGGTGCTGATCGCTCCATGCTCGGTCTCGACTTCGATCTTTCCTACGCCTTCTCCCCGAAGACCGTGGGCAAGCTGACCGTCGGCAACGACTTCGACTCCAGCTCTGCCGGCGGCACCTCGCAGGAAGTCTTTAACGTCGGCCTTTCCGCCAACACCCAAGTCAGCGCCAATTTCTCGGCCGGTGCCAGCCTGTCCTACCAGAATGCCGACTACTCCACCGGTCGCGAGGACGACTTCATCACCCTCGGCCTGAACGCCAGCTACGTGTTCAACCAGCACATCACCGGTGTGGTCGCCTACAGCTACCAGGACAACGACTCCACGGTCGCCGGCGGCAGCTTCAAGGCCAACGTTCTCTCGGTCAGCGCCGTGTTCCGTTACTAAACGGCGACGCTACGGAACAAGTCTCCTGACAGCTTGACCCAAGAGGGTTGACGGAAGAAGATTCTCATCTTCTTCCGTTTTTTTTACCCAGGTCCACTCCTATGCTCAAAATCCCCTTTTTGCTAACCACTTGCGCTCTGATTCTGGGGGTATTCCCTCTGTTGGCGGCAGATGCCGATGAAGCTCAATCCGTTCCGGCGGGTGGAGATTACATTCTGATGGCATCGGATTTACTGCAGGTGCGCATATTTCAGGAAGATGATCTGGCTCGTGATGTCAGTGTCTCTCAAAACCAGACGATCACGCTCCCGTTGATTGGCACCGTGGACGTCAAGGGGCGCACCGTGCGTGAAACCGAGGCCTTGATCCGGGATCTCTACGACAAGGATTTTTTGGTGAATCCGCAGGTGAATCTGACCGTGATTCGTTATGCCGAACGCACCGTGAATATCCTCGGATCCGTCAACTCCCCGGGGCCGGTGGTCTTCCCGCAGGAAAAGGGACTCACCCTGCTTGAGGCCATTTCACGCGCCGGCGGGTTCAGCCGTCTGGCCAACAAAAACAAGATCAAACTCACCCGCACCGACCTTGAGGGAGAGTCGTCCACCTACATCATCGACGCCACCAAGTTGATTGACGGCAAGGCGGCCAATTCATGGTCGCTGCAGATCAACGACGTTATTTTCGTGCCCGAAAGCATCTTCTAAATTTCCTGTTCATGGATTCCCCACAAAAGCACGCTCCCGGCTCCGCCATGTCCAACGACTACGGAGAAGGTTCATATGGAGGTTACCCGACCGGCTATGGAGACACCGCGTCCCACCGCGGTCTTCATGACTACCTGCTGATCCTGCGCGAACGCATCTGGTATATCGTCGTGGTGTTTCTGGTCGTGTTTTCATCGGCCCTGGTCTTCACCCTCAGCCAGACCAAAATCTACGAGGCGACGGCCACCGTGCAGATTTTCCGCAGCGACCCCTTGGTCATGGTCAATGCCCCGGTGCTCAACAACGACATTCGCGGCCAGGAAGACCTCAACACGCTGGTCAAGATTCTGGAGAGCGGAAACATCATCCAGAAAGTCTCGGCCCGCATCACCGGTGAGGATCTGAAGAAGTTCATGGCCCCCTACGAAGGCCAGAGCAGCGGACCGATCACTCCGGCCGAGGTGTTGATGAGCAATCGCACCATCACTCCGCTGCGGCAGACGCTGATTGTCGCCGTGCAGTATCGCCATCCCGACCGCTTGGTCGCGGCCAAGGTGGCCAATTACTTTGTCGACGAATTCATCTCTCACAATGCCCGCGTCCGGATCGACGAAGGCATGAAGGCGGTCGAAGACCTCCAGATCCGCGTCGAGCAGCAAAAGCAAAAGGTCGAGGAACTCGCGATCAAGCTGCAGGAATATCGCGAGAAGAACCAGCTGGTCTCGCTCGACAAGTCTCAGGACATCGTGACCGAAAAGCTCAAGGCGCTCAACGCCCAGGTCACTCAGGCGGGAGCCATCTTGTCCGCGGCCGAGACGCGCTGGAAACAGGTCGAGGACCGCCAGGCCTCCGGTGAGGACATGGCCGAGCTGCCCTTCATCGCCTCCCAGTCATTGATCGGCCAGCTCTCTTCGCAAATCGCCGGCCTCAACATCACCCTGGCGGAGCTTTCCGAACGCTACCGGGACAAGCATCCGCGCATGATCGAGGTCCGCAACTCCCTCAATCAGGCCCAGCGCGAACTAGACCGTGCGCTGAAGTCCGCCGCGGCCACCATCGAGGCCGAATACCAGACCGCGTTGCGCAATGAGCGCGAAGCCCGCGCCGCGCTCGCCCAGCAGGAGGAACAATCGCTGGACCTCGGTCGCACCAGCGTGGACTACGCCGCGCTGCAGCGTGATTTTGAAATCAACGAGCAGCTCTTGCAGGTCATCGTGGGCCGTATGCGTGAGACCGGCATGGCGACCACAATGGAGATTCAGAACGCGCGCATCATGGATCAGGCGTCCCCGCCCCGGGAGGACGACTACGCTCAGCCCAAGGTCGCCCTGAATCTGGCCATCGGTTTTGTCGGCGGCCTCGGCCTCGGCCTCGGTTTCGCCCTCTTTGTGGCCTTTATCGATGATCGGGTGAAGAGCTCGTTCGACATCGAATCGGTCGTGGGTCTGCCGCTGATCGGAATCATTCCCCAGATCAAAAAGATGGAGCAACCCGACAAGGCTCAGATCGCCGTTAACAACGCCGATCGACAGGTGGCCGAGGCCTTTTTGACGCTGCACTCCAGCCTGCGATTGAAGGATGAGAGCAAGAACGCCCAGTGCATTCTGCTGACCAGCACCATTCCCGGCGAGGGCAAGTCCTTCACCACCACCAATCTGGCGCTGACCTACGCCTCGCATGGCGAACGTGTGATCGTGGTCGATTGCGACTTGCGCAAGCCGAACATTCACAAATCGTTCCGCCGCGAAAATCTGAAGGGCGTCATCGACGTCTGTGCCGGCACCGCGTCCATCGACGACGTTGTGCTCAAGGATGTGCAGTCCGGCCTCGACATCATGCCGACCGGCGGCCGTGCCAAGAATCCGACGCAGATTTTGAACAGCAAAAACTTCGAATTGATGCTGTCCGATCTGCGCAAACGTTACGACCGCATCTTCATCGACACGCCTCCGCTGGCGGCGGTCAGCGACGCCTTGGTGATTCTTCCCCTGGTCGACGGCTCGATCTTCACGATCTTCTTCAACAAGGTCCGTCGCAAGGCCGCCCAGCACTGCGCGCACAAATTGCTTGAGGCCAACGTGCCGGTCTACGGTGCGGTGCTCAACGGTCTGAACCTCGCGGTCTCCGGCTACTACTACGCCCAATACTACGACAAGTCCTACAAGGACTACTACGTGGTCATGGCCAAGGAAGACGCGGCGGAGCCCACCCGCTGAGCGTCGCGCCGGATTTTTAGCTCTTCGCGGCGGCTCGGGTCAGGCGGTCATTGATCGCCGGCCCGAGCCCTTTTTTTGTCGGGGCCAGCTCCACGTGGACACGGTTCCAGCGGCCGTCGTCCAGCCGGCGCAAGGCGTCGAACAGGTTGCGCGCCACTTCGGCCGGGGCTCCCGCGTGGCTGAGCCAGTGACAACGCTCCCGCTCGGGGGCGGTCAACCGCTCCCGGGGCTTGCATTGCAGGAGAATGGCCTCGTCGGCGGGGAATTGGCGCCAGTCGGCATCGGACAGACTCGCATGTAGCGTGAGCGGAGTGCGCGGGCTGTAGTGGCGCCACAAGAGTCCGGGGGCTTCGGCCGCGATATCTTGGCCGAGCTGGCGTGCCTGGAAGCTCACGGGGCGGCCGAGGACTTCGGCCAGGGCTTCTCTGGATATGCCACCGGGACGCAACAGGACGGGTTTGCGCGGATGCCGCAGGTCCAGAATGGTGGATTCCACACCCACCGGGCACGGGCCGCCGTCAAGGATGGCGGCGATGCGGCCGTCCAGCCCGGCCTTCACATGTTGCGCGGTGGTCGGGCTGATGTAGCCGAAGGGGTTTGCACTGGGGGCGGCCAGCGGGCACCCGCTCAACCGGATCAATTGGCGAAACAGGGGGTTGGCCGGCATACGCACGGCCACGCTGGGCAGTCCGGCGGTCACGATGTCCGGCACGGCCGGAGTCTTGTTGAGGACCAGGGTGAGCGGACCGGGCCAGAACGCGTCGGCCAGGGCCCGCGCCTCGTCCGGAAAATCGGTCGTGAGGGTGGCGAGCTGCCGCCGGTGGGCGATGTGCACGATCAACGGATCGTTGGCGGGTCGCCCCTTGGCGGTAAAAATGGCCTCGCAGGCGCCGGGGTTCAGCGCGTCGGCGGCCAGTCCGTAGACTGTCTCCGAGGGCACCGCGACCAGTCCACCGCGTGCCAGCTTGGCGGCGAGTCGGCGCAGATTGACGGGAGTCGGGCGGTAGATGCGGGTGCGAACGGCGGGCATGGCGCAAAAAAGGCCGGACGGGTAAACCCGGTCCGGCCTTGTGAAAGAGTAAGCGTTACGTCGGGCCGGATCAGAGGCCGACCAGCATGTTGCGGGACTGCTTGATCGTGCGGGTGACGGCGCGCTGCTGCTTGGCAGAGAGGTGCGTATACTTGCGCGGCAGGATCTTGCCGGTGTCGGTCACGTAGCGGTTCATCATCTGGGGAGCGGTGAAGGGATACTCCTCGGGAGTGAGGCTGCGTTCGGTGTTTTCGGTCGTGCTCATAGAAAAAGTCTTGGAGCAAAACGGATCGCCCGCTCGTTTGTCAACCTGCAAACAGCCGGCCGGATTCGACCCTATGAACCCGACGCCGACGTAGTCGTTTTTACCGAGAGCCAAGCGCAGGGTGCCGGAGATGTTTTTGTGACTGGGGGCGGTGGTTTTTGCATGGGGTTAATCCTTCACTTCGTTCGTGGCATTCGCTAAACGTTCCAGCGTCTTATGAGTTCCAGCCGTGTCTTTTTGATCGATGACCAAGGGGCGGTTCTGGACATGTTGTGCCGGGTCATGCGTGAAGCCGGTATCGAGGTCGCCGGGGTGGCGCGGAGCGGGGCCGAGGCCGTGTCGGCCGTATTGTCGACGCGCCCGGACTTGGTGGTGGTTGATTTGTCGATGCCGGATCAGACCGGGTTTGATGTCGTTACGGAATTGCGCGCGAGCGGGGCGCCTTGCCGTTTTCTTGCCTTTACCGGAGTCACGAGCATCCACGCGATCGAGCGAATCTGGGACACGCGGTTTGACGGGATTGTCAGCAAAATGTCCCCGCTTAACGAGCTGCTGGACGCGGTGCGTTCGGTTTTGTCCGGCCAAGTCTATGTTTGCCGGCTCTTTGCCGAGGTGAGGCGGGAGCAACGAAGGCGTCCCGACAACCCCTCCCGCGTGCTGACCGCCAGGGAGGTGCAGGTGCTTTCGCTCATCGGGGAGGCCCGGGCCGATGGGGAGATCGCCGAGTTGCTCCAGCTCTCCTCGACCACGGTGCAGGGGGTTCGCACCCGGTTGATCAACAAGCTCGGGTTGAACGGAACGCCGCAGTTGGTGCGCTTTGCCAACGAGCATGGTTATACCGAGTTCGCAAAGGACCGGGGGCTGCGCGGGGTTTGAAGCCGGGGGGCCGAGTCCGCGCGCGCCGGGCTTGCCCTTGGCCGCGGAGGCGCTTTTGTCTGCCTGTCGGGCGCAGTCGGGCGTCTCTGGATGCGGCGGTGGAAACCAAGGTGTTTGGTAAAGCCCCCGAGGGTTTCCGGAGGCTTTTTTCCGATATATTGCACTTTCATGTCCCTGTAGTTCAACGGATAGAACAGTCGTTTCCTAAACGACTGATCTGGGTTCGATTCCCAGCGGGGGCACCATCGCCATCCTGATGGACAGGCGGTTTTGGCACTTGCGGCGAATGGTTCGGAGGGCAAGGTTTCGGCCCGCATCATGCCCAATCGTTTCGGTAAACTTTTTTCGATCACCACCTGGGGTGAAAGCCACGGTCCCGCCATCGGCGTGGTCGTCGACGGCTGTCCGCCGCTCCTGCCCGTCACTCCCGCGGAGATTCAGGCCGAGCTGGACCGCCGTCGGCCCGGCCAGAGCGACATCACTACGCCCCGCAAGGAGGCGGATTCGGTCGAGATTCTTTCCGGTGTCTACGAGGGGCGCACCACGGGCACGCCGATCTCGATGCTGGTGCGCAACACCGACCAGCGTCCGGGGGCCTACGCGGAGATGAAGCAGGCCTTCCGCCCGTCCCACGCCGACTTCACCTACCAGACCAAATATGGCATCCGCGACCCGCATGGCGGCGGTCGCAGTTCCGCGCGCGAGACGATCGGTCGCGTCGCCGGCGGCGCCATCGCCAAAAAGATCCTCGCGCTCGCGGGCAACGTCGAGCTGCGCGCCTACATCACCCGCGTGCATGACATCGTCATGCCGGCCGGCGCGCTCGGAGCCGACGCCTTTCCGTCGCTTGAAGCCATCGAGGCGACCGCGGTGCGGTGTCCGCACGGTCCGACCGCCGAGGCCATGATCGAGCGTATCAAGGCCGTGCGCTCCCAGGGCGACTCCGTCGGCGGCGTCATCGAGTGCCGCGTGCGCAACCTTCCCGTGGGCCTCGGCGCGCCGGTCTTTGACCGCCTCGAGGCCGATCTGGCCAAGGCCATGCTCTCGTTGCCGGCGACCAAGGGCTTCGAGGTCGGCAGCGGTTTCGAGGGGACGCTGCTCAAGGGCTCCGAGCACAACGACATCTTCGAAAACCGCGGCGGCCGCGTGCGCACCGAGACCAACCGCTCGGGCGGCGTGCAGGGCGGCATCAGCAACGGCGAGGATCTGGTCTTTCGCGTCGCGTTCAAACCCACCGCGACGATCCTGCAATCACAACCCACCGTGGACCTTGAGGGCAACGCCACCGAGCTCATTGGCAAGGGGCGTCACGACCCCTGCGTGGTGCCGCGCGCCGTGCCCATCGTCGAATCGATGGCGGCCCTGGTGCTGGTGGACCACTGGATGCGTCATGCGGCGCAAAACCGCACATTCACCTTCTGAGGGCGCGCAGACCGCGCCATTGTTTTTTCCCATTCGCATGACTTCCGAACGTCCCTGGCTCTATCTCATTCTCGGCTCCCATGCCTCCGGCCGCCGCGAGGTGCTGGCCGACCTGATCCAGGCGGGGTTGACCGCGGACGACCGGGCGGCGGTCATCCTGCCCGACGGCGAGTCCGCGACACCGGCCGACGCCGCGTTGCCGGTGGCCGCACGCTGGACCCTCGAGGGCGAGTTGGCCCGCGTGGAGTTGCCCGCGGAGGCGACGCACGTCTTTTTGTTGCTCAATGGTCGCGAGAATCCCGTGGACCAGATCGAGGCCCTCGCCGCCTGGCTGCCCAATGCGGCCTGTGAGCTGGCGCGGGTGCTCTGCGTGGTGGACTGCACCCTGGCGGAGAAGCACGCCGATTTGCTCGCGTGGTATGACGCCTGCATCCATTTTTCCGACGTGGTTTTGCTGGGGCGGCGTGAAGGCGTGGCCAACAAATGGATGTCCGACTTTCGCCGGCGTTACGCCGAGCAGCGCATGCCCTGCCTGTTTGAGATGATCAAAGCCGGTCGCGTCAAAAATCCCGCGCTGTTGCTCGATCCCGAGGCACGCCGCCTCTCGCATGTTTTTGACGCCGACGACTGGGCGGGCATCAGCCTGCACGACGTGGAGATCGGCACCGGTGACGGCGAGGAGGACGGCGAGGCACTGTCGGCGGAGGAGCTTGATCCGGACGACATGCCCGAGGTCGATCCCTACTTTGAGCGCAAGCCGGGCGGCTACCGGGTTCGCACGCTCCCGCAGATTACGCGCTTTCTGGATTGAAAGTCCGTCGCTGCCGACCACTGCGGTCGGGCATAAAAAACGTCCGGGGCGATGAAGCTCCGGACGTAAAAATGGTGCCCAAGAAGGGACTCGAACCCTTACACCTTGCGGCACAGGCTTCTGAGACCTGCGTGTCTACCAATTCCACCACCTGGGCAGCGTGAAAGAGCGTGGAACACAACCCCCTGAGGCGTCCGTGGCAAGCACTGATTTACGGAATGCCAACGCCTAACCGTGCAGCGCGATGTCGCCGCCGTGCAAACCCTGCAAATCCTCCCGCGCATTCTTCATCTCGTGCAAAATGATGTCGGTATGCGCCAGCAGACGTTGACCCGACGCCGTCAACGAGACGGTGCGGCCCAGCCGGTCAAACAACCGGCAATCCAAGTCGCGCTCCAGCGCCTTGATCGCGTGGCTGATGGCGGACTGGGTCAGGTGCAGCTCGCGGGCCGCGACAGTGAAACTGCGGACTCGGGCCAGCGTCGCGAACGCCAGCAACTTTCGGCTGTCGAGGATGGGGGTCATTTCGAAGTGACGGCGTGGTTTCGCAATACCCTGCGGTCAGCAGAATCCAAGCCAGTGACGCCCGGCCTTTTACATATGAACTAATTTCATCCCAGGGCGCTGCGAATAGCGCCGCGTTGCCGGTGGTAAAACAGGGCCAGCCCACCCTGATACGCGAGTGTGGCCAGCACGATCACTCCGTAGGTGATCGGCAGGGTCAGGTGGACCAAATCGAGCAGCCGCCCGGTGTCGACGCCCCATCCGGCCAGCTGCGCGAGCCGGTCCGGGGTCAATAGTCGCGCGACCATCGTGTCCGTCCCTTGCCACAGGCGCGCGCCCACATAGCTCCAGATCAGAGCCAACAGGAGCAGTTGACTGGCGACCAGCCGGTCAACGCCTCCGACCCGGCCGTTTTTCAGGCTGCGCACACCGGCCAGCTCCAACATTCCCGCCAGCACCACGCCGCCGCCGACCACCGTGCCCGTCGGATCGCCCATGATCGCCGCCAACCCGCTGCCGGCCGCCGCCACCCCGACCACACTCAGTCCGTCGAGCCGCGCAATCGTCAGCACCCGTTGCAAAACCGAAGCGGGCAGGGGAGGCGGTTGGACCGGGGCGACCATATCCCTCCCAGCCTGAGCGGCCCGCCTTTCGACTCGCGAGCCCATACTTTCGTCCCCACCTTGCCGGGTTTCCTCCCGTGGCCCGTCCAGAAAACAACCGTCCGCCCCATCGCCTGGAGTTCCCGCCCGAACTCCCGATCAGCGCGCGCGCCCAGGAAATCACCGATACGATCCGCGACCATCAGGTCGTCATCCTCGCCGGCGAAACCGGCTCCGGCAAAACCACCCAGATTCCCAAACTCTGCCTCGCCGCCGACCGCGGCACCGCCGGTCGCATCGCCTGCACCCAGCCCCGTCGCGTGGCCGCGCTGTCGATTTCCCGCCGCGTGGCCGACGAACTCGGCGTCGAGTGGGGCGGCATGGTCGGTTGCAAAATCCGCTTCGACGATCGCACCTCGCCCGACACCGTCATCAAGTTCATGACCGACGGCATGCTCCTGGCCGAGGTCCAGAGCGACCCCATGCTGCGGGCCTACGACACCATCATCCTGGACGAGGCCCACGAACGCTCGCTCAACATCGACTTCCTGCTCGGCCACCTGCGCAACCTCCGCCACCGCCGGCCTGAGCTGAAGATCGTCATCACCTCGGCCACCATCGACACGTCCGCCTTCTCCAAGGCCTTTGACGACGCGCCCATCATTGAGGTCTCCGGACGCACCTATCCGGTCAACGTCGTCTACGCACCGCTCGACGAACTCGGCGACGACTCCGCCGAAGGCGACGAACGCACCGCGCGCTCCGAGGCGCTCCACTACATCGACGGCGCGGTCGCCGCCGTGGAGCGCATCGTGCGCGACACCGACTCCGGCGACATCCTCGTGTTCATGCCCGCCGAGCGCGACATCCGCGAAACCCGGGAACTCCTCGACGACCTCCGCCTGCCGCGCTGCGAGACCATCCCGCTCTTCGGCCGCCTCTCCAACTCCGAGCAGCAACGCGTCTTTGCCGGCGGCCAACTGCGCAAGATCATCGTCGCCACCAACATCGCCGAGACCTCGCTCACCCTGCCTGGCATCCGCTACGTCGTCGACACCGGCCTCGCCCGCGTCAGCCGCTACGCCGCCCAGGCCCGCACCCGCCGCCTGCCCATCGAACCCGTCGCCCAATCCTCCGCCGACCAGCGCAAAGGCCGCGCCGGCCGTGTCGCCGAGGGCGTCTGCATCCGCCTGTATTCGGAGAAGGACTACAACGAGCGCCCGCGCTTCGCCCAGCCCGAGATCCAGCGCGCCAACCTCGCCGACGTCATCCTGCGCATGACCGCCTTTGGCCTCGGCGACATCGAGCGCTTCCCCTTCATCAACCAACCCGCGACCAAGGCCGTGCGCGCCGGCTACGCCTTGCTCGAGGAACTCGGCGCGCTCGACCCCGAAGGTAGGGCGGGGACTGCGCTCCCCGCCGCCTCGCCCGCCGCAGATCGGCGCGGAGCGGAGTCCGCGCCCTACCAAGGGCCCGGCGCCATCCGCCCCCTCACCGCCATCGGCCGCGAACTCGCCCGCCTGCCCGTCGACCCCACCGTCGGCCGCATGATCCTGCAGGCCCGCGTCGAAAAATGCCTGCGCGAAGCCCTGGTCATCGCCGCCGGCCTCAGCATCCAGGACCCCCGCGAGCGCCCGCTCGACGCCCGCGAAAAAGCCGACGCCGCCCACCGCCGCTTCGCCCACGCAGACTCCGATTTTCTCACGCTGCTCAACATCTGGGATACCTTTCACGACGAACTCGAACGTCTCTCGCAGGCCAGGCTCCGCCGCTTCTGCAAGGACCACTTCCTCAGCTACACCCGTATGCGCGAGTGGCGCGACGTGCACTCGCAGCTCGTCGACGTCATCAAGGACCGGCCCGGCTTTAAACCCACTTCGATCCACGACGGCGTGCCGCCCAACCAGTGCGGCCCCGACCGGCTCGCCTTCAACACCCCCGGCTATCGCGCCATCCACCGCAGCATCCTCACCGGCCTGCTGGGCAACATCGCCAAGCGCGACGACGAAAAGGGCGGCTACCTCTCCACCCACGACCGCCGCATCGCCATCTTCCCCGGTTCCGTTCTCCACCAGCGCGAGGACCGCAAAAAATCGTCCCCGACGCGCGGCAACGACCCGCTCCGGAAAACCGACAACAAATCCCCTCGTTGGATCCTCGCCGCCGAGATCATGGAGACCTCGCGCCTCTACGCCCGCACCGTCGCCCGCCTCGATCCGCTCTGGGCGCTCGACCTCGGCGAACACCTGCTCAAACGCAGCCACACCGAGCCCTTCTGGGACGTCGACAAGGGCCGCGTGCTCGTCAAGCAACGCACCCGCCTGCACGGCCTCGAAATCGAATCCCGTGCCGTCAGCTACGGTAAAATCGATCCCGCGCACGCCACCGAAATCTTCATCCGCGAGGCCCTCGTCGAGGACACCATCACCTGGCCCTTCGGCTTCCTCACGCACAACCGCGAGGTCCGCGCCGAGCTCGAATCCCAGCTCACCCGCACCCGCGACGCCGGCTACCTCAACCTCGACGAAGCCATCTACCGCTACTACGCGCTGCACCTCCGGCCGCACGCGCCCGTCGCCGCCGTCGCCGACCTCGTCGATCTCGCCCGTGAGCAAGTTTCGACGCGCCCCGACTTCCTCAAAATGACGCCGGACGAACTCCGTCCGGTCGACGCTCCCGAGCCCGACGCCGAGGCCTTTCCCGCCGCGCTCCCGCTCGCCACCAGCGCCCTGCCGCTCAACTACGCCTACAAACCCGGCCAGGACGACGACGGCGTCACCCTCGACCTGCCTGTGCGCGAGGCCGAGCAACTCGACTCCGCCGCGCTCGACTGGGCCGTGCCCGGCCACCTCGCCGCCAAGGTCGAACACTACCTGCGCATCCTGCCCAAGGAACTGCGCCGCGCCTTCGCCCCGCTCAACGACACCGCCCGCGCCCTCGCCGACGGCGCCGACCGCCTCTCGCGCCTCGCCGGACGCAAACGCTCCCTCGTCGAAACCCTGGTCGAACTCATCCGCGAGCGAAACCGCGTCAACATCGACCCCGCGCTCTGGCTCGCCAAACCCCCGCCCGACCATCTGCGCGTGCGCGTGCGCGTCCACGACGACGACGGCCGCGAACTCTGCGCCGCCCGCGACCCCGCCGAACTCGCCGCCAAGCTCGCCGCCCTGCGTCGCGAGGCCAGCCACGCCGTCGCCCGCGAGGACCCCGCCGCCTGGAAAAAAGCCCGCGCCCGCTGGGAAAAATCCGAGCAAGGCGAATGGGTCTTCGGCGACATCCCCGAAAAAATCCACGTCTGCGACCAGGCCGGCGTCGCGGTCCACGCCTGGCCCGCGTTGCAAGTCACCCCCGCCGGCGTGGCCCTGCGGCTCTTCCGCACGCCCGAGCTGGCCGCCGGATCCATGTCGACGGGCCTGTCGCGATTGATCGAGCTGACGCTGCGCCACGACCTCGCCTGGCTCGAAAAAGACCTGCGCGCCCTGCGCAAGGTCGGCCCCCTGGCCGCCACGCTCGCGCCCATGAACGTCCTCCAGGACGACGCCCACCGCCTGTTGCGCGATTGGATCTGCGATCCCGTGCGCGTCGCCGCACCCACGGCAGCAGCCTTCGCCGCCGCCGTGGACAAAGCCAAGGTCGAGCTGCGCGCCTCGGTGCCAAAACTCACCGACCTGCTTGAGGAAATCTTCACGCTGCGGCAATCGCTGCTCGTGCACCCGCATCCCTATCGCGGCCAGGGCCCCGACCTCGCCGCACTCTTGCCCGCCGACTTCCTGCGCCGCACGCCCCACGCGCGACTGGCCCACCTGCCGCGCTACCTCAAGGCGATGAAGCTGCGCGCCGACCGCTGGCGGCAAAACCCGGCCAAGGACGCCGAGCGCGCCGCGCAGATCGCCCCCTACGTCAAAGCCGTTCCCGCCGTCGCCGAGCAGCCCGGCGGCGATCACTTCCGCTGGCTGGTCGAGGAGTTGCGCGTCAGTCTCTTTGCGCAGGAGCTCGGCACCGCCGAAGCCGTGTCGCCCGTAAAACTCGGCAAGCTGCTCGCCGAGCTGCGCGGTGGCGGTCCCGCCGCGCCGCCCACCGCCGACACGCCCGCCGCCGAGCCCCCGCCCAAGGCGATCACCGTCGCGCCGACCGCGAAGAAGACGTCGCTCAAAAGCCTCAACGCGCTCGATTCGCTCTTTCGGAAGTAAAAGAACCTTCAAGCGTTCGCCGGCCGTCAATTTGACTTGGCCCGGAGCGGACTGCCGAACCTCAATCGCTGCCCGCCTTCGCCATGCAAATCGACGCCGCCTCCAAACTCATCCGATCCCAGCTCCAGCGCATGGCCGCCGCCTACGGCGAGCCGGTCTTCGACGAATGGGTGCTCGTCGGGCTGACCGCCGCCGGGGCCGGCATCCTCGGTTACGAGGGCCCGCGCGAGGCGGATTATCAGAAAACCTTCGTCAAGGATGTCGCCCCGCTCCGCGCGGTGATCGGCCGGTCCGCGCAGGACGTCGGCGGCTTCGAATTCGTGAACGACGCGGACGGCCACCGCTACGACGCGGTCATGCGGGCGGGAGCCGGCGTGTATTTGCTTTGCAATCACACCACGCTCAGCCTGGCGGACATCCGCGCCAATCCCAACTGGCTGAAGGCGCAGGTCGCCTGGTTTGAGCTGGGCGAAAAATTCCGCGCCGACCCCGCGGTGGTGTGAGCGCGGTGCTCGGGCCGCCGGGCGTGTCCTGGTGTTTCAGGCGAAAAACGCGAGGATCCGGCGCAGCGAGGCGGCGAGCGCGTCGATCTCCTCGGTGGTGTTGTAAACGTAGGCGCTCGCGCGGGTGGTGCTGGCCAGGCCGAGTTTTTTCATCAGCGGCTGGTTGCAGTGGTGGCCGCCGCGCAGGGCGATGCCGTCCTGGTCGGCGAAGGTGACCACGTCGTGCGCGTGCACGTCGGCAAAGGCAAAACTCACCAGCCCGCCGCGCTTCATGCCGGGCTTGGGGCCGAGGATGCGGATGCCGGGCAACTCGGCGAGCAGGGCGCAGGCGCGTTCGCCGAGGGCATGGTCGTGCGCGGCGATCTCCGGACGTCCCAGCCGGTCGATGTAGTCCATGGCGGCGTGCAGGCCGATGGCGTCGGCGACGTTGGGCGTGCCGGCCTCGAAACGCTCGGGGGAGGGTTTGAAGGTGGTGCCGGCGAAGTCGACCACGTCGACCATACCGCCGCCGGTCTGGTAGGGCGGCATGGCGTCGAGCAGGGCGCGTTTGCCGTAGAGCACGCCGATGCCGGTCGGACCGAGCATCTTGTGGCCGCTGAAGGCGAGGAAGTCGCACCCGAGCGCCTGCACGTCGAGCGGTTCGTGTCCGCTGGACTGGGCGGCGTCGATCACGGTGAGCGCGCCGACCGCGCGGGCTTTGGCGCAAAGTTCGCCGATGGGGTTGATGACGCCGAGGGTGTTGGAGATGTGGGTGAACGCGAAGAGCTTCACCTGCGGGGTGAGCAACGCGTTGAGCGCGTCGAGGTCGAGACCGTGCTCGGCGTCGTCGCCGGCGACGGGCACGTATTTGAGTGTGGCGCCGGTGCGGGCGGCCAGTTGCTGCCACGGCACGAGGTTGGAGTGGTGCTCCATCTCGGTGGTGAGGATGACGTCGCCGGGCTTGAGGTTGGCGGTGCCCCAGCATTGCGCGACGAGGTTGATCGACTCGGTGGTGCCGCGGGTGAAGACGATCTCGGTGTCGCTGGCGGCGTTGAGAAATTTGGCGGTGCGTTTGCGGGCGGCCTCGTAGCCGTCGGTGGCGCGCATGGAGAGCGCGTGCAGACCGCGGTGCACGTTGGAGTTGTCCAGCTGGTAGAAGCGGCTGACGGCGTCGATGACGCAGGCCGGTTTTTGCGAGGTGGCGCCGTTGTCGAGATAGACGAGCGGTTTGTTGCCCACCAGTTGGTGAAGCACGGGGAAGTCGTCGCGAACGTGTGACCAGGCAGGATTCATGAGCGTGAAGGCCACACGGTTAAGCGCCGGCCCGGTTTTGTCACGGGTGGAGTTGAGATTTGGGCTCAGCCGCCGGCCGGCGGCCCCTCCAGCGCGTCCAGCGTCGCGTGCCAGGCGAGGGTGGCGCACTTGATGCGGGCGGGGTAGGCGTGCACGCCGGCGAAGGCGGCGATCTCGGTGAAGTCGTCCGGGTGCTCGCCGGTGGTGACGATGTGTTTGAAGTGGTCGAACAGGTCCGCGACCTCGGCGGGGGTCTTGCCTTTGACCAAGGTGGTCATGAGCGAGGCGCTGGCCTGGGAGATGGCGCAGCCGGCGCCGGTGAAGCCGATGTCGGCGATGCGGCCGTCGTGGAAATTCAAATACACGGTGCACTCGTCGCCGCAGGTGGGGTTTTCGCCGCGCGCCACCCGGTTGGCGGTCGGCGGCCGGCCGCGGTGGCGGGGGTGTTTGTTGTGATCGAGGATCACCGCTTGGTAGAGCTCGGTGAGGTCGGACATGGTGGTGGAGGAGGTCGGAGTTTTAACGCAGAGGCGCGAAGGCGCAAAGGTCGCGGAGGTTTCGTGATGGTGACCGTTCGGCGATTTTACGTCTTTGCAAGGGGTGGGCGAACCCGCCGCTTGGGAAAGCGGCGCTCCTTGGGCTTAGTCGTGATCGAACTTTTTGGGGCGGCCGGCGGTGCGTTGGTCGGCGCGTTGGCGCCAGCCGGGTTTGCTGGCGGTGGCGGAGGGTTTTTTCTGGCGGGGCTTGGCGGCGTCCTGCTCGGCCTTGAGCTTGCGGTATTGTTCGAGGCGCTCGGGGGCGAGCTGGCTGGCGGCGATGGCGGGCAGCACGGCGCAACCGGGTTCGTCGATGTGGCGGCAGCTGGTGAACTTGCAACGGCAGGCGATGTTGAGCAGGTCGGCGAAGGCTTCCTCGAGTCCCTCGTCGGCGTCCCAGAGCTGGAGTTCCCTCATGCCCGGGGTGTCGATGACGAGCGCACCGGTGGGCGAGAGGATGAGCTCTCGGCGGGTGGTGGTGTGGCGGCCCTTGCTGTCTTTCTCGCGGACCTCGCCGGTGGGCAGGAGCTCGTCGCGGGCGAGCAGGTTGATGATGGTGGACTTGCCGGCGCCGGAGGAGCCGACGAGCGCGAGGGTTTTGCCCGGCAGGCAGAGGGCGCGCAGGGCCTTGAGGCCGCGGCGGGTGATGGTGCTGGTGACGATCACGGGCACGTCGGGCAGGAGTTTTTCGACCTCCTTCTTCACCTCGGCGTGGTCTTCGCAGAGGTCGGATTTGTTGAGCAGGATGACCGGGTCGGCGCCGCTGTCGCGGGCGGCGACGAGGAAGCGTTGGAGGCGCTTGGGGTTGTAGTTGAGGTCGAGGCCGGTGACGAGGAAGACGGTGTCGATGTTGGCGGCGACGATTTGCTGGGCCTCTTCCTCACCGGCGGCGCGGCGGGCGAACTTGGAACGGCGGGGGAGCAGGGCGTGGACCTCGAGGCGGTCGGAGCCACCCATGGGGCGCACGGCGACCCAGTCGCCGACGGCGGGGTAGTGTGCGCCGACCTTGGCCTGGTGATGGAACTTGCCGATGCACTCGCCGAGTTTTTCACCGTCGGGGGTGAGCACGGCGTAGTAGTGGCGGCGGAGTTCGCAGACGACGCGGGCGGGTTGCAGCCCGGCGGCGGCGTGCGGGGCGAAGACGGCGGCCCAGCGCTCGTCCCAGCCGAGGGCGGGGAGGTCGAGGGAGGAGGAGTCGGACTGGAGGTCGGTGGTCACGACGTATGCGCCTGCATGCAGGCGGCCTGCGGGATCAGAGCTCGATGCCGCGCTTTTCCGGATTTGGCTGCTGACGGTAGAAGAGCGCGGTGGCGCCGACGCCGCCGACGTTCACGCAGCGGGCTTCGTCGGCGATCTGTGCGGTCAGCTCGGCGCGGGCGTGACGGTCGGAGCCGAGGAAGCGGACTTTCACGAGTTCCTGCGAGTCGAGCAGGTGTTGCATCTCGACGTAGAAGGCGGGTGTGAGGCCGGCTTTGCCGACTTTGATGCCGGGTTGGAGGGTTTGGCCGAGTCCGCGCAGGAAGGTTTTCTGCGCGCCGGTGAGCGGAAAGTCATACATGGCCGCGCAACCAAGCAGGGCGGAGGGCCGCTGGCAAGGGTGGCGAGGGTCCCGGCAAATGTGAAAAAACTAACCTGTCTGGTTAGTTTTTATCCGGCGCGGTCGGCGGGCGGCGATGGCGACGGGTGGTGGCCAGCAGGGCGGCGGTGCCGGCGAGCAGCAGGGCGGCGGACGCGGGTTCGGGGATGGCGACGGCGGTGAGGCTGATGTCGTCGAAGTCGACCTCAAGGTCGGAGCCTTCGGGGACGCCGGCGGTCTGGTTGAGATTGACCAGGCGGATCGCGAGTTGCTGGCCAATCAGCGCGCCGAAGGACGGCGAGTCGTAGACGGTGGAGGAAAGGGCAAAGGTTCCCTCGGTAATGGAGCCGGCGAGCGAGTTGTTGTCCGACGCGAGCACGGTGCCACCGGCCATGAGATCGACGCGGTAGCCGGGGAAACCGTCGAGGTCGAAGTAACCGCTGGCCACGCTCTGGCCGGAGGCGATGTTGCCGATGAGGGCGCTCAAGGTGTAGCGCGTGTTGGCCTGCAACGTGGCTGAGAGAATTTGTTGCAGACCGTATTCGCCGTCGTCGCCGGAACCGTCGAAGTTGAAGGCGATGGCGACGCGCGTGCCTTCGGGGGCTCCGGCGGGGAAGTTCTGGTAAACTTCGTCCTCGCCGAGGATCTGGGGTTGCAGCGTGCCGACGTAGTAAGTGGGCCCGTCGCCGTCCGAGGTGATGTTTTCCGGATCGTAAAGCGACCACCCGGGCAGGGCTCCGAAGGTGAACTCGTTCTGCTGCGTCTCGCCCGAAACATCCTCAAAACCGGGATTGACGATGGTGATGTCGGCGGCGGTGGCGGTCAGGGTCAGGGCCCCGAGGCCCAAGGTGAGGGTTAGCAGGTGACGCATGGGATGAGCTGGTTGCAGAAACCGAAATCCTGTTTGCAATGAAATGGCAAGAGTGGGCTTGGTCTCACCAGTTCCGGCCGACCGACAGGCGAATGCTCCGGCCGGGGGTGATGGCGACGAGGCCGGCGGCGGTGCGGCCGGTCTCGACCTCGGCATCCAGGAGGTTTTCGACGGCGAGGGCGGTCGACCAGCGTTGGTCATTGCCCCAGCGGCGGGCGAGGCGGAGGTCCACGGTGGTGGCAGGCGCCAGGCGGAGTCGGTTTTCGTCGTCCTCGTATTGGGCGCCGGTCCAGCGGGCGCGGAGGTCGACGAGGGTGTCGGCGGGGGCGTCCCAGGCGAAGCCGGCGGTGACGGTGTGGCGCGGGACCTGGGCGAGCCGGTTGCCGCGCAGCGTGGCGGGGGCGACGGCACCGGGATCGGTCACGCGGGTGTCGGCGAGCAGGTAGTCGGCGGTGAGGCGGAGGGTTTGGGCGACCTGCCAGTGGGCGCCGAGCTCGAGACCGCGCACGCGGACTTCGCCGAGGTTTTCGCGGCGGCGGGAGTTGGGGGCGAGGGTGACGTTGGCGACGGCGTCACGCATCCGGTTTTCGAATACGGTGAGGCGCAGGCCGGCGCGGGCGTCGCCGAGGTCGAGTCCGGTTTCGAAGCCGGTGACGTGCTCGGGGGCGAGGTCGGGATTGGCCTCGGTGGTGACGGCGCCGACGCGAAAGGGGCGGTGCAGTTCGTTGAGCGTGGGCACGCGAAAGGCCTGCCAGGCGGCGGCGCGCAGGCGGAATTTTTCGGCGACCTGCCAGGCGAGTCCGGCGGACGGGCTGAACTCGGAACCGTCGCGGTCGGGCTGGCGGTCGTCGCGGGTGATGACGTTGGTGGTGGTGTCGCGTTCGCGGCGGAAGCCGTCGGTCAGCCGCCAGTGGTCGGCGCGCAGGCCGGCGTGGGCGTCAAGTCCGGGGGCGAGGGTGTGCTCGTGGCGAACAAAGGCGCCGGCAAAGGTCTGCTCGCCGCCGGCGCGGCGGTCGCGGGTGAAGGTGGCGCCGTTCCAAAAAAACGCCTCGCGGCTCTCGCCGGTGACGGCGCGCAGGTCGAGGCCGGCGAGGGTGCGGGCTTCCGTGGGGCCGAGCGCGAGGGTGAGGGCGATGCCGCCGGCGGTGGCGGGCACGGCGTATTGGTGGTTGGCGGGCGTCTCGGTGGCGCGGGTCGGATCGACGGCGCTGAAGAAGGCGGAAAATTCCTGGTCCTGCGCGTAGGCGGTGAGGTCCCAGGACTCGATGAGCGAATCGCCGCCGGGACGGCCTTCGAGGCTGGCGGCGAGGGCGGTCTCGCGGGAGGCGTTGCGTTGAAGAGGCGTGCCGTTTCCGCGGTCCTCGTCGAAGTGGCGGAGGCTGACGGCGAGCGCGGTCGTATCCGACAACTGGTGACGGTCGGTGGCATGAATCGCGTGGCTGCGGGAATCGTGGGGGCGGTCGATCAGGCCGGGGTTGCGGATGAGGATGTCGCCGTCGGTGGTGGCCGCGGCGGCTTCGAGGGTGAGGGTGTTGGCGGTGGTCAGCGGTTGGTTGAGCGCGGCGCGGGCGATGCCGGTGTCGCGGGTGCCGCCGGTGAGTGCGACGGTGGCTCGGACGGGCGGGGGCGCGGTGTGGAGTTGCACGGTGCCGCCGAGGGCGGCGCTGCCCCAGAGGGTGGAGCCGCCGCCGCGGGTGATCTCGGCGCGGGCGAGGGTGAGCTGGGGGAGCTTGGACCAGGCGACCCAGCCGCCGAAGGGGTCGTTGAGGGGGACGCCGTCGAGCAGGACGAGGGAGCGGCTGGCGCCGCTGGGTCCGAGTCCACGCATGGACACGCCTTGCGCGGTGGGGTTGGCGGTGGTGCTGCCGGAGCGGCGGAAGAGCGAGAACGCGGCGGATTGGCGCAGGGTGTCGTCGACGGCGAGGGCGGGGGAGCGCGCGAGTTTGTCGGGGCCGAAGGCGTCGGTGGTGAGCCCGGAGGATTGGGCGGGGCGCGGATCGGCGGTGACGATGACCTCGGGCAGGGCCAGCGGTCCGGGTTGTCCGGCGAGGCCGGCGGGCAGGATCAGTAGCAGCAGGCAGGGGATCTGCGAACGGGGATGGGTCATGCGCCGGCGAGTTGTAGCGGATATATGGATACGTTGATCCCGGGGGAATAGAGGGCGTGGTCGTGGGGGCGGCCGGGTGCGGGGAAGCCGTTGGCGGCGAAAAGAGTGGTCTCGGCCTGGTCCACGCGGGCAGGTTGCAGCGGGTAGGGCGGGTGCCAGACGCGTCCGGTGTGGATGTGGTCGCGGCGGGGGTCGTGGCTGAAGAGCAGGTAGCGTTCGGCGAGGAAAAATTCGAGGGTGCCGGGGGTGGCTTTGAAGACGGGGCCGGCGGCGTTGTAGGTGAAGGTGCTGTGGTCGGGGCGCGCGGAGCGGTCGCGGCGCAGCGAGGCGTAGGTGGCGGGGTGCGTGCCGTTGGGGCGGGTGGCGGTCTGGCGGGCGTGGACGTAGGGCAGGTGAAAGCGACTGCGGGCGATGCGGACGGCGATGGGTTGATTGCAATCGAGGGAGTAAAACCAGACGCCGGGGCGGCCTTGGTCGTCGTGCACGTAGGTGCGCAGGTTGAGTTCGAGGAACCAGGAAAGGCCGGGCACGGGCGGGCAGAAGCGGGGGCGGACGGCATCCATCCAGAAGGGGACGACGCCGAGCCAGGCTTGGCCGTCGAAGGTATCCACGTGGAGGCCGCGGGGCAGGGTGGCCTGGATGGCGGCGGGGTCCCAGGCCCAGTGCAGGAAGAGGACGTGCCGCCAGGCCTGAAACATGACCGGCGCGCCGGGTGGGCGTTGGCGGAGGTTTTCGCGTTGGTCGGCGGTGGGCATGGAGGGTGGTGGCGGGCCGAACCGGGCGGGGCGGGCTAGGGAATGGGGAGTTCGCGCCAGTGGCCGGGGGGGAGGTCGCCGAGGGTGTGTTCGCCGAAGGTGGTGCGGTGGAGGGCGGTGACGGTGTTGCCGGTGGCGGCGAACATGCGGCGGACCTGGTGGTATTTGCCCTCGATCAGGGTGAGTTCGGCGAGGCGGGGCTCGACGATGCGCAGGATGGCGGGGGCGCAGGGGGCTTTTTCGCCGTCGAGTTGGAGGGTGCCGGCGGCGAAGAGGTCGATCAGCGCGGGGTCGAGGTCGCGCTCGAGGGTGGCGCGGTAGATTTTGGGGACCTTGTGCTTGGGCGAGGTGAGGCGGTGCACGAGGTCGGTCTGGTCGGTGAGCAGGATCAGGCCGGAGGTTTCCTTGTCGAGGCGGCCGATGGTGGTGACGACGGGGTTGCGGGCGCGCCAGCGCTCGGGGAGAAGGTCATAAATGAGCGGGGCTTCGCGGGGATCGTGCGAGCAGGTGAGGCCGAGCGGTTTGTTGACCAGCAGGAGCAGGCCGTCGGGGTGATCGAGGGGCTCGCCGTTGACGCGGACCTCGGCGGCGGGGACTTTTTTGGCGGAGTCTTTGAGCGGGGTGCCGTCGGCGAGGGTGATGTCGTTGGCGCGGACGTAGGCCTTGGCTTCACGGCGCGAGCAGTAGCCGAGGCTGGCGAGGAGTTGGTCGAGGCGATTCAAGAAAGTAGGGAAAGGGGAATGAGGTTTTGGGTAGGCAGCCTGCTGGCAGGCGCGTTGGACGTGGTTTGAGGGGGGGGCGGTGAACGCGCCTGCCAGCAGGCTGCCTACGGGTTACGTTGGCAGAACTTCGGTGCCGTCGAGCGGCGGTTGGCCGGCGGAGAGGCGGGTGAGGTTTTCGGTGGTGACGCGCGCGATTTCGTTGAGGGCCTCGCGGGTGAGGAAGGCTTGGTGCGAGGTGACGAGGACGTTGGGG
>JBDRJH010000017.1:0-27922 GCA_043815125.1 Verrucomicrobiota bacterium
GCTCGGCGTCGAGCTCGGCGGCGAGCACGGGGCCGGTGGGGGTCTCCATGGAGAGGGGCTTGAGCTCGACCCACCATTCGTGGTGGCCGCGGCGGGCGCCGGCGAGGGCGTTGACGAAGACGGGGGCGACGTGGAAGTTGACGACCTTCCACTTGTGGCGCTGGCAGACGGTGGTGAGGGCGTCGGTGAGCTCCTTCTCGATGACGTGCTCGCCGAAGGCGCTGAGCTGGAGCTTGGTGCGGCCGGCGTAGACGAGGCGGGGGATGTCGGTGGAGACGAAGCGCACGATGTCGCCGATGAGGTAGCGGCAGAGGCCGGCGGGGGTCGTCATGACGAGGGCGTAGTCGACCCCGGCCTTCACGCCGGACAATGGCACGGTGCGGGGGCCGAGCAGTTCGAGCCGGTCCTCGTGGTATTGATCCATGGGCAGGAACTCGTAGTGGATGCCGGCGTCGCACATGAGGCGCAGGCCGAGGGCGGAGTCGGCGTCCTGCGCGGCGATGAAGCCCTCGGAGGCGGGATAAACCTCGTGGAAGTTGACGCCGGGGCCGCAGATCGCGCGCAGTTCGTCGGCGAACGGGGCGACGGGCACGCCGCCGTGGATGAGGCACTCGAAGTTGGGCCAGAGGGCCTGCAGGTTGACGGGGCGGTTTTTGCCCTTGGTGCCGGCCTTGAGCAGTTCCTCGGCGAGGATGAGGATCCAGCTGGGGATGCCGGCAAGCAGGGAGACGTCGGCGTGCAGGGTGCGTTGCACGATGGCGTTGATCTTGGCGGGCCAGTCGCTCATCTGCGCGATGTCGGCGCCGGGCTCGTAGTAGTGACGCTCGAGCCACTCGGGGAGGTTGAGCGCGGTGATGCCGCTGAGGTCGCCGGCGTAGGCCTGGTGGCCGTTGGCTCCGGGCGCCATCGGGGTCAGTGAGGTGGCGCCGCCGAGGAAGAGGTGTTTGCCCTGAAACACGCCGGCGTGGCCGACGCGCGAGGTGTAGTAGAGCAGCGAGTCGAGGCCGGCCTTGCGAAAGTGGGCCAACATGCCGTCGGTGATCGGCAGGTATTTGGTGCGACCGGCGGTGGTGCCCGAGGAGACCGCGTAGAATTGGCACCGGCCGGGCCGGAGCACGTCGGCCTCGCCGGATTTCATGCGGTCGATCCAAGGGATGAAATTTTCGTAGGCGCGCAGGGGCACGCGTTGCTGGAATTTCTCGTAGGGGAGGCCTTTTTCGAGGCCGTTTTCGCGACCAAAGGCGGTCTTTTCCTGCGCGGCGACGAGCGCCTGGAAATGTTTGTCTTGGGCGCGGAAGTCCGGAGCACCCTTCCTCAACCGGCTTGCGGCCCGGGTCGTGAGGAAGCTGGCTCCCAGTGTCACCAGACTTTTGGGCGGGGTCAGCATCGTGAATTGACGCTCAACAGGCAGCGACCCGACGGACGGCGCGGCAAGGGAATTCATGCGACCTGCAATAACTTACGACCCTTTAACCGTGCGTAGAACGAAACGATGGGCGCGCGGAAATCGAAGTAGTGGAAAATCAGCGAGGCGTGCTGGACGGGGTCGCCCTTGGAGTTGCTTACGGTGAAGACGTTGCTGTCCGGGAACAGGGTCCGGTGGGCGTTGGTGAGCAGGAAGCGTCCGGGCGCCGCGGCCTGCAGGACGGCGTTTTCCTTCTCGGCGTAGAGGATGAGGGTCGGGGCCTCGCACAGTGGCAAACGGTCGCCGGCCAAAGCCTCGGTGGGCACGGGCAGTTGGCAAAGCGCGCGGATGCGGGCGGACGCGCCCTGCCGGTCGATGCCGTTGATGGTGGCGATCACCTTGTCGCGCAGCCGCAGCAGCTCGGCTCGGGTCATCAGGGCGGCGAGGGCGGACTTGTTTTGCGCGCCGGCCTCGAACATGCGCACAAAGATGGACCGGGAGCGCTCGATGTGCTCCGGGCGGAATTCGCCCTCATCGGCGAGGTAGGGCAGGATGGCCCGGCCGAGCAGCGTGGTGGGCTTGGCGGAGCCGGGGGCGATGAGATCGGCGACGCAGGTGACTGGACTGATCAACACCAGTCCGGCGATGGGGGCGGAGCGACCCGCGGCCCGGATACGACGCAGCCACTCGATGGCCAGCCCCGCGCCGAAGCTGACGGCGAGGATGACGGGCGGCGTGCCGGCGCGCGCGGCCAGGTCCTGCACGAGCTCGTCGAGTTGGACACAGAGCCGGTCGAGGTCGAAGCCGGACTTGGGGTAGTTGAAATAATGCACGCTGCCGTGCCGCAGCAGGTCGCCGCGCAGCAGAAACACCTGCTCGGGCGCGTCGGGCACGAAGCCGCCCAGCACGATGGTCGGGCGGTCGCCGGAGCGCGCCTCGTGGAGCAACGTGGCCTCGTGGACTCCGGCCGTCGCCACGGCGCGCGTCCCGCCGGTCACGTAGGGCAGGGGGCGGGGCGGGCGCAGCTTGTATCCGGTGGTGCGCAGCCAGGTGCGCAGCGGACGGGAGGCGGGCACGCGGCCAAGGACGGCCAGAACGGAGAGGGCGGGGGCGATGCTGAGCGCGGGCATGGAGGGTGTGGAGATGCGGTCATGAGCGGGCGGGCGGGCCGGGCAAAGTCCAAACCCCCGCCGTCGCCCAAAGTTCACCGGTCCGTCGCCCGGCCGTAACGCAGTGCGGCCGGTGCCCGGGCTTGCGGCCTCGGTGCGGCGCTGGCTCCATGGCGGGCACATGGAGCCGCCCCCGATTCTTTTCGACGACGAGACCACGCTGGTGCTGGACAAGCCGCCCGGGTTGCCCGTGGCTGCGTCGCGCCCGGGAGAGTCGTGTCTCAACACGCTGGTTCGCGAGCGTTTTGGCCGGGAGGTGCGGGCGGTCCACAAGCTCGACCCCGAGGCCGGTGGACCGGTCGTCTACGCGCGCACCAAGCCCGCGCTCGATTTCCTCAGCGGTCAGTTTCAGTCCAAGACCGCCGGCGTCCTCTGGTCGGCCCTCGTGACGGTGACGCCCGTGGCCGGGGCGGCCCGGCCGGACCGGCTGGTGCGCGACGAACACGGTCTGCCGCCGGAGGCGTGCGTGCTGGATTGGCCGCTCATGGAGGACCCGCTCAAGCCCGGGCTGTGGCGCATCGGTCGCCGGCAGGAGGCGCGCGCGACCGCCACGGGGGTGCGCCGTCTGGAGTTGTTTGGCCGCTTCGCGCTGCTGGAGTGTGCCGCCCCGGTCGCGCCGCTGCACCAGGTGCGGGTCCATCTGGCCGCCGCCGGCCTGCCCGTGCTCAACGACCCCGACTACGGTCCGTCCGGGCTGGAGTTGCGCCTCTCGGATCTGAAACGCGGCTACAAGGGACTGGCCGACGAACGCCCGCTGATCCGCGGCCTCGCGCTGCACCTTGCGCGCCTGACGCTGCGGCATCCCGGGACCCGGGAGCCCCTGGAGGTGGAGTCGTCGCCGCCCCGGGAGTTTGAGGTGGCGCTCAAAAACCTGCGCAAGTTCGCCGCGCGCGGCCTGGATCGTCCCGCCGGGTGACCCTTCGCGGCTTGAGCTGGCGGTCGGCCGGGTCCAGTGTGCCAGCCATGGGGTGAATGCCGCGATGAAACCGGGAAGCACAATTTGGCAGCGGATCGGCCGGTCGGGCCTGCTTTGGTGCCTGCTCGCCCCGCTTCTTTTGCCGGCGGCGGAGGCTGATCTGAGCGGAAGTGAGCGGGAATGGATCCGGTCCCATCCGGTCGCCAAATTCAGTTTCGATCCGGACTGGCTGCCCTTCAGCTACATTGACGAGGGGGGGGACTTCGCCGGCATCGACGCGGATTTTCTTGCGCTGCTTTCCGAGCGCACCGGCCTCACCTTCGAAGCCGTGCAGGCCCGCAACTGGGCCGAGGCCTACGAACTCGCGCTCTCCGGCCGGGTCGATTTCCTGGTGAGCACGGCCAAGGACGCCTCGCGCGAGCCGCACTTCGAGTTCACCCGGGCCTATCTGGATTTTCCGGTGGCCGTCATTGGTCGCATCAACACCCCCGCGGTCACCTCGATGGACGGGCTGCACAACCATGTGGTGGCCTCGCCCCGGGGCCATGTCGCCACCCTCGCGCTCGCCCGCGATTACCCCGACCTCCGTATTCTTGAAACGGATACGCTGGACGGCGCGTTTCTCTCGGTGGCCCGGGGCGACGCGGACGTGGCGGTCGTCAACATCGCCTCGGCCAACTACGCCATCGGCAAGCTCGGTCTCGGCAACCTGCGCGTGGTCGGCACGCTGCCCGACGTCTTCCAGCTGCGCTACGCGGTGCGGCGCGACCGGCCCGAGCTGCACGCCATTCTCGACAAGGGCGTCGCCTCGATCTCGCGCGCCGAGCGCCAGCGTATCGTCGCTCCTTGGATCAAATTCGACTTCGTGGAGATCATCCGCTGGGACCGGGTGCAGCGCTGGGCCGCCGGCCTGCTGCTGATCGCGATGGGCGTGGTCGGCTTCTTCATCTGGCACAACCGCAGCCTGCGCCGCGAACTCGACGAGCGCCTGCGCATCCAGCGCGAACTCGAACGGGCGCACGACCGCCTCAAGGGACTCAACGACGAGAAGGCCGGCCTCATGCGCATGGCCGCGCACGACCTTCGCGGCCCCCTTGGCGGACTCCTGCTCAACCTCGACCTGCTGCGCATGGAAAAGGTCGGCCCCGAGGGCGTGGAGGCGCTCGACCGCATGATGCTGCTCTCGCACCAGATGATCCACATGGTGCGCAACCTCCTCGACGTGGAGGCGCTGGAGAACGGCAGCCGCAACTTTCGCCCCGAGCCGGTCGACTTCGTCGCGGCCGTGCGCGAGGCGCTCGCGACCGCCGTGGTCGTGGCCGAGCGCAAGCGCATCGCCGTCCTGTTCGAGCCGGCCCCGGCGCTGCCGCCGGTGATGGCCGACCGCTCGGCGTTGCGCCAGGTCACCGACAACCTTCTGTCCAACGCGATCAAATACTCCCTGCCGGGCACCACGGTGACGGTGCGCCTGACCCGGACCGCGGACCGGCACATCCGGCTGGCCGTGGCCGACCAGGGGCCCGGTGTCACCGCCGAGGACATGCCGCGGCTTTTCCAACGTTATGCCTGCCTGTCGGCGCGGCCCACGGGCGGGGAGTTGTCCACGGGACTCGGCCTTTCCATCGTGCGCGAACTGGTTGAGCGCATGGAGGGCCGGGTGTGGTGCGAGAGCGCTCCGGAGGAGGGGGCGAGCTTTTTGGTCGAGTTGCCCGAGTCTTCCATCTGAGCGCTCACAACGCGGCGAGCACTTCGCGGGCGCGTTCCTTGGCCTGGGGGTCGTGCTTGGCCAGCGAAGGCATGGCCAGGCCGTCGGCGATCATTGCCCGGGCCTCCTCCGCACGGCCGGCGCCGGCCAGGGCGATGCCCAGCTCCAGCCGGTGGACCAACGCGTCGGGCTCTAGCTCGACCGCGCGCCGCAGGTGCCGCACGGCCTGCTCGCGGGAGGCGTCGGGCAGGCCTCCGTAAACGACGCGCACGAACCAGCGGGCCACCGTGCCGAGCGAGGCGACCTCGTGGTGCCAGCGTCCGAGCACATGGTGGGCGAACGCGTAGTCCGGGTCCAGGGCGAGGGCCTGCTCGGCGTATTGCTTGACCAGTCGTGAGCGCCGCACCTTGGCGGCGGTGTCGCCATAGGCTCCGAGTGTGCCGTGGCAGATGGCCAGCGAGAGCACGTTGACAGGGTCGTCGGGTTCGAGCTCGACGGCCCGGCTGGCGTGGTCGAGGGCCTGTCCGGCGAGCCGGCGCTTTTCTTCGACGTCGTCCGTGTCGACGACCGAGTCCGAATAGTGGCGGGCGATTTTTTGCAGCACCTCCGGATCGTCCGGCCGGATTTGCCCAAGCTCGAGGTAGAGACGCAGCGCCTCCGTCGTGTCGAGCCGTTGCTCGGCCGCCCGCGCCTCTCGCAGCAGGGGCTCGACGGCGGGCGTAGCGCCGAGCCAGAGCGCGGGACCGAGCAGGGCAAGGATGAGAAACCGCATGTCAACTGCTACGCGGGGCCGGGCGCGGCGGTTGCATGGCGGGGCGTTTTTTCTCCTGATGCAACTTGGCACGGGTGATGCTAATTCTCTTCCGACAACAAACACTTCCCTGTTCGCAGGGTATATAGGGGTAACATGGATGTCCGGTCGCAGACCGGACCAAGAAAAAAAAGAGGCCCGCCGTTTAGGGGTAATCGGCGGGCCTCGTCTTTTCCCGGATCGGGTCGCCGCGGGCAGCATGACGCGTGGCGTCCGGCGGAATGGGGATTTGCGAAATTTTTGCGGTATCGCCGATTGCCTACGATACCGGACCCGTTCATGGTCCGCGTCGTTCGTCTGACGAAGCGCTTTCACCCATTCTTATCCGCAGTCGTGCAAATCCACTCAGGCAAGAGGTCGATCCCGGGATTCGTCGGGTTTTTGTCGGTCGCGCTGCTCTACTTTATCGCGGCCTGGGGCGGTCTCGAGCTGGCGAGTTTGCATGACAATGTCTCGCCGGTGTGGCCGGCCACGGGTGTGGCCATCGCCGCGTTGATCATCAGCCGCAATCGCTGGTGGCCGGCGATCCTGGCGGGGGCGTTCGCGGCCAATGCTTTGCTGACCGGCGTGCCGGTCTGGACGGCGCTGGGCATCGGCGTGGGCAATACGCTGGAGGCTTTGCTCGGCGCGGCGCTGTTTTTGCAGGTGTTGGAGCGCGCGCCCCTGCTGGGAAAGTTCGCCGAGGGGGCCGGGTTTCTGGTCGCGTCGTTTTCGGCTCCGGTCGTGTCGGCGGGCATCGGGGTGGGGACGTTGTATTTTTCCGGTTTGGTTCCGGGTGAGGCGGTCTCGGAGCTGCTGTTGACGTGGTGGACGGGCGATGCGCTGGGCGCGCTGGTGGTGACGCCGGCGTTGCTGGCGGTGTGGCGTCCCGGGTCGTTCGACCGGAGGGGGCTCCCGCAGTTGTGCGTCTTCACGTTGCTCACCTCGCTGGTTTGCGGGTGGATTCTCGCCGCCGGATTCGAGGGCATCCAGATATTCCTGGTGTTCCCGTTGCTGCTGGTGGCGACCTGGTGGTTCGGCGGGCGCGGGGTGAAATTTACGACCCTCTTTCTGGTGGGGTTCACCGTGGTCGTGATGGTGGCGGGCGACCGGCACCTGATGGCGCCGACGCTGAACCAGAGCCTGCTCCTGCTCGAATTGTATTTGTTTGCCCTGGCCTGCACGGGCCTGCTGCTGGCGGCCTTTCACCAGACCGGGCTTTTGCTCCTGCCGGGTTTGGTGATGGTGGCCGGTTGGTTGGTCAGCGGGGTGCTCTTCGCCTCGCTCGAGCAGGAACGCCGCCGGCTGGACACGTTCCGCTTCGACACGCTCGTGCATGACAGCGAGGAGCTGCTGCTGGGCCGCATGCAGACCTACATCGACGCCCTGCGCGGTTGTGTCAGCTTCCTGACCGCCTCGGAGACGGTCACCCGGGGCGAGTGGCACACCTATGTGAACTCGCTGGAAATAAACCGACGGCATCCGGGCATCAATGGCGTCGGCATGGTGCTGCCGCTGCGCAGTTACGAGGTGGACGATTTCCTTGCAAGCACGCGGCTGGACGGGTTGCCGGACTTTGAAATCCACACCGTGCCGGACGCGCCGTTGCCTCCGGATGACCCGGCGGGCAGCCGGCACTACCCGATCACCTACATCGAGCCGCTTGATTTGAACCTCAAAGCGGTGGGGCTGGATCTGAATTCGGAACCCAACCGTGCCGCCGCGGCCCGCAAGTCCCGCGACACCGGCCGGCCGACCATCACCGACCGGATCGTGTTGGTGCAGGATGGCAGGCAGCGCCCCGGGTTTCTGCTTTTCTACCCGTTCTATCAGCCGGGGCGTTCCCTGGACACGGTTGACGAGCGACGCGCGGCCTTTCGTGGATGGGTGTATGCGCCGTTCATCACCGAGGTCTTTCTCAATGCCGTGCTCGAGGCGCGGACCCGGCAGGTGTCGATGCACATTTACGAGGGGCTCAGTCCCGATCCCGCGGCCTTGGTCTATCACAGCGGGCATGAGGATCGGGATGAGCCGGAAGACCATTTTGACCGGCTGACCACGATCCGGTTGGCGGACAAGGATTACACCATCGGCTGGCACCACGGGCCTGATTTCCAACCCGGCGAAATGGTGCCGGCCATGATCGCGGGTTCCAGTCTCGCGATGGTGTCGGCCCTGCTCGCCGGTCTCGTGCTGACATTGCAGACGCTGGGCCGCCGGGCCGGCGAGATCGCCGAGAGCCGCACGCGCGAGCTGCGCGACCTGAACGCCAAGCTCGGCGAGCAAGTCGCCGAACGCACCCGCGCCGAGTCCGAGGCGCGCCTTGCCCGCGAGGCGGCCGAGGCGGCCAACTCGGCCAAGAGCGACTTTCTGGCGACCATGAGCCACGAGATCCGCACGCCCATGAACAGCGTCATCGGCTACACCGACCTGTTGCTCGACTCGGCCGTCAACGACGAGCAACGCATCTGGCTGGGCAACATCCAGACCTCCGGCCGCGCCCTGCTCGCGCTCATCAACGACATCCTGGATTTTTCAAAGATCGAGGCCGGTAAACTCGACCTGGAGAACATCCCCTTCTGCCCGCTGGCCGTCGCGCGCGAGGTGGCCGGGGCGCTTGCGCCCAAGGCCGGCGAGTCGCGCCTGCAACTGCTGGTCGACGTCCAGTCCGAGCTGCCCGAGTCGGTGATGGGCGACCCCGGCCGCTACCGCCAGGTGCTCACCAACCTCGTCGCCAACGCCATCAAGTTCACCGAATCCGGCTCGGTCCGCATCGGCCTGGACTGGCAGGTCGAGTCCGGCGACCGCGGCCGGCTCAGCGCGGTCGTGCAGGACACCGGCATCGGCATCCCCGCGGACAAGCTCAAGGGGCTTTTTACCAAGTTCACCCAGGCCGACAGCTCGACCACCCGGCGCTATGGCGGCACCGGCCTCGGCCTCGCGATCTGCAAGGAACTGGTCGGCCTGATGGGCGGCGAGATCGCCGCGCACAGCGTGCCGGGCAAGGGCACGCGCATCGGGTTTGAAATCCCCTTTGTCGTGGCCGGCCCGTCTGCCGACGCCCGCCCGCAGGCGGCGGCCGAGTCCGTTTCGATACGGACGATGCCCGACACCCGCGTGTTGCTGGCCGAGGACGCGTTGATGAACCAGCGCCTCGCCGTGGCCGTGCTGCAACGTCTCGGCTGTCTGGTCGATCTGGCGGTCAACGGCCGCGAGGCCGTGGACAAGTTCAAGGACTGCCGCTACGACATCGTCTACATGGATTGCCAGATGCCGGAGATGGACGGCTTTGCGGCCACCCGGCGGATTCGTGAAATCGAGCGGGGCCGCGGCGAGCGCCGCCCGGTGCCCATCGTGGCGGTGACGGCCAACGCGCTCCAGGGCGACCGCGAGAAGTGCCTGGAGGCCGGCATGAACGACTACATGACCAAGCCCTTCACCATCGCCGACATTGCCCGCACTCTGGACGCGTGGGTCGGGCGCGACCGTGCGTGAGCGGCGTTCCCGGTCGGGGTTGTAGCGTTTTTATGAATACGGCTGCCGGGGGCGGCGTCTTTGTATTCGGAATCCAAGCACCCGGCCGTCGGCTCAGGCGCTGGCGATCAGGCGGGGCAGGTCGACGTTGTCGGTGATCAGCTGCTTGATGATCGGGAACTTGTCGGTGTCCTGCGGCTGGGTCTTCACGGTCATGCCGGTGATCTTGGAGGTCACCGCGTAGCACTCGGCCTCGGCGGCGATCACGGGGATGTCGGTCTGGGCGAGCAGCTCGGCGAGCTTGGCGTGGGGCTTGATGTCGTTGGTGACGACCAGGCCCGCGATGGTGCTGCCGCCGGCGAGCAGCGCGCAGGAGAGCGCGGCGAGGATGATGTCATCGCGGTCGCCGGGGGTGATGATGAGCGTGCCCGGGTGCAGGTAGTCGACGATGCCCTTGGCGGACATGGCGCCGACGACGACGCGCTCGACGCGCTGTTTGGCGCCGCCGCGGCGGCCGTTGAGCCACTTGCCGCCGATCTCCTCGGCGATCTGGGTGAGGTTGGGCGCGGAGAGCCGGGGCTGGATGGGCAGCACGCCGAGCAGGGGCACGCCGAGCCTGGCCAGGCCCTTGCCGGCGAACTCGCGGATGAGGTCCATCTTGTCGGCCTCGACCTTGTTGAGGATGGCTCCGGCGACCTCGACGCCGGCCTGGTCGAAGAGGGCTTTGTTGAGCGCGATCTCGTCGATCGGACGGCCGATGCCGCCGGGGGAGACGAGCACGACCTTGGCGTTGAGCAGGCGGGCGACGCGGGCGTTGGACAGGTCGAACACGCTGCCGACGCCGGCGTGGCCGGTGCCCTCGATGATGGTGAAGTCCTTTTCCCAAGAGACGCGGTCGAAGGCGCGGCAAATGGTGTCCTCGAGCTTGGGCAGGGTGGCGCCGGGGTTTTCGAGGAAGCGCCGGGTGAACGTGGCGTCGATGGCCACCGGGCTCATGCTCTCGATGGGCACGCGCACCTGGTAGATGCTTTCGAGCAGGAAGGAGTCCTCGTCGATCTTGTGTCCCTGCACGTCGACGAAGCGCTGGCCGACGGGCTTGATGAAGCCGACGCGAGAGAAGTGGTTCTGCAGGGCGGCGTAGAGGCCGAGGCAAGTGGTGGTCTTGCCGTCGTTCATCCGAGTCGCGGCGACGAAGATGCGCTTGGTGGTGGTGTTGATGGGCTTTCGCAGCAGCGGAAGCGCCGGGAGCTCGAACGGATTCTGGGAGGCGGAGGTGGCGGGAGAATCGGTCGGAGCGGTCATGGGCTGGGTTAGGATTCGGATGGACGGATCACTGGGTTCCGTAGAGGAGGCGCTGGTCGATGGCTTGGCAGCCGACGATGGCGGCGGCGCCGAAGACGTCGTGCGCGCTGGCGCCGCGGCTGATCTCGGCGGCGGGCTTGGTGAGGCCGGTGAGGATCTGGCCGAAGGTGTTCGCGCCGGCGAGGATCTGGATGAGTTTGAAGGCGATGTTGCCGGAGTTGAGATCGGGGAAGACCAGCACGTTGGCGTGGCCGGCGACGGAGCTGCCGACGCCCTTGGCGGCGGCGACGGCGGCGTCGAGGGCGGCGTCGACCTGAAGCTCGCCGTCGATCTCCATCTCGAAGTTGGCCTCGCGGGCCTTGGCGCGGGCGAGCTCGGTGGCCTGGCGGACCTTCACGAGCGAGGGCTGGTTGGAGCTGCTCTTGGAGGCGTAGCTGAGCATGGCCACGCGCGGGGTCTCGTTGGTGAGGTGCTTGGCGATCATCGCGGTGGAGAGGGCGATGTCGCTGAGTTGCTCGGCGGTGGGGTCGGGGATGACGCCGCAGTCCGCCAGGAAGAGCGAGCCGTCGCTGCCGACCTTTTGTTCGTCGAAGTCGAGGACCATCAGCGAGGAGGCGTTTTGCACCGCGGCGAGCCGGGGGATGATTTGGAAAATGGGACGCAGGGCGCTGGAGGCGCTCTGGGTGGCGCCGGCGACGAGGGCGTCGGCCTGGGCGGTGGCGACCATCATGGTGGCGTAGTAGGCGGTGGTCTTCATGGCCTCGCCGGCTTCGGCGACCTTGATGCCCTTGATGCGGCGCATCTGCTCAAGGTGCCCGACGAAGGTCTGGAAGTCCTCGCTGCGCTCGGGTTCGATGATGCGCATGCCCTGCAGGTTGATGTCGAGGCGGGCGGCGGCTTCCTTGATGACGGTGCGGTCGCCCAGCAGGATCGGCACGCCCATGCGGCGGGTGACCCACTGGCGCGCGGCCTGGAGGATGCGGGGGTCGGAGCCCTCGGGGAAAACGATGCGCTTGGGGTGGCGCTGGAGACGTTCGATCAGTTTGGGGATGAGAGGCATGGCGGTGGATGGAAACCGTGAGTGCGCGGCGGGTGAGCGTCAATCCTGCGGGCGTGCCGGCCGCGTGTCCGCGGCGGGGCGGCCCGGGTTGTTACTTGTTACTTGTAAGCGGGTCGGGCGCTGCCGAGAGTGCGCGGCGTGTCCAAAAACATGCGTAACATCGGGCTGGTGTCGGTCGTGACCATGGGGTCGCGGGTGCTGGGCCTGGGGCGCGACATGCTGACGACGGCGGTGTTTGGCGCGTCGGGGCTCAACTCGGCGTTCGTGACGGCGTTCACGTTGCCGAACCTGTTTCGCCGGCTGCTGGGCGAGGGGGCCTTGACGGCCGCGTTGGTGCCGACGTTGCACGAGGAGGCTGAGCGCGGCCGGCGCGAGGGGGCGTATGCGTTGCTCAGCCAGGTGGCCAGCTGGCTGCTGGTGGTCACCGGTGTGTTGGTGACGGTGGCGATGATCGGGCTGGCGATGCTGGCGCGGTCGGGCGACGCGCTGGCGGGGTGGGGCGTGCCGGCGGGGGCGCTGGCGCGGTGGGTGACGGCCGCGGAGCTGGCGGTGGTGCTGTTTCCGTATCTGGTGCTGGTGTGTCTGGCGGCGGCGTTCAGCGCGACGTTGCAGACGTTCGGGCGTTTTTTGGAGCCGGCGTTGTCGCCGGTGTGGTTGAATCTTTCGATGATCGGTCTGCTGGGCGGGGCGGTCTGGCTGGGTTGGGCGCGGGAGGAGTCGGGTCGGATGTGGTGGCTGTGCGCGGGCGTGCTGTTGGGCGGATTTTTGCAGATGCTGGTCCCGGCGCTGGCGCTGGTGCGCGCGGGATGGCGACCGCGTTTTGACCTGGGGCGGAGCGCGGGCTTGCGGCAGATCGCCTTGCTGATGGGGCCGACGGTGCTGGGGTCGGCCATCTACCTGGTGAACATGGCGGTGTCGCGGATGTTTGGACTGTCGATCAACGAGGCGGCGGCCACGGTGCTGAACCTGTCGACGCGCCTGATGGAGTTGCCGATCGGGGTGTTCGCGATCGCGATTTCGACGGTGGTGTTTCCGCAGATCGCCCGGCACGCGGCCCGCGGCGAGGGGGCGGAGCTGGCCGGGGCCTACCGGCGGGGGATGCGGTTGATTTTGTTGATCAACGTGCCGGCGGCCGTGGGCATGGCGGTGCTGGCGGCGCCGGTGGTGCGCCTGTTGTTCGAGCGCGGGGCGTTCGCGGAGGGCGATCCGACGATGGGGCCGGTGGTGATGGTGTGCGCGCTGGGGCTGCCGTTTTTGTCGTTCGTGAGTCTGGCGTTGCGGGCGTTCTATGCGCGCAAGGACACCTCGACACCGGTGCGGGCGGCGGGCTGGAGCTTTGCGGTCAACGTGGCGGCGAGCCTGGCGTTGATGGGGCCGTGGTCGACGGTGGGGCTGGCCTTGGCGGGCACGCTGGCGGTGATGGTGCAGGCGTTTTATCTGCAGGGTCGGCTGACCGCGGTGTGGCCGGAGCTGGCGTTCGGGCATCTGGCGCGAGACTTGGCGAAAGTGGTCGTTGCCAGCGTCTTCATGGGCGTGGCGGTGGCGGCGGCGTGGCGCGGGTGGTCGTCGCAGGCGGGCGACGGCGTGCTGCTGTTGGCCGCGGGTCTGGCGCTTTGCATCGGTCTCGGGGTTTTGGTCTATGGCGCGGCGGCCTGGGTGTTGCGCGTGGAGGGGCGCGATGAACTCGCGGCCTTGCTGAAGCGTCGCGGCCGGGCATAAAAAAGCCGGCGGGCCCGGGGAGGACGCGCCGGCGGATGCCGTTCTTGCGGCGGCTTGCGGCTCAGCCCTTGACGGCGCCGGCGGAGAGGCCGCGCACAAAGAGCTTCATGCAGAACAGGAAGATCACGATCAGCGGGATCGAGGCGATGAAGTAGGCGGCCATGATCTGGCCCCACTGCTTCACGTATTCTCCGTCGAGGTAGATCAGGCCCACGCCGAGTGTGAACAGCTCCTTGTCGCGGAGGACGATCAGGGGCAGCAGGAAGTCGTTCCACTTGCCGAGAAAGGCGAGGATGGAGAGCGTGCCGATGATCGGGCCCGACATGGGGATAACCACGTTCATGATCTGCTGAAAATGGCTGGCGCCGTCCATCTCGGCGGCCTCGAAGAGGTCCTTGGGCAGGTCCTCGATGAAGTTGCGCAACACGAAAATGTTGAACACCTGCGCGCCGGCGATGCCGACGATGATGAGGGCCCACAGCGTGTTGAGCAGGCTCATGGACTTGAGCAGCGAGAACAACGGCACGATGTTGGCCACGCCGGGCAACAGCATCAGGATGATGAACGCTGACCAGAGCACGTTGCCGAAGGGCATCTTGTAACGGGCGAAGAAATACGCCGCCAGGATCGCGAGGAACAGGCTGACCACCGTGCCGGTGACCGCCACGAAGACGGTGTTGGCGATGTAGGGGCCGATGAGCTTGAGGCCGTAGCCCCAGTTCTCCACGCGGTAGACGCCGAGGTCGAACCTCCGGTCGGCGGCGACCACGATCTCCGGGTCGGAGGGCTTCACCGCGCCGAACACCTCGGACCAGCGGGCCACGCGGGTTTTGACCTCCTCCGAGCCGTCGGGCAGCCGGAGGGTCTCGGTGACGGAGTAGGGCGGACTGGGCGCCCACGGGTTCTGGATGAAGCTCGAGTTGTCCTTAAAGCTGACCTGCATCATCATGTAGAGCGGGAACAGCTCGATGAGAATGAAGAACCAGACGACGAGGTGTTTGGGCCAGTCGCGTTGCTTGTAGGAACCGACGGCGTCTTTCAGGGCAGCACTCATTTTTCGACGCGCACGTATTTGTTGTTGATGAAGGTCAGGGCCAGGATGAACACGAAGAGAACCATGCCGACCGCGCAGGCGTAGCCGAACTCGCCGGCGATGAAGGCGCGGTTATACATCCACAGGCCGGGCACCATGCCGCGTCCTCCCGGGCCGCCCGAGTCGCCGAGCAACAGCAGCTGCAAGCCGTAGCCCTGCAGCGTGCCGATGATCAGCAGCACCAGCGAGAGGCGGACCTGGGTGAGAATGAGCGGCAGTTCGATGTAGATGAACTTTTTGAACGGACCCACGCCGTCCAACTCGGCCGCCTCGTAGACCTCCTGCCCGATGGCCTGCAGGCCGGCCAGGTAGATGAGCACGCCCACCGCCCCGATCCAAGGAAAGCCCCAGATGAACAGCGCGGGCAGGATCAACTCCGGCTGCGACAGCCAGCCGATCGGCACATCGGGCAGGAACACCCCCCAGCCGAACCAGCCGTCCACCGTCACCAGCAGACTCTTCAGCCCGGTGAAATCGAGAACGTTGTTGAGCACCCCGAGATTGGGGTCGAAGAAGAACTTCCAGATGAACAACGTCACCAGACTCGGCACGATCATCGGCACGACCAGCATCGCGCGGTAAAAGTAGCCCCAGCGGTCGCTTTTGATCCGGTGGATGAGCACCGCCATGATGATCGACGGGATCATCTTGAAGAGATTGAACACGATGAGCACCGACACGGTGACGAACGAACTCCACAACACGTCGTCACCGAAGGCGCGCTTGAAGTTGTCCAGGCCGATCAGCTGCTTGGTCTCGCCGCCCGCCCAGTCGAAGAAACTGTGGTAGATCGCGCTGACGGCGGGGAAGTAGGAAAACGTCACCACCATCACCAGCGAGGGGATGACGAAGAAGTAGAGCTTCCACTCGCGCAGGGCTTTTTGACGACTGATGGGGAAGGCCATAAATCTGAAGGGGGAAAGGGGAGAAGGGGAGACAAGCCGGTCGGGACCGGGCGCAAAAAATATAGCAATTGGACACGCGGCTCGCCTTGCCAAGAGCAAACGCCTCCCTCGCGGGATGAATCTCGTTTTCTCGTAAAGCCCGGGCGGCGGTCCGGCGCCATATGACGGGCGCGCGTTCCGTCCACGGGCGGCTCGACAACCGCCCCGCCGCCCGCGCACGCTCACGCGCGATGAAGATCTATTTCATGGGCATCGCCGGCACCGCCATGGGCAACGCCGCCCTCCTCGCGCGCGCCGCCGGCCACGAGGTCATCGGCGCCGACACCGGCGTCTATCCGCCGATGAGCGACGTGCTCGCCGCCGCCGGCATCACCTTTCGCGAAGGCTATGATCCGGAAAAACTCCGCGCCGAGGCCCCCGATCTGGTCGTCGTCGGCAACGCCCAGTCGCGCGGCAACCCCGAGATCGAGTGGTTGCTCTCCGCCCGCGCGCTGCCCTTCACCTCGCTGCCCGCGCTGCTGCACGACGTCGTGCTGCGCCGCCGCGACAACATCGTCGTCGCCGGCACCCACGGCAAGACCACCACCACCGCGCTCACCGCCTTCCTCCTGCGCGAAAACGGCCGCGACCCCGGCTTTCTCATCGGCGGCGCGCCCCTCGATCCGCCCGTCGGCAACCACCTCGGCGACCCCGCCGCCCCGTTCGTGATCGAGGGCGACGAATACGACAGCGCCTTCTTCGACAAGCGCAGCAAGTTCATCCACTACGCCCCGCGCATCGCCGTGTTCAACAACCTCGAGTTCGACCACGCCGACATCTTTCGCGACCTCGCCGACGTGCAACGCACCTTCTCGCACCTCGCCCGCATCGTGCCGGCCGACGGCTGCATCATCCTCAACGGCGACGACGACAACCTGCGCGCGCTCGGCGCCTTTCCCTGGACCCGCACGCTGCGCGTCGGCACCGGCGCGGACAACGACCTGCGCCTCGCCGACTTCGCCGAGGACGCCGCCGGCACCGCCTGCACCCTCGTGTGGCGCGGCTCCGCTTGGGCCCGCCTGCGCCTGCAAATCCCCGGCCTCTACAACGCCCGCAACGCCGCCATGGCCGCCGCCGCCGCCGCCTTGTCGTTGCTCCCGCGCGAAGCCGATGGCGACCTCGCCGCGTCCGGCCTCGACCTCGCGCCGCTGACGCGCTTCCGCGGCGTGCGCCGCCGTCAGGAAGTGCGCGCCGCCCGCGCCGGCCTCACGGTCATCGAGGACTTCGGCCACCACCCGACCGCCATCGCCGGCGCGCTCGACTCGTTTCGCAACCGTTTCCCCGGCGCCCGCCTGACCGCCGTCTTCGAACCGCGCAGCAACACCGCCCGCACCAACGTCCTGCAGCCCGCCTTCACCGAGGCCCTCGGTCACGCCGACGAGGTCTTCATCGGCGCCGTCAACCGCGCCGACAAACTGCGCGCCGAGGATCGTTTCGACGTCGAACAGGTTCTGGCCGCACTTCGCGCCGCCGGGGCTGTCGCCGAGACCGCGCCCACCAACGCTGGTCTGCTGGAAAAACTCGCCGCCCTCGTCGCGACCTCGCCCGCCACGCCGGAGCGTCCGCGCGTCGTGGTCTTTTTCTCCAACGGCGACTTCGACGGCATCATCGCCAGGTTCGCCGCGCAGGTGGCGGGCTGACGCGCCGGCCCTCCGCCGACGGCAACAAAAAACCGCGACCTTTGCGGATCGCGGTTTTTAGAATCGGTCGGGAAGGGTTACTTCTTGGCCTTGGTTTTGGCCGCGGCGTGGGCGGCGACTTTCTTGCGCTTCTCGTAGGCCTCACGGCGCTTCTTTTTGATGGTCTTGTTATATTGTTTTCCCATGGGAGTGTTCGGAGTTGAAGGGTAGGAATCGCCAACCGGTCGCCGTGAGTCAAGCGTCCGCATTGTCCGGCCGGGCCGGCACCAGTGTTTCGATCTCGGTGATCCGCCCGCCCGAGTGCCGCCAGCGGTAGAGCGCGGCGGGCGGGTGTTTGGCCAGCGCCTTCACCATGGCGCCGTCGACTCGCTTGGGCAGTTCCAGCAACGGCAGCCCGTCCGCCTCGCAGCCCAGGAAACGCGCGTAGGGCTTCATCACGTCGGGCCGGCCGATCATGCGCCCGGCGTCGGCCGGAGGCGGCGATGCCGGCGGCGCCCGGTCCAACACCAAGAAGCTGTAAGGCAGGCTGCGCAGGTCGACGCCCGCCCGCTGGGCGAAGCGCACCCAGCGCGGATCGGCGGGCAGCGCCGGGGGCGGCGGGGCGAAAAAATGGCACCAATCGCGCTCCCGACCCTCCGCGAACAAACCGCAGGGCGCCGCGTGAGGGCAGGGGGCGATCACGCTGAAATCCTGCTTCAACCGGTCGCGTAACGCCGCCAGATCGCGGCCGACCGCGTGGGTGCCGGGCTCGACCCAGACGACCTCCTCGGCGCGGGCGATCAAGGCGAGCAACTGCTCGCGTTGCGCCGGCGAGAGCTCGTTGAGCACATGGCTGACGACCAGCAGGCCGACCGGTCCGTCCGTTGACGAGGGGTCGACGTTTTCAATCACGTCCAGCCCCGGAAAAAGCTCCCCGGCGCGGCGTGCGGCGAAGGCGCGGGCCGCCGGCGAGTGGTCCCAGACCTGGAGCCGGTCAAACGCGTCGCCGCCGAACGCCCCGATCACCCGGCGCGCGGCCACGCCGCTGCCGCAGCCCCAGTCGAGAATCACGCGGCTGCGCGGCCGCCAGCGGCGGGCCGCCAGCTCGCCCAGCACCGCGTCCCATTTCCAGCCGATGCGCTCGGCGTAGGTCAGATCGTAGGCGGCGAGGTCGGACTCGCCCCGCCAGTAGGGCTCGCCGGCCGGCCGGCCGGCGAGAAAGCCGGCGCGCAGGCGGTCAAGCGCGTTCCAGTCCAGTGAATCCCAGTCCATGCGGTCGGGCGGCGGGCCGTGTATTCAGTCCTTGGTGACGCCCCACTCCTTGCGCAGGAAGGCGAGCACGGAGGGCATGGCCTCGACCATCTCGTCGCGACAGGCCTCGTAATGGACGAGGCTGGCGCCGTAGGGGTCGCCGATCTCCTTGTCGGCCTCGCGCGGCATGAACTCGCGCAGCAGGTAGACGTTGGTCAGCGGTCGGTCGAAGGCCATCTGCATGACCGCGCGGTGACTCTCGGTCATGCAAAAGATGATGTCGGCCTTGTCGATGAGCTCGTCGGTCAACGGCTGGCTGCGGTGGTCCTGCATCTCGATGCCGACCTTCTTGAGCGCGAGCCGCGAGTTCTCGGAGATCTTGTCGCCCTTGCGGCCGGCCACCCCGGCCGAGACGATGCGGGCCGACTTGAGCGGTTCCGGTTCGGCGGCGAGCGCGTGGCGCAGCAGTGCCTCGGCCATGGGGCTGCGGCAGATGTTGGCGGTGCAGACGGTGACGATGAGTTTGGGGTCGGCCATGCGGTGCGGTTTGAATTCAAGAGGTTGACTTCGCGGACAAATGGCAACCCTCGGGGGCGTTTAATCCGGGGGATTCCCACCGGCCGGCCGCAAAAAAAAGGATTCGCCGTGACGTGCCAAAATCACATGCAATCCCCTCATGCGTTTCCCCACCCCGACGCTGGGTCTGCTGTTGCTCCCCGTTCTGGCCGCCACCCTGCACGCCCGCATCGGCGAATCCCAGGATGAGTTTGAGCGACGTCTGTTTCAGCCGAACGTCGGCAAATTCGCGCTGCGCGAGCGCGGGCTCGACCCCTTTCAGGAGGCCGAGCAGTTGCGTCAGCAGCCGTTTCACACGGTGCGCGCCCGTTTTCCCGAGGACCTGCGTGAACGCAAATACTGGAAATCCGCCGTGCCCAACGTGCTTAGCAACGACAACGGCTGGTTCGTGCACGTGTTCTACCAGGACGGCGTCTCTGTGATGGAGGCCTACCAGCGCGTCGGCGAGCCGCTGAATCAGTTTGAGATCCAAAACATCCTCGCGGTGAACCAGGGCCGGTCACAGTGGCGCGAGGTGGAGATCGACGCGGTGGACACGGCGATCGGCGGCAATTTCCAGCTGGTCGACGACAGCCGGAGAGCCTTGCGGCGGGGTGACTGGCTGGTCGTTTTCTCGGGCGATTTCGACCGGGGGATCAAGGCGCGCATCCTCGCCGGAGAGGCGGCCAGCGCCGCCAGTCAGGCCGAGCGTCGCCGCCGCCAGATGGAGACCGCCCCGGGCAGCACCGCCGGTTTTTGAGCCGCCGGCGCGCGCCCCGGCCGGTAGGCGGGCGCAAAAAAAAACGCGCCCGGAAACAGGGCGCGTTTTGGGGAAACGAAACGTGGTCGCGATACTCAGACCTTCTGGACGAGGCCGGCCTTAAGGGCCTTGACGGACACCCAGAGGCGCTTGATGGAGCCGTTGGGCAGCTTGACGCGCACGCGCTGGAGGTTGGGGCGGAACTTGCGCTTCGTGATGCTGGTCACGTGCGTGCCGATGCCGCCGCTCTTCTTGGATTGACCCTTACGGTTGATGCGGGAACCGATCGTGGGACGTTTGCCTGTGATTGCACAAATTCTGGCCATGGTTGGAAGTGGTTAAAGGGTCAGAAGTAAAGAGCGGGGGAAACGCTACGCAAGGGCAAAGTTCACCGCGTTTTCAGCGCCGCGCATGGAGCACCTGGAACTTCTGGCCGAGGTTTCCCGGATGCAGCAACTGCATGAGCGCCAGCTTCTTTTGACTGAACCCGCCGCCTTCGTCCGCCAGTGTCCTCGCCAGGAATCCGCCCGCGCGCCGCATAAAAAACGCCTCCTGCGACTCGACCGTCACGTCGCGAAAACCCCGCCCCGACAACGCCGCCGCCAGCCAGTCCCAGCACACATGCCCGGTCAGATCCTGTTCGCCCGGACGCTCCAGCAGGCCGTTGTGCTGACGGTGCCGGTGGTAGGCGCGCACCGTGCCGTGCGGGCAGTGTTCGCCGAGCTCCGCCGCCGACTTGCCGTAGTCGAAGGCGATGAACAACCCCTGCCAAGCGCCGTCCGCCAACGCCTCCGCCAACCCGGCGGCTGCGCGCGGGGCATCGAAAACGTAGCCCTCGTCCGCCGCCTCCGGCAGCCACGGCTCGCGCACCGCCCCCGGCAACACGCACTCGCTCAGCGTCCCGTCCGCAGAGCGTTGCACGCCCAGCTCCCGCCAGACGCCTCCGGCGCGCACGAAGCGTCGCAAGGGTTGGGCGTCGAACAACTCGTTGGAAAACACCACGCACTTGCCGGTCAACCCCGCGGTCTCGCCGACCCGCACCGCGCGCTCCGCGCCAAACGGATGCGCCACCCTCGCCAGCACACCGCCGCCCGGCTCCGCGCCGATCTCGACAAACGTGTAATCGCGCGCATCGACGCCAGCTCCCAGCAACTCTGTCGCCGCCGCAGCCACCAACTCGCCGAAAATCGGCCCGCTGCTCGTCGCCGTATAGAAGTCCGCCTCCGCCGTGCGGCCCACGCGCCGCCGGTCGCGCCGATAGTAGCCGAGCACCGGATGATACAGCGCCAGGTCCATGAAGGCGGCGAACGTCAGCACGCCGTCCGCGTTCGCCCGCTCGCCAAAGGCGGCGAGGAACTCCGGGGAGGGCGCGAGGTCGTGGTCGGTCGATGATCCCATTTACAAAGCCGCCCAGATGACCACAGTGCGCCGGATGCTCAAACGCATTTTCGCCATCGGCGCCGGCATCGGCGTCGGCCTGCTTTGTTCCGTGGGGGCCGTCCACCTCGGCGCCCTCTGGGGCTTCTGGCCGAACCGCGAACTGGAGCGCTCCACCGCGCAGGTCCGCGAGGTCATGCGGCTGGTTCACGAACGCTACGTCGACGAGCAGGCCGTGTCCTACGAGGCGCTCAAACAGGCCGCCCTCGACGGCATCGCCGCCTCCCTCGACCAACACTCCGGTTATCTCACCGCCGAGGACTACCACCTCCTCCAGGAGGAAATCGGCAATGAATTTGGCGGCATCGGCGTGCAGGTCGAGATGATGGAGGGCAAACTCACCGTCGTCGCGCCGATCCGCGGCACCCCCGGCGACCGGGCCGGTCTGCTGCGCGGCGACCAAATCGAGAGCATCGAGGGCGAGCCCGTGGGCGACGCCGACCTGATGGCCCTGATCGCTCGTCTGCGCGGCAAGCCCGGCACCGAGGTCGCCATCGGCGTGCGCCGGCCCTCGGAGGACCGCTCCTTTGAACTTACCATCCGGCGCGAGGTCATCCGCGTGGACAGCGTCAAGACCGTCGCTCCGGACGCCGACGGCATCGGCGTCATTGAGATCGTTCATTTTGGCGAAAAAACCGGCGGGGAATTTCGTCGCGCGCTCGATCGCCTGCGCGCCGAAGGGATGCGGGCGCTCGTCATCGACCTGCGCGACAACCCTGGCGGACTGCTCAACGCCGCCGTCGAGGTGGCCGGACCGTTCTTTCACCGCAACGAACTCGTCGTCTACACCCAGGGCCGCGACCCCGCCGACCGCATCGAGCTGCGCTCCGACGGACGCGACGCCGTTCCCTCCGACCTGCCCGTGGCCGTGCTCATCAACGGCGGCAGCGCCAGCGCCTCCGAGATCGTGGCCGGCGCGCTCAAGGACACCGGACGCGCCGTGCTGGTCGGCGACAAGTCTTATGGCAAAGGCTCCGTGCAAACCCTGTATCCGTTGCGCGGTGACGAAGCCCTCCGTCTGACCACCGCCAAATACTTCACCCCCTCCGGCGTGGTCATCCACGGTCAGGGCATCCCGCCCGACATCGAGGTCAAGCTCGCCCCCGACGAGGAGAAGGCCGTCGCCCTGCAACACCTGCGCGCCGACCTCACCGACCCCGCCGAGTTCAAGGAACGTTTCGGCGTCGACCTCGTGCCCGACCGCCAGCTCGAGGCCGCCAAGTCCGCCCTGCGCGACAAACTCGCCCCCGCCACCGCCACCGCCGCCGTCCAGCCGTGATCCTCGCCATCGAAAGATCCTGCGACGAGACCGCGCTCGCCATCTTCGACCCCGCCGCCGGCCTGACCGGCGAGTGGGTGCACAGCCAGATCGCGCTGCATGCCGCGCACGGCGGCGTCGTCCCCGACCTCGCCACCCGCGAGCACCTGCAAACCATCGCCCCGCTGCTCGCGACCGCCGGCGAACACACGCCCTGGGCGCAGATCACCCGGGTCGCCGTCACCCACGGCCCGGGCCTGGCCGGCTGCCTCGCCATCGGCACCGCCGCCGCCAAGTCCCTCGCCCTCGCGCTCGGGGTGCCGCTGGTCGGCGTCAACCACCTGCGCGGCCACGTTTTCTCGCCGTTCATCACCACCCATCGCGCCGATCCGGCGCGCTTCGACGCCGCGCTCGCCGCCTGGCTGCCGCACCTCGCGCTGATCGTTTCGGGCGGCAACACCCTGCTGGCCCGCGTCGACGCCGACCGCCGCGTCACCGTGCTCTCCTCCACCCGCGACGACGCCGCCGGCGAGGCCCTCGACAAGGGCGCCAAGCTCCTCGCGCTCGGCTACCCCGGCGGTCCGTTGATCGAACGCGAGGCGCGCAACGGCGACCCCGCCGCCTTCGATTTCCCGCGCGGCATCGGCCGGCGCGACGAACTCGATTTCAGCTTCTCCGGGCTCAAGACCAGCCTGCGCTATCAGTTGGAAAAAATGACCCCCGCCGAGATCGTCGCCCGCCGCGCCGACCTCTGCGCCTCCTACCAGCAGGCGGTGGTCGACGCCCTTGTGCGCAAGGCCGGTGCCGCGCTGCGCCTTGGTCGCTACCGCAGCCTCGGTCTCTCCGGCGGCGTCGCGAACAACCAGTTGCTGCGCGGTGCGCTTGGCTCGCTGGCGAAAAAACACCGTCTGCCCCTGCTCGCCGCCGAGCCCCGCCACACCGGCGACAACGCCGGCATGATCGCCTTCGCCGCGTGGATTGACCCCGCCGTCGCGCCCGTCGCCCCCGCCGACTTGTTGATCGAGCCCGGCCTGGAACTGGCCTGATCAGCCGCCGTCGATCAACTTCAACATGCCGCCGATGTAGCCGGCATAGAACGAGACCACGATGCCGGCGATCATGAGCGCCACCGCGAAAAACAGCAGCGAGGGATACAGGAACGCCGCGACCTTCAGCCGGTTGTCGGCGCGCTCCCGATGGACCTCCGCCAGCTGCAACAGCGTCCGGTCCAGCGAGCCCGTGGCCTCGCCGGTCTGATAAAGCGCCACAAAATCGTGCGGGAAAACCCGGTGCCGCTCCAGGTGCGCGCCGGGCAGCTCGCGCGCCTCGATCCGGTTGACGATGTCCGCCGCCGCCCGTGCGATGCGCGGCGAGCCGGCGATATGCCCCGCGCCCTCCCACGCCGCGCCGATGGGCGCCCCCGCTTCCAGCAGGTTGCCCAGCGCGAAGGCGAAGTCGGCCAGCGCCTGATTGCGCCGGTAGCCGCCGATGGCCGGCAGCAGATTCAACAACCACAGCGCCGGCGGGAAACGCAGCCTGATCAACCAGCCCAGCAGCAGGCCGCCCGCCCAGACCGGACCGAGGACCATCGCGACCCCGAGTCCAAAGCGCACCGGGTCCCACTCGATGCCCCTCTCCCAGTCGATCAGCCGGAAAAACGCGAACACTAGCGCGCCGAAGTGCAGCACGCCGACCGGATACAGGCACGCCAGCAACACGCGCGAACGTAGCTTGGCCAGTTGCTCGTGCCGCCCGGACAACGCGTGCAGGACGACCGGCAGGCGTCCGGTCTGCGACGCCGCGATCAAAAACAACCGGTCGTTGTCCGGCAGCCAGTCGCCGGCCGCGTCGAGCACCTCGGGCAACGTCCGCCCCTCTTCGATCAACCCCGCCAGCCGCCGCCGCTCGCCGACGGGGATCGCCGAGGGCGCCGACAACGCCTGATGAAACGTCAGCCCCGCGCCAAGCTGCCGGTTGAGCTGGAGATAACACGCCGCGAGTTTGCGATGAGGGAGCGACAAGGTGCCGACAGCCGAGCGCAGGCTTGCCCCCGAGGCGAGCGTGAACCCACGCTGCCACCCCGCATGAAACCCCATCACAACCTGGCCGAGACCCGCACGCCCGACGGCGCCCGCCTCACCCTGCAAGAGCACGACGGCAGCTACTGCATCCGGCTCGACGGCCAGGACCTCATGCACTCCGACACCAGCGCCTCCGAAATCCTGCTCGGCGAACTCGCCAAGGAGCGCCTCGCCGCCCGTCCCGCCGCCCGCGTGCTCATCGGCGGTCTCGGCCTCGGCTACACGCTCAAGGCCGTGCTCGCCCACGCCGGCCCCAGGTCGCAGGTCGAGGTCGGCGAACTCATGCCCGAGGTTGTCGAGTGGAACCGCACCCACATGGCCGGCCTCAACGGCCACCTGCTCGCCGACCCGCGCGTGACCGTCCGTCCGGGAGACGTGGTCGACACCATCGCCGCCGCCGCGCCGCAGAGCTACGACGCCATCCTCCTCGACGTCGACAACGGTCCCGTCCCGATGGTCAGCGCCGGCAACGTCCGCCTCTACGGTCCGCGCGGGCTGGGTGTATTGAAAAACAAACTACGTCCCGCCGGCCGTCTCGCCATCTGGTCCGCCGCGCCCGACCGCACCTTTGAGGGACGCCTGCGCAAGGCCGGCTTCGCGCCGCAGGCGATCCCCGCGCGCCTCTTCCCCGGCGCCAAGCGCAGCGCCTACGTCATCTACGTCGGCGACACCTCGGCCTGACTCCCCGCGCCCTCCACCGGCCCCTCGAACCCTGCGAAAGAGTAACCCAATGGGTTACTCTTTCGCAATTGACTCAAAATGGGCGGCTTATTTGTCACTTATTAAGTGACAAACGGTTTGGGGGAGGTTTGGCGGTGGCCAAAGCAGGCTGGGACGGACGGCGGAATGCGGTCAGTCGGCGGGTTCGGCGGCGAGCAGTTCGAGGGCGCGTTCGAGGTCCTCGTCGGCGACGTCGACCTTCACCCCGCCGATGGCGTTGGCGTAGAGCCAGTCGACGGCCACCATGTTTTCGTCGCGGATGTAGGCGCGCACGCCGCTGCCCTCGAGCCGGGCGATCAGCAGGTGCGCGCCCATCGGGTCGGTGAACGTGGCGATGGTTTTCATGTCGCGATCAACCTGTGCCAAACTGCGGGTGTTGGCGAATGCGGTCGGCGAATGCCGGGCGGCCGGTCTCGGGCAGGTCGGCGGGAAATTGCGAATGGCTGCGGCTCCAGCGGCCGAGCCACTCCGCGCCGAGCAGCGGTGGGCGGCCGGGGTGGGCGGCGCAGCCCGCGGGTCGGTTGAAGGCGATGGTGGTGCTGGCCTTGGGACCGGTGCCGATGCCGGCCGCGACCCACCAGCCGGCGGTGAGCAGGGTCACGCGCACGGCGGTCGCGGCGGAGTAGGTGTAGAGCTCGGCCGATTTGCCGCCGAGCTGCGCGGCGAGGTCGGTGAACATCGCGGGCGTCCACAACGGCGAGTCGACCTTGGCGGAGAACGGATCGTAGTAGATGAGGTCGGGCGGCGGCGCGGCCAGGCGGGTCTCGCGGAAATCGCCCTCGTGCAGCTCCCACGTGAACAAACCGGAGGGGTGCGACCACCGGCCGTCCTTGAGCAACGCCTGCGGCGCGGCGTGGCGCAGGTGGGGGAAGAAGGCGGGGTTGCGCGCGGCGAGGCGCAACGGATCGAGGTCGCGTTCGAAACTGACGAGGCGCAGGGGGCGAAGCGCGGGCGGCGCGAGGTCGTCCGCCGAGGGCGCGGCGGCGGCGAGGGTGCGTTCGAAGCAGGCGAGGGCGGCCATGGCGTTGTGCGCGGCGCCGAGGCCGACGTCCCAGACGACCAGCGGCGCGGTTGTCACGGGGTTCTGGATACGCACGGCGAGCGCGGACTGGTCGATGTAGACGCGGTTGGCCTCCTCTTCGGGCGGATTGACCGAGTGCATGATCTCGCCGGAGCTGATCTGGCGGATGCTGTTGAAGCCGCGGCCGGAGTCGTGGATCTCGTAGTCGCCGAGCCTGCGGCGCCTGGGCTGGCGCGGAGGGTGGGGCGCGTGGCCGGGGTTGTGCTCGTCGTCGGCGAGCAGCACCGGCTTAGTCGCCTCGTAGAAGGCGTTCCACTCGTCGCGCAGGATGGCGGCGCGCATGCCGGTGGTGAGCCGGTGGTAGAAGGTGAAGTTGTGCATGCTGAGCAGGTGCCAGCCGAGGTTCTCGTCGGCCTTGGTCAGGTGGTGCAGGTAGGCCTTGGAGTAGTCGCGGCAGGCGGCGCAGTCGCAGTCGGGGTCGAGTTTTTCGTCGGCGAATTTGTAGACGCCGCGGCGGAGTTGCAGGCGTCCGCGCGAGGTGAACGCGCCGCCGCGCCGGGCAACCTGCGAGGGGATGATGCAGTCGAACATGTCGACGCCGCGGTGCACGGCCTCGAGCAGGTCGATCGGCGTGCCCACGCCCATGAGGTAGCGCGGGCGGTCGTCGGGCAGGAAGTCGGTGGCGATGCCGGTGAAGCGGTAGCGTTCCTCGTGGGTCTCGCCGACGGCGAGTCCGCCGATGGCGAGTCCGTCGAAGGGGAGTTGGCGCAGGAACTCGGCGCTGCGTTGGCGCAGGTCGGCGTGACAGGCGCCCTGCACGATGCCGAAGAGGGCCTGGGGCGAGTCGCCGCGGGCGCGCAGCGAGCGCTCGGCCCAGCGGTGCGTGAGGTGCATGGCGGCCTCGGTGGTGGCGTGGTCGGCGGTCGAGGGGATGCACTGGTCGAGCACCATCATGATGTCGCTGCCGATGGCGCGCTGGGTGGCGATGCTGGACTCGGGCGAGAGCAGGTGGGTGCGTCCGTCGACGTAGCTTTGGAAGTGTGCGCCGTCCTCGTTCATGGCGCGCGAGTGGGGCAGGGAGAAAATCTGGAAGCCGCCGGAGTCGGTCAGCACGGGGCGATCCCAGTTCATGAACCGGTGGATGCCGCCGAATTTTTCAAACACTTCGGGGCCGGGACGAAGCAGCAGGTGATAGGTGTTGGCGAGCAGGACGTTGGCGCCGGTGGTCTTGAGGTCGCCGACCGACATGCTCTTCACGGTGGCCTGCGTGCCCACGGGCATGAAGATGGGGGTCTGCACCTCGCCATGGAGGGTCGTGAACCGGGTGGCGCGCGCCTTGCCGCCGGTGACGGTTTTTTCCAGGATGAAGTTGAGTCGGGACATGGAGGGTCCCGGAGTAAGAAGGGCGATTGCGACGGTGAGAAGGCGGAAGTCTGCGTTGAGGGGCGCGGGGAATTTCGCTTGGCGCGGGGGGCGGGGTGGGTGACCGTGCTCCTTTGCCTATGTCTACCGGTAAGGTTCATCTCGTCGGCGCCGGTCCCGGCGACCTCAGTCTCGTCACCCTGCGCGCCAAGGAGCTGGTCTCCGCGGCGGACGTGCTCGTCTACGATTACCTGGTGCATCCGGAGATGATCAAGTGGGTG
>JBDRJH010000018.1:0-9159 GCA_043815125.1 Verrucomicrobiota bacterium
CCACGTTCACCGCCGTGCTCAAGGTCGACGGCGACATCCTCGCCACCTACGCGCCCCACAACCTCGCCGGCACCGGCCTGCAATACAACGCCGGCACCTCGTCCGGCGGCGTCGCTCCGGCCAGCACCGGGTGGATCGCCGGCTACGGTTACGAGTTCGCCGACGACACCGCCGGTTTCACCGCGGACACCGCGACCGGTGCCGGCGGAGGCCCCGGCGCGCTGGCCGCCGTCGACCCGCGCCTGCCCGTCATGAACGGGGCGTTCTACAACAACGGCTCCGGCATCTGGAACGCCGGCAAGCCCGCCAACAACACCGCGGGCACCGGCACCGCCAACACTTTCAGCACCGGCTCCGTCAACGTCTTCTTCGACCTGCCCCGCCAGGAGGTCGTGTCGCTCGGCATGCTCACCCATGTCATCGGCGCCCAGTCCTACTTCGTCGGCAACGCCCGCGGCGGCACCGCCAACGCCGTCTTCGACCGCTACCACATCTCCACCGTGCCGCGCTACGCCACCGCGTGGACACCCGACGGCGACCTCCCCCTGCCCAACCGCTACGTCGAGATCTACCGCCCCGAGGCCGTCCCCGCGGGCACGCTCGCCGACCTGCGCTCCGGCGACGACTCCGCCCGCTACCTCCTGCAGAGCGGCGCCTTCAACATCAACTCCACTTCGGTCGAGGCATGGACCGCCGTCCTCGGCTCCAAGCTCGCCGCCTGGCGCTACACCATCAACACCCTCGGCAGCACCGGCTCCATCAACCTCGACAACGCCTACTTCCGCCTCCCCCACGGCGCCCAGCAAATCATCCGTCCCCCGCTCATCAACGGAGTCACCTCGGGCCCCACCGCGCGCAACAGCAACTCGCCCAACAACACCAGCGGACGTCAGCTCACCGACGCCGAGGTCACCGACCTTGCCTCCGCGATCGTGACCGGGATACGCGCCCGCGGCCGCCCTTTCGCCACGCTGCAGGAATTCGTCAACAGCGGCGTCATCCAGACCGCCATCAACGCCACCACCATCAACTCGCTCATCCCCGGCGCGTTCAGCGCCGCCCGGCTCAACACCCCCGGAGCCCTCATCCAGTCCGACGTCATCGACGCCATCGCGCCCTTCATGGCGGCGCGGTCCGACACCTTTGTCATCCGCACCTACGGCGACGCCCAGAACCCCGTCACCGGAGCGGTCGAGGGCCGCGCGTGGTGCGAGGCCACCGTGCAACGCGTGCCCGATCTCATCGCCGACCCGACCGCCCCCACCACCGACGTCATCTCGCCCGACCCCGCCGCGCATCCCTTCGGCCGCGCCTTCAAGATCATCTCCTTCCGATGGCTCACCTCCTCCGACATCTGATCCGGCATCCTCTCCGCGCGCTGTTCGCCGCCGCCTGCGTCGCCACCGCCTGCGCTCAGGACAACCCGGGCCGCCCGCAGCCCGTCACCGTGGCCGTCTGCCCGCTCGACGACTCCCCGCTGTGGACCTCGCTCCACCTGCTGCCCATCGACAACAGGCCGCCGGTCAAAATCAGCCTGCGCGGCAACCAACGCTCCGCGCCGGTCCGCCTCACCCGCCCGCAGGAAACCATCGTGCTCGGCGTGCCGCGTCCGGACCCGGAGAGCGGCGAGATCACCTACGTGCCCGTTGTCAAAACCCCGTGGCCGGCCGGCGCCAGTCAGGTGCTGATCGTGCTGGCCCCCGGCACGCCCGTTCGCGCCGCCGCCTTCGACGACGGCCCCGAGACTTTTCCGGTGCGCAGCGTGCGCGTGTTCAACGCCACCGGAGTCCCGCTGCTCGGCAGGATCGACGATTTCCAAGGCGACATCCCTCCCGGCATTTCCGACAGCCACCCCTACACCGTCGCCTCGGACAACCCCAACCAGATCGGCACCTTTCCCATGGCCTTCGCCACCCAGGACGCGCAGGGCGGACGCCTGCTGACCGAATCACCCGGCGAGGCCTGGCCCTACGGACGTTCGCTCATCGTGCTGCAACCGCCCGCCCCCGGCGCCACCGACGTGCGCATGCACATCATCGTCGACGCGCCGCCCCCGCCGAAGCCCGCCGCCAATCCGTAATCCCCACTCAAGAACATGCCCCCCGCCTCCGAGCCGCCTCCCGCCATCGTGCGCCACCTGGACCTGCCCTACGTCGCCGACGCGTGGCGCGGCAAAAACCCCGACTCTTCCCAGACGCTCGACCTGTATTCAACAACCGGTGACACCGCCCGGCCGCTGATCGTGTGGATTCACGGCGGCGGCTGGTGCACCTGCGGAAAGCAGCCCGAGGGCGAACGCTTCGCGCTGCAATGGGTGCCGCACGGCTTTGTCGTCGCCAGCATCAACTACCGCCACACCCCCGACGCCCCCTTCCCGGCCCAGATCGAGGACTGCCACCGCGCCATCGCCTGGCTCCGCGCGCACGCCGGCGAATATCACATCGACCCGGACCGCGTGGGCGTCGTCGGACACTCCGCCGGCGGACACCTCTGCGCGCTCCTCGCGACCGGCGGCATCGTGGACAAACCCGAGCCCGTCCAGGCCGCGGTCTGCTGGTCACCGCCCTGCGACCTCGACCGCGAACGCGGCGCCTGGCCCAGGGACAACTTCATCTGGAATCCGGCCGACACCTTTGCCCGCTATTTTTTCCCCGGCGGTCGTTACGACAAAGCCCACGCCCGGACCGCCAGCCCCGCCACCCACGCACATGCCGACATGCCGCCCGTCCTGCTCGTGCACGGAGCGCTCGACGACATCGTCCCGGCCGACCAGACCGTCGCCTTTCACCGCCAGCTGCAGACCCTCGACGTCGAGTCCACCCTGCAGATCCTGCCCGAGGCCGACCACGACCTCATAAGCCCGGCCGCCAGCAACGAAGCGTTGGAGTTTTTTAATCGCGTGCTCAAGTAGCCTGCCGCCGCAGCACCAACATGGTGCCGCTGCCAACGAAGAACCGGTGCGGCACCGCCCGCGTTCCCAACGCGATGCCGTCGACGGCCAACTCCGCGCGCAACCGGTCGATCTCCGGATACGGTTGCCCATCCGCGCCCGCCGCCGGGTAGATGCGGACTTCGCCGCGCGACACCCGCGCCAGCTCGCGGCACGCCGCCAGGTGAAAGTCAAAGTCCAGCTGCCGCGCGTAGATGAACAGCAGGTGCGCGCACAGCACCGTGTCGAACGCGCCGTCGGCGAACGGCAGCTCCGGCAACGCGCCGCCGACGTAGCGCCCGTGCACAAAGTGCTCCTCGTAGTCGTTGACAAATACGCGCGCAGACTCCGCCCGCGCCGCCGCGGCCTCGTTGATCGAGCCAAACGTGCCGCGTTGAAACAGCTCCGGCTTGCGACGCATCTCGGCCACCACCCGGCGGTGGTCGATCAACGCATGCGTGGTCAACGCATCCGGCGAAAGCCCGTAGAGCGGATCGACCGCGACCGCGTCGATACCGCGCGCGTTGGCCCCGGCGGTGAACGCCGACGGACCCGCCGCGACGTCGAGCACGCGACACCCGCGCAAGGCGTCGGCGTCGAGGTCGAACATGGATACGTATTCGTGAAAATCGCGCCCAAAAAACGCGATGGAGGACAGTTGAAACGAGGGAAAAGGAGAAATGGCAGTGTGCATGATAATGAAATCTGAAGGTTGATGATCGCCCGGCTGAGGACGCGCCCCCGGACGACGGGCGCTAACCCGCAGGCATCAAAGCCTGCGCCCTCGCGGGCCGACCGTGTCGGGGTAAAAAAACCCGGCGCTGATTTGAGTCGGGTTCGAAGGACGTGGGTTGGATTTGCCGCGTAAAAACGCGCGCTCGCTCAGAGCGTCACCATCGCCACGTCGCACCACGCCACCAGCCCGCGCCGCGAACAGCGACGGCCAGGCAAAGGGAGGATTGCGTGGTGGATTTCATTCGCCCCGACCATGAGGCCGGCGACCCCGTCCGACAAGCGTGCCGATTTATTTTTCAGACTGTTCAAAAACACCGGCCAAACCCCTTGACGACTTTGCTAGAGTGCAGGCCATCACCGCCCGTCCATGAGCTCCCGCCAACCCCACGACCGACCCGCCGCGCCCTGGCCGCGCGTGCTCGCGTTCGCGGGCGTGCTGCTCGTGATGCTGCTCGGCGCCGCCGCCCAAAGTCCGGCGCTCCACGAACGGCTGCACCACGTTGCGGGGATCCCCGATTGCCACGGCAAACCTCACGCCGACGACAATCACCACGCCGATGCCGACGCCCGTGCCGACACGCACGCGTGCGCCGTCACCCTTTTTGCGCAGGGCCTCCCGGGCCTTGTTTGGCAGGCAGCCGTCGCACCGCCGCAGGCGGCCCCCGCAGCCCGGCACGCCATCCCTTGCGAGCGGTTGCTGCCGTCGGCCTCGCGCCACGTCCGGCCGCCTTCGCGGGCACCGCCGGCGACCTGCTGAACCCCCTGCCACGAACGGCGGCAACTCCCGCCAGCACACCGCGCGACGCGCCCGAACTGCGCGCTCACGCAGCGTCTCCGTGTGCATACCGCGCACACCACACGTCACGGCCTTGTCGCGTCCGCAGGACGCGCGCTCCGCACGTTTCGTCCCGCAACGTCAGCATCATCGAACTCCATTTTTCTCATCATGTTTTTCAAATCCTCCCTCAACGCCGCCCTCCTCGCGGCCTCCTCCATCGCCCTGGCATCGATCAGTCATGCGCAGGCCGTTTATTACACCGCCGGCCACGGCGACATCGGCATCGAATACGAACTCGGCTCCGGCGAATTCGAGCCCCACTGGCACATCGGCGCCGGCGCGGTCGTCGACGGCACGACCCTGTCATCGGAAAACGAATACGCCTCCGACCAGATCATCGCCTGGACCACGTCCGTCTTCGCCGCGCCGACCGGCTCCGCCACCTGGCTCGGCGTCTCCGAGGGCACCGACGTGTTCCGCATGGGCAACAGCAGCTTCCCGCCCAACCTCGGCTGGGCCACCGAGGAGGTCGGCATCGAGACCGACTGGGTCGGTGAGACCATCAACATCGAGCTGACCGGCTGGAGCGGCGCCAACCCCGGCGAATTCGCGCTCATCGCCGGCGGCAACGCGTTGTTCTCCACCTTCGGCGGCTCGACGAACAGCTGGGTCTTCGACGTCGCGGCCGGCCACGCGCACGCCGCCTTCTACTTCTCCGACCCCGGCTACTACGAGCTGACCTTCACTTGGATCGGCGAACACGTCGTCGACGGCCTCGTCACCGGCACCGGCACGTTTGGTTTCCAGGCCGGCGCCATTCCCGAGCCCTCCTCGGCCGCCGCGCTGGCTGGACTCGCCTCGCTGGGCCTTGTCGCCCTGCGTCGCCAACGCCGCGCCTGATCGTGCATCGCCCTCGCACATCCCGAATCCGACTCCACCGGCGTGGCTTCACGCTGGTGGAGTTGCTCACCGTGGTGGCCGTCGTCGGCGCGCTGGCCGCGATCATGATTCCCGTGGTCGGCCAGGTCCGCATGGCGGCGCACCGCGCGCAGTGCTCGTCCAATATGCGCCAGATCGGTGTCGCTCTGCTCGCCTACGCGGGCGAGCACCGCGGACTGTTGCCGCCCACCACGCACACCACCGCGACGATGTCGGATGGACGCCACGAAAGCTGGATTTATCACCTCGCGCCCTACCTCGGCGATGTGGACGCCGTGCGCGTCTGTCCCGCCGACAACGAGGCCCGGCAAAAGCGCATCCGCGAGACCGACGGCCTCACCAGCTACTCGCTCAACGACATCGTCTTCGACCCCGAGGACGGCATGCCCGCCTACAACGGCGTCAACCTCATCCCGCGGCCCGGAAGCACCATGATCCTCTTCAACGTCTCCGATGATCGCCAGATCCGCCGCGGCTGGGACCACGCCCACTGCGCCGGCTGGACCAACTGGTTCGCCCTGCTCGCCGACGTCGAGGTTGACCGCCACCGCCGCGGCGACCGCGCGACCGACCGCATGGACGGCTCGGCCAACTACCTCTTCGCCGACGGCCATGTGGAAACGATCAAGGCCCGCGAGATCAAGCGCCGCGTCGACGCCGGCGAGAACCCCGGCGCCGTGACGCTTTGACCGGCCGCGTGCACAAAACGCCCGCGCGTCGCCATCGGCTCAAAGGCGCTCCACAACCAGCGCGGGCACATCGACCGGGTCCGCACCGATCACGAAGGCGTCGGCCAGACGCTCCTTGGCGGCGGCGAGCCGGGTTTCGTCGTTGGCGTGGATCTCCAGCAGCACGTCGCCGGGCTCGACGCGCTCGCCGACCTTGGCGATGCGGGTGAATCCCACCGCGTGGTCGATGGTGTCCTCGGCGGCGCGGCGGCCCGCGCCGAGGTCCAGCGCGGCCAGCGCCACCGCCATCGCGTCGACCGATTGCACATGGCCGGATGATGACGCCGTCACCGTTTTACGGATACGTGCCGCCGGCAGCGGCGCGGCGGGGTCGCCGCCTTGGGCGCGAATGATCTCGCGGAATTTTTCGAGCGCTTTCCCGTTGGCCACGACCTCGCGCAGCATGGATTCCGCCTCCTGCGCGTCCTTGGCCACCTTCGCGAGACAGAGCATCTCGGAACCCAGCGCATAGGTGACCTCCATCAGGTCCTCGGCCCCGGGTTCGCCGCGCAGGCAGGCGAGGCTTTCGGCGACCTCGACGGCGTTGCCGACGGCGCGGCCGAGCGGCTGGTCCATGCGGGTGAGCAGCGCGCGGGTGGGTTTGCCCATGGCGTTGCCGATGTCGCACATGGCCTGCGCGAGGGCGCGGGCCTCGGGCAGGGTTTGCATAAAGGCGCCGCGGCCAAACTTCACGTCGAGCACCAGCGCGTCGATGCCCTCGGCGAGTTTTTTGCACATGATCGAGGCGCAGATCAGCGGCAGGCAGGCGACCGTCGCGGTGACGTCGCGCAGCGCGTAGAGTTTCTTGTCGGCGGGCGCGAGGTCCTTGGTCTGACCGATGAGCGCGCAGCCGACCGCCACCACCTGCTCGCGGTATTCGTCGAGTGTGAGCCCGGTGCGGAAGCCGGGGATCGACTCGAGTTTGTCGAGCGTGCCGCCGGTGTGGCCGAGGCCGCGGCCGGAGATCATGGGCACGGGCACGCCGCAGGCGGCGACCATCGCGGCGAGGGGAAGCGAGACCTTGTCGCCGACGCCGCCGGTGGAGTGTTTGTCGACCTTGATGCCGGCGACGTGGGAAAGGTCGGCGACGACGCCGGAGCGCATCATGGCGGCGGTGAGCGCGGTGGTCTCGGCCGTATCCATTCCTTGGATATAGATGGCCATGAGCAGGGCGGAGAGCTGGTAGTCGGCCCAGGTGCCGTCGGTCGCGCCCTGCACGAAGGCGCCGATCTCGGCGTCGGTCAGCGCGTGGCTGTCGCGTTTGCGGGCGATGATGTGCTGGGGGAAAACGTTGGCCGCCATGCCCGCGAGCCTGCCCGCCCGCCACCACGCCACGCAAGCACGCGCCTTACCCTCCCCCGGTCCGCGCACGACATATGAATGGCGCGTCCGAAAAAGCAGGGCCTCGCCCTAAATAAAAACTAACCAGGCATGTTAGTTTTTATTTCAAATATTGGCGATTTTCAGGCCGTTTTCAGTTTGTGAAAAAACCAACTTATCTGGTTAGTTTTTTCGGAGAATTGACGGTGGGACAGCCGGTGGGTTGGGTGAATGGCATGGCTATCAAACCTCAGGTCGTCGTGGTGGGCAGTTATGTGCAGGATTTGACGTGGCGCTGCGCGGCGTTTCCGACCGCGGGGCAGACGATCATCGGCACGTTCAACGACGGGCCGGGGGGCAAGGGGTCCAACCAGGCGGTGGCGGCCGGGCGCGCGGGGGGCGCGGTGCGGTTTGTGGGCGCGGTGGGTCGGGATGCGTTCGCCCGGGTGGCGAAGGAATTTTATCGCGAAAACCAGATCACCGCGCGCTGGATCGAGAAGCCGGGACAGGCAACCGGAACGGCGGGCATTTTGGTCAACGACGAGGGACAAAACGAGATCGTGGTGGCGCTGGGGGCCAACGCGAAACTCACGGCGGGGGACTTGCCGGCGTCGTTGTTCAAGGGCGCGAAGCTGGTGGTCACGCAGTTTGAGACGAGTCTGGCGGCGGCGGCTCATGCGCTGAAGGCGGGGCGGGCGGCGGGCGCGACGACGGTGCTGAACCCGGCGCCGATGCGGGCGGATTTCAAGGCGTCGATTTTGAGGCATGTCGATGTGCTGATCCCGAACGAGACGGAGTTCACCGAGCTGGTGAACAGGCTGCCGGCGACCGGCCGCACGGACTTCACCGAGACGGAGTTGGCGACGCTGGATGGCGGCGCATTGCAGGGGCTTTGCCGCGCGCTGGGTGTGCCGGTCGTCATTGTGACGCTGGGCCGGCGCGGGTGCTTCGTCTCGACGGAGGAGCGCGAGGTGTTGATCCCGGCGTTTGTGGTGAAGGCGGTGGACACGACGGGCGCGGGCGACGCGTTCGTGGGCGGGTTTTGCGCGGGTTGGTGCCACTTTGGCGGCGAGCTGGTGCAGGCGGCGATGTTTGGCAACGCGGTGGCGGCGTTGTCCGTCACCAAGCGCGGCACCGCGCCGGCGATGCCGCGCTTGGCGGAGGTGAAGCGATTTCTCAAACAGCGCGCCTGAGCACCTCAGGCGTCGGGAGCGGCCGACGGGGGCTGCGAGGGGAACTCGACGGGCAACTCGAGCACCAGCGTGGCACCGGGGCCGGTGGCGGGGGCGACGGTGAGATCCCCGCCTAGGAGGCGGGCGAGCTGGCGCGAGATGGGCAGGCCGAGGCCGGTGCCGCCGTGCTCCCGGGAGGTGAGCGAATCGCCCTGCGCGTAGGGTTCGAAGATGCGCTTGCGACGGGCCGGGGGGATGCCGGGGCCGGTGTCGCGCACGAGGATGCGCAGCCGGCCGGGCGCGGCGTTTTCGGCGTGGAGGGCGACGGAGCCGGCGGCGGTGAACTTGAGGGCGTTGGAAACGAGGTTTTGCAGGATCTGGCGCAGGCGGTGCGGATCGGTGTGGATGACCGGGGGAAGGTCTTCGCCGAGGGTGACCACGAGTTGCAGGCCGCGTTGCCGGGCGGTGCCGCGAAAGAGGTCGCCGACGGAGGTGAGGATCTCGCCGGGCACGACGGGCGAGGGATGAACCTCAAGGCGACCGGCGGCGATTTTCTCC
>JBDRJH010000019.1:0-8965 GCA_043815125.1 Verrucomicrobiota bacterium
GGCGATCTGCCAGAGTTGTTTGCGCAGAACCTCCTTGGCCTGGTCGTCAAACAGCCGCTCGCCGTTCACCGTCCGCGTCATGCAGTGATACATGGCCTCCCCTTCATCCGCCTGCACTTTTATCCGCGCCGTTCTCATGCACCTCTCTATGTATATCTCCGACGTTTTAATCAATTATTTTGAGCCTGTCCCTTTTGTTTAGTGTTTGGCGGTGAGGAGAGCAGATGAGGGTTTTCAAGTGTCGAGCCGGCGCGCGAGTTCGGTCCAGATCTCGGGGCCTTGCCGGACCCAACCTGCCCACCAGTGGGCCTGGGCGAAATGGGCGGCGGCACCGGCCTCGTCGTTGCAAACCTGGCGAAGCAGACCGTGCAGGAGACGGTCAGTCTCGGTGGGCTCCGCCACATCGGAGAGCAGGCGGTCGGCCTCGTCCCAGCGACGGGCGACCAGGGCCCGGAGAACCATCGAACGGGAATCACCGGCGGCGGCGAGCGCGGGGCGTTGCAGGAGGCGTTGCACCGAGTTGCGCAGGTCGACGGGCGTGAGGGGCTTGGAAATAAAATCCCACACCCCGAGGGCCAGGGCCTCGCGGGCAACGGCACCGTCGGCATGGGCGCTGGCCATGAGCACGGCGGGACGCTCAAGCCCGGCTTCGTCGAGCGCACGAAGGAAGGCGAGGCCGTCGAGGTCAGGCATGAAGTAGTCGAGCACGAGCACATCACAGCGCTCGCCTCCAAGCAGTCGGTCGAACGCGACCAACGGAGAGCCTTCACCATCGGCAAGCAGGGCCTCCCCACGCAGGGCAAGGGTGCAGGCGCGACGCACACTGTCTTCGTCATCGACAACCAACACCCGCGGCTCATCGGGGGAGAGTGCCCCGTGAACGGGCACGGACTGGCCGGCGGTGGTGGGGGGGACGGGGACAACCGAATCGACCGGCTTCCGGGGCTCGGACCGCTGGTCGTCGGGCAGGGAACCGTCGCCGGCGACGGCCAGGGCGGGGACCCACCGACCACGGCCCCGAATGATCGACTTGATCCGGGCACGGCCAGCTTGACTGCAAATTTCCAACACTTTCATGGGCTGCCTGACAAAAAACGACCTAGGTCTGAACCGTCTTCAGATCGAGGTAAAACTCAACCGTCCCGTTTTGCGACCAGACGCCGATGCGACCGCCGTGCAGCGCGGCGATCTCACGGGCGATGGTGAGACCGAGCCCGGAGCCCTCGGCCTTCTCGCCGGAACGGCGGTAGAAGGGTTCAAAGACCTTGGCTTGCTCGGCCTCGGTGAGAGCGCGTTCACCTTCATTGACCACGGAGAAGCGCACGTATCCGTCGGCCCGGGACGCGGTGCGGAGGGTGATGGGGGTGCCGTCGCGACCGTATTTGGACGCGTTGGAGATGAAGTTGCCGAGCACGCGGGCGGCATGCATGGCGTCGGCGTTGACGAGAGGCAGGTCGTCCGGCGCGGGCTCGACGAGCAGGTCGTGACCCTGATTGGCGACGAGGGAGCCGTGCATGGCCTGCGACTGCGCCAGCAGGGAGGCGGCGGCGACGGGCTCCAGGTGCAGGGCGGCGCGGCCGCTTTCGAGGCGGGCGAGTTCGAGCAGGGCCTGGAGGACGGCAAGGAGGCGTTCGCAGTCGTCGCGGCCGGACTCGATGAGTTCGCGTTGGTCGTCGTTGAGCGGGCCGATCTTTTCCTCGAGGAGGAGGTGGAGCGTCATGCGGATGCCGGTGACGGGGGTCTTGACCTCGTGGCCGAGGGTGGAGATGGCCTTGGTCTTGGCGGCGTCGAGGCGGCGCAGGTTGGTGACGTTCATGAGCATGACGGCCCAGCCCTCGTGAACGCCGAGGTCGTTGGTCATGCGGAAAACCTGCGGGATATAGGAGACTTTCAGAGGGCCCTGCTCGGGGTCCTCGTAGTCGACTTCGAAGGCGCTGTGGACATCGTCGCCGAGGAGATTTTCCCCGGAGGCGGCGGCGTGGTCGACGCGCTGGCGCACCCAGGAGGGGAGCGCGCCGGGCACGCCAAGACCGGCCGAGAGGTGCTCGGCGCGGGGGTTCATCAGGGTGACGTGCAGGTCGTTGTCGACGATGTAGACGGGCTTGGGCAGGGCCTGGAGGATGGCGCGGCAGAGACGGTTGGCGGCGACGACGCTTTCGTCTTTTTCGTCGATGAAGGCGCGCAGGTCGACGGCCATGGCGTTGAAGGTGGCGGCGATCTGCCCGATCTCCTCGCCGCCCTCGACGGGGACGAACTCGGAGAACTTTTTCTCGCGCAGGCCGATGATGGCGTCGCGCAGACGGATGAGGGGCTGGTAGACGCCCTGGGTGAGGCGGAAGGAGGTGTAGATGTAGATGCCGAGCGACATCAGCACGAGGCCGAGCGCGACGTAGTTGGCCTGCTCGCCGCGGGCGACGGCGCGGTCGCGGCGGGCGAAGATGGCGTCTTCGTTGAGCTTGACGATCTGGGCGGAGACTTCGGCGATCTCGCCGGCCTTGGCACCGAGGCGGCTTTGCTGCTCACCAAAGCGCCGGGGGTCGTTGGCGGGGGCGGCGAAGAGGCGGTCGAGTCCGGCGAGGTAGTCGCCGAGGAGGGCTTCGAGGCGGGCGGCGAGTTCACGCTCGGCGGTGGTGGGCGAGGTGCGCTTCACCACCGCGATTTCCTTGAGCATGAGGTCGCGTTCGTGCTCGTAGGTGTTGATGTGGTTGGCGAGCACGCGGGGGTCGGTCTCGGTGAGCGCGAGGGCGTTGATGCGGGTGCTGGAGGTGCGCAGCTCGCGGAGGGCCCGCAGGGTGTCGAAGCTGCCGGCGATCTGCTGTTTGAGCTCGGAGGTGAGGGCCTGGGTGGTCCAGATGCAAAAGCCGCCCAGCACCATGAGCAGGCAGAGGATGATGGTGAGGCCGCTGAAGAAGTTCCAACGTTTCATGCGGGGTCGGGGTCTTGGCCCGTTTCGTCGGCGGACCAGCGTTTGCGTTTGCGGTAGAGGGTGGCGCTGTCGATGCCGAGCACGGTGGCGGCTTCCTCAAGGGTGGGGGTGCGGGCGATGACGCGACGGGCGTGTTCGCGTTCGATGCGATCGAGGGAGACGAGACCGCCCAGCACGGCGTCGGCGACGGGTCCGCCGGGGGGAGAGAGGGTGTCGGGCAGGTCGGCGCGCTCGATGAGTGCACCGCGGCTCATGATGACGGCGCGCTCGATGGCGTTGCGCAGTTCGCGGACGTTGCCGGGCCAGGCGTGGGCGCGGAGTGCGGTCCAGGCCTCGGGCGAGAAATCGCGGGCGGCACGACCGGTTTCTTCCGAGAAGTAGGCGAGGAAGCGGCTGGCGAGCCGATCGAGGTCGGCGGGTCGCTCGCGCAGCGCCGGCACGGTGACGGTGATGACGTTGAGCCGATAGAAGAGGTCCTCGCGGAAGGATCCGTCGGCGACGGCGGCGGCGAGATCGCGGTTGGTGGCGGCGAGCACGCGGACCTCGGCGGAGCGGGTGCGGGTCTCGCCGACGCGTTCGTAGACCTTTTCCTGGAGGAGCCGCAGGAGCTTGGCCTGGAGGTCGGAGGGCAGCTCGCCGATCTCGTCGAGAAAGAGCGTGCCGCCGCGGGCGGCGTCGACCTTGCCGGCGTAGTCCTTGACGGCCCCGGTGAAGGAGCCCCTGGCGTGGCCGAAGAGCTCGCTTTCAAGCAGTTCGCGGGAGAGCGCGGGGCAGTTGACGGTGACGAAGGGGCCTTCGCGCAGGGGGCTGAGTTCGTGGATGTGGCGGGCAAGCTGGCTCTTGCCGGTGCCGTTTTCACCGAGGAGCAGGATGCTCGCGCGGGTGTCGGCGGAGCGCTCCACCACCGCGAGCACGCTTTGCATCGCAGGGTCCTGGGAGGTGAATTCCGTCGCGGGTCCGCTGCGGGCGACGACATCGCTGAGGTTGGCCACGCGTTGGCGCAGACGGTTGACCCGCTCGACCCGGGCGAGGACCTGCCGCAGCGAATCGGGGGTGAAAGGCTTTTCAAGGTAGTCGAGCGCGCCGCGCCGCATGGCCTCGACGGCGGTCTCGATACTGGCCTGCGCGGTGCAGACGACGACGGGCAGGCCGGGCACTTGCTTGAGCAGCTTGACCAGGTGGTCGAGGCCGTCGGCCTGGCCGTCGAGATGCAGATCGAGCAAGACCAGCTCGTAGACGTCCTCCTGAAGCTTTAGCTGGGCCACCCGTCCGCTGTCCGCGGTGTCGGCCTCGTGCCCTTCCGCCTTGAGGGCTTGGGATAGGGTCAAACGGACGGATTTCTGATCGTCGACGACAAGGATGCGCATACGGTTTTGTGACTGGGATGGATGAGTTTGAGTGATCTTTGATCGAATCGTAATGGGGTCTTAACCCCATTTCCTGCTGATATTTAACACAGTGCAAAGAAGCCTGCTTCGTGCGCGCTGCAATCAACACCACGGCCTTTTCATGCATTTTGCAGGCGGTGTTGCAGTTTAAATCATTAAAGAAATTCGCTTCTTAATAATATTAAACAGTTTAAAAAAACCCGCCATCATTTGGCATCGGCGCTGCGACTTGGACCGGCGTCATGAAAATGCCCTCAACCCTCACCAAGTCGCAAATCGCCCTCGCCCTCACCCTGATCGCCCTCCGCCCGGCCTTCGCCGCCGACCCGGCGGTCGGCTCCGCCGAGACCAAGGCCACCAAGGCCGAGGCCGTGGCCGACGATTACAAAGCCTCACTCGACCAGATCAACGCCAGCATCGACGCCATCGAGCAACGCGTCGAAAACGCCCCCGACGGCGCCGAGCGCTCGTCCGCCGAAGCCCGACTCGATGCCCTGAAGGAACGCCGCTCCGAACTTCGCAAAAACTACGTCAAGGCCAAGGCCGACGAACTCGCCGCCGACCTCAAGGTCGAATACGCCAAAGTCGCCGCCTGGACCAAGGACACCTACCGCGACGTCAAGGCCAAGGTCACCGGCGACGCCCAGGATGACCAGCCCGGTGCCATGCCCAAGACCCAGGCCGCCCTCGACGCCGAGGCCAACAAAGCCATGGCCCGGATCGCCGTCTACAAGATGAACCCCTCGCCCGAGAACAAGGCGGACGTCAAACGCGCCCTCGACGCCCTCGACGACGAGATCGAGCGCCTCGACGACCACTGCGACGCCATGCCCGACAGCCCGCGCCGCGCCGCGCTCGAGAAACGCGTCGACGCGCTGGAGGACCGCCATGACGACCTCGCAAACGACTTCACCAAGGCCCGCTGGGACGCCCTCGTCGCCGACCTGCGCGGCTCCTGGGAATCCCTCGTCAACTAAACCCACGCCCACCACGCCCGCAGCAATGACCACTCCCCGCGACCTCCGCCTCGCGCGCGCCGCGCTCAGTCAGGAAATCAACACCCTCCGCCGCCTCCTCGACCCGCGCTGTCCGGCGCGCGAGGACCGGCGCCCCCGGGCCGATCTCGAAGCCCGCATCGAACAACTCCTCCAACTCCACCGCCAGCTCGTCCGCCCCGCGGCGGCCCGCTGACCAACCCCCGATCCCATGCTTCAACCCAATCCCGGACTGCTCGCCCTCTGCGTTCTTTTCACGTCCGTTCCCGCCCTCGGCCAGGCCCCGGCCGCCGCCGACGCCGGCGACGAACCGCCCGTCGAAACCCTCCGCGCCCGCGATGCCGGCGTGTTCACCGTGTATTTTGAAAACGACTACTTCACCGGCACCGACAAACACTACACCAACGGGGCGAAATTCTCCTGGCTCTCGGGCGACCTCTCCGAGTGGGGCCAGCGCGGCTGGCGTCAGGCCCTGATCGACGCCCTGCCCTTCATCAACCGCCCCGGCACCCAAAAAAACTTCGGCCTCTCCCTCGGCCAAAACATCTACACCCCGGAAGACACCAACCGCGTCAACCCCGACCCCGACGACCGCCCCTACGCCGGCTGGAGCTACGTCGAGGTTTCCTTCATCAGCAAGACCGCCACCCGCGCCGACATCATATCGATCCAGGCCGGCATTGTCGGCCCCTCCTCGCTCGCCGAGGACACCCAACGCACCGTGCACGAATGGATCGACGACGGCTTCCCCCGCGGTTGGGACCACCAGCTGAAGGACGAGCCCGGCCTCAACCTCATCTACGAGCGCCGCCACCGCCTCGTCGCCCGCACCCTCGGCGACACCCTCGGCGTCGACTTCATCCCCCACGGCGGCTTCTCCCTCGGCAATGTGCAGACCCACGCCAACCTCGGCGGCGTCGCCCGCCTCGGCGTAAACCTCCCCAGCGATTTCGGCGTGGGACTTTCCCGCGGCGGCTCCATCGGCGCCGCCCCCTCCGACGACCTCGACCCCCGCGTCGCGGAAAACCGCGACTTCAGCCTCTTCCTGTTCGCCGGCGCCGAGGGCCGCGCCGTCGCGCGCGACATCTTCCTCGACGGCAACACCTGGAAGGACAGCCGCTCCGTCGACAAGGAACCGTTCGTCGCCGACCTCATGACCGGCTTCGGCCTGATCGCCGGACGCTGGCAACTCACCGCCACCTTCGTCCACCGCACCCGCGAGTTCGCAACCCAGGCCGACGACCACACCCGGTTCGGCTCCGTCACACTCTCCGCCGCGTTCTGAGAACAACGCGTATTCACAAAACAACCACAACCCCCGACCCGCCATCACCATGCTCTCCTGGACCATCACATTCCTCGTCATCGCCATCATCGCCGGCCTGCTCGGCTTCGGCGGCATCGCCGGCACCGCCGCCGGCATCGCCAAGATCCTGTTCTTCATCTTCCTCGTGCTGCTCGTCGTCTCCCTGCTCGCCGGAGCCATCCGCGGCCGGGGCTGACCCATGCCCAGTCCCTCCCTCCCCCCAACCGACGCCACTCGTCCCCGGACAAGTGGCGTCCTGCGTTTTCAGGAACGCACCCCTCCAGCAAATCGCCGGATCCCGCACCAAAAACCTTGCAAAATGCCTGAACCACAACCGCCAAAAACCGACCAAATATCACGCAAAAACATAACAATAAAATACTTAATGTTAACGCCCTCCGCATGGCACAACCATCGCTAAAGGAAAAGCATCCCTCCGACTCCCCAACCCATCCGATCCATGAATGCCATGAAACAATCCCCGCTCACCGAAGCCGCTCGCGATGAGATCGCCGGCCACCTCAACGACCTCGTCGCCATCTGCATCGACGGTGAAAAAGGCTACCACGCCGCCGCCGAGGACACCGAAAACCCCGAGCTCAAGCTCCTCTTCACCCGGCTCTCCCGCCAGCGCGCCGACTTCGCCGTGGACCTCAAACGCGCCGTCGGCGCCCTCGGCTGCGAACCCCGCGACTCCAGCCACCTCGCCGGCGCACTCCACCGCGGCTGGCTCACCCTCAAGGCCACCGTCGTCAAAAACGACACCCACGCCGTCCTCGCCGAGTGCGAGCGCGGCGAGGACAAGGCCGTCGCCGCCTACCGCACCGTGCTCGCCGAGGCCACCCTCGACTCCGGCCTGCGCAACCTCGTCAGCGCGCAGGCCTCCGACGTGCAGGCCGCCCACGACCAGATCCGCGACCTGCGCGACCACCCCGCCTACGCGACGGACAATTCCTGAACCCTCCCCCCGCCCACCCGTCCGCCCCGGCCTCGCCCCGGCGGGCAACCATCAACCCGTCCCAAACCCAACCCATCCCATGAGAATCACATCCTTCGCCCTCTTCGCCGCCGGTGTCATCCTGTTGATCTTCGGCCTCAGCGCCTCCGACTCGGTCTCCTCCGACGTCAGTGAGGTCGTCACCGGCGCCCCCACCGACAAGAGCATCTGGCTCATCGTGCTCGGCGTCATCGCCCTGCTCTCCGGCGCCGGCACCCTCTTCGCCGGCCGCCGCCGCTGAACCGGCACGCCGCCGCGCCCACCAGTCTCCCGGCGCGGCGGTCGCCCGCCCCGCGCACACGCCCCAAAATCCAGCCGCGTTCGCAGCCATGAAGATCATCCACTTCACCAACACCTTCCTGCCCCACGTCGGCGGCGTCGCCCGCGCCGTGCAGACCCTGCTTGAGGACCAGCTCGAAGCCCGGCACGACGTGCTCGTGGTCGCCCCCGAGTTCGCCGAGGGCGGCGCCCCCGCGCGCATCGAGAAACACGTCGAGCGCCTCACCGCCATCACCCACTTCAACGACAGCGACTTCTCCGTGCGGCTGCCCTTCGCCGCCACCTTCTCGCAACGTCTGGCCGGCTTCGACAACGACATCATCCACGCCCACCACCCCTTTCTGCTCGGCGACACCGCCCTGCGCGAGGCCGCCAGCCGCCAGGTGCCCATCGTCTTCACCCACCACACGCTCTACGAAAACTACACCCACTACCTCCCCTTCGAGAGCGAAGCCGCCGGAGACATGGCCGCCGAGATCGCCACCCGCTACGCCAACCGCTGCGACGCCGTCATCGCCCCCAGCGAAAGCGTGCGCGAACTCATCCTCTCGCGCGGCGTCAACGTCCCCGTGCACGTCGTCCCCACCGGCATCGACACCCGCCGCATCGCCACCGGCGATTCCACCCGCGCCCGCGCCCGCTGGAAACTACCCGCCGACGCCCCCGTGATCGGCCACCTCGGCCGCCTCGCCCCCGAGAAAAACCTCGGTTACCTCGCCGAAGCCATCGCGCTCGCCCTGCAAAAAATCCCCGCGGCCCGCGCCCTCGTCGTCGGCTCCGGCCCCAGCCGCAAGGCCATGCAGGCCGCCTTCCGGTCCGCCGGCGTCGCCGACCGCGTCGTCTTCACCGGCAAGCTCTCCGGCCGCCCGCTGCACGACGCCTACGCCGCCATGAACGTCTTCGCCTTCGCCTCCACCTCCGAGACCCAGGGCCTCGTGCTCGCCGAGGCCATGGCCGCCGGCAACCCCGTGGTCGCCCTCGACGCCCCCGGCGCCCGCGAAGTCGTGCGCGACGGCCGCAACGGCCGCCTCCTGCCCGCCGGCGCCACCGCGGCCGACTTCGCCCGCGCCCTCA
>JBDRJH010000020.1:0-2740 GCA_043815125.1 Verrucomicrobiota bacterium
GATGCAGATGCACCGGCAGATCGGCCTCACCTTTGCCAGCGCCCTGCGCGCCTTCCTCCGCCAGGACCCCGACATTATCCTCGTCGGCGAAATTCGCGACAAGGAGACCGCCAACATCGCCGTCGAGGCCGCCCTCACCGGTCACTTGCTCATCTCCACGCTGCACACCAACGACGCCCCCAGCACCGTCGCCCGTCTCACCGACATGGGCATCGAGCCCTTCATGATCTCCTCGTCGCTGCTCTGCGTGTGCGCCCAGCGCCTCATGCGCCGCGTCTGCAAACAATGCCGCGTGCAAGCGGAGCCCGTTGGCCGCGAAAAGGAAATCCTCGAAAAAGCCATCGGCTGGAGCGGTCCCATCTACAAGGCCAACCCCAAGGGCTGCCCCAAGTGCGGCGGCTCCGGCTACAAGGGCCGCGTCGGCATCCACGAGCTCATGGTCACCACCGCCGAACTCATCGAGGGCATCAACAAGGGCCTCGAGACCGCCGAGCTCAAGAAGCTCGCCATGACCGCCGGCATGAAAACCCTCCACCAAGACTCCCTGCTCAAGGTCAAGGAAGGCCTCACCACCATCGAGGAAGCCATCGCCACCGTCCCGCCCGACCTCTGAGCCCCGGTTCGTGTTTAAACTCGGCCCCGCGCGAATCCCGCCGCTCACGTCGCCGGCCACACGTTGAGACCGACGCGGGTTATCGTAGCGGGGAGCGCCAGCGACCCGGGATCGGAAGGGGTCGCTGGCGCTCCCCGCTACGAGCGTTCATTGGTCCGCCATTAATCTCACCTTACGCGAATTGGAATTCGGGAGCACCGCGCGCTAAGTAGCACGGAACGACGGAGTCGTTTTGTGCCCCCCCTCCGATCTTTTTCAAAAAAAAGACCGTCCGGCTTGGTTAGTCGCCCCGGGTTGGGCAACACTGTCGGGACTCTATGCGTCGTCGGTTGCTCAGTCTCTGTCTGGTCCTGTTGATCCTCCCGCTCCTGGCGGCGATCACCTCGCCGTGGTGGCTGGGCGCGGCGCTCGGCCGGATCGGCCCCCGCTGGCTGGGCGTGGAGTTCTCCCGCTATGAACGACTCGCCGGCGCGCGCGTGGCGATCGACGACCTCGTGGTCCGGCGCGAGGGCGTCACCGTGCGCGCCGAGCGCATCGAAACCGACTCCCCCTGGCGCTGGCTGCGCGCCTGGCTCACCGGCGGCCGCGCCGGCGTGATCGAACTCGGCGACTGGACGGTCGACATCATCCCCGCGGCCGGCGACGGCCCGGACGAAGGCGATTCCGTCAGCGGCTGGACCGAGACGCTCCAACGCGTCGGGCAACGCGTCGACGAAACCACGGCCTGGCTGCCCCCCGTGCAAACCCGGCCCGGCGCGGTGCGCTGGCCCGACGGCGAGGTCCGCGTCGGCTCCGCCACGTTGCGCGACGGCCGGCTTGAGGTCGCCTACATCGAGTCGGGCGACCGGCGCGCCGAGGATCTCGTGCTCGCGCGCGACGGCGCGGAGTGGCGCCTGTCGGCCCGCGGCCCCGACGACCTGTGGACCGCCCGGGCGCGGATCGCTGGCCAGGCGCTCGACGCCGACGGCCAATGGTCGGGGCAGCCGTGGACGCTGCGGGCCGCCTTTGGCCCCGAAGGCTGGCGTCCGCTCACCGCCGAGGCCGTCGCCACCGGCTGGGTTCTGCCCGGCGCGCGTTTCGGCTGGGAGCAGGCCTACCGCGAGATCACCGGCGATGCCCGCGTGCAGTGGCGCGACGGCCGGTTCGACTTCACCGCGGAGGCGAAGGGCGCGCCCGTCGGCCAGGCGCCGGCGCTGGAGATCTCGCTGGGCGGCTCGGGCGACGAAAACGAACTCGCCCTGGCGCGCGCCGTGGTGCGGGCGCCGGGCCTCACCGCCACCCTCGACGAGCCGGTGCGGTTGACGACCGGCGGGCGGCTGCTGTCCGGTGAATCGCGCTTTTCCCTGCGGGCCGACCTCGCCGACTGGCCCGCGCTGGCGGCGCGCGGCCGGGTCGACGGACGCGTGACGGTGCGCCCCGGCGACGACGGCCGCCCCGAGGTCGACGCCGAGCTCGCCGCCTCCGGCCTGGAGGCGCGCGGCTGGCGTATTGAAAAAGTGGATGCGGACGCCGGCCTGCGCTGGCCGGAGCTCGTGGTGAGGCGGATCCGCGTCACGCTGCCCGGAGACGAGAGCCTGTCGGCCTCCGGTCGTTACAATCTGGATACGCGCGCCCTCGCCGACGGCGAGGTGTCGGGCCGGTTGACGGCCGCCACCTACGGCCCCTGGCTGCCGGGCGACGTCGGCCTCGGGGAGATCGGCTTGAAGGCGACCGCGCGGGGCGTCTGGCCGGAGCTGGAGCACGGCGGCGAGCTGTCGCTGCGGGCCCTGCGAACCGGTTGGCTCAAGCCGGTCGACGGCGGCGTCACCTGGCAGGGCCGGGGAGAGTCGGCCCGCGAGTTTCGTCTGGAGCTACGCGGCGACGGCGTCGGGTTGACCGCGGCCGGCGCGGCGGACCGCGAGGCGGCCGACCTGGCGGAGTTTGACCTGAGCGAGGGCGGTGTGTCGCAGTGGCGGCTGGTGGAGCCGGCGCGGGTTCGTTGGTCGCCCGCCCCGCGCATCGCGAATCTGGCGCTGGCGGGTCCGGCCGGCGGGCTGCGGGTTTCGGGCGACGCGACGGGTTTCGAATTGCAGGCCGAGTCGCTGGATGCCGGGTGGTTGCGTCCGTGGCTGACCGCGGATGTGCCGG
>JBDRJH010000021.1:0-2002 GCA_043815125.1 Verrucomicrobiota bacterium
TCAATGGGTCCAGCAGCCCAGCAGGAACCGCTTTGCAGTGCTACTGGTTTGGCGGTTTCGAAGAAAAAACCGTGCTCATGCTCTTCCTCGTCGGCTGCGCTCAATACCTGAGCCTTCAGTTCGACCAATCCACCGTGCAGCGCTGGTGCACCGCTCGCACCGCCGCGGACGCCCGCCGCTCCATGTATATCCTGGGCTTTGGTGCGGTGCCCGTGTGGGCGTTGTTTCAACTCATCGGCGTGGCCCTGTTTTTGTTTTTCCTGCACAACCCCGATCCCTTTGCCACGGGAGTATTGAACGGCGTCTATAAAGCCGAGCGTATCCTGCCCCACTTCATCATGACGCACCTCTCGGGTGGTCTGGCCGGACTGGTAATCGCCGGTGCATTTGCCGCCGGCATGTCCACGCTGAGTTCCTGCATCAACGTATCGAGCATGGTCTCGATCGACGACCTCTACCGCAAATACATCAACCGCGACGCCAGCGACACCCGCCGGCTCGTGTTGGGCAAACTGACCTCGCTCGGCTTCGCCCTGGCGATGACCGGCGGCGCGCTGCTCATCTACAGCATCAAGATGGTCACGCTCACCGACTTCATGCTCATGGCCGGTGCGATCCTTACCGTAGGCATCCCCTCGGTCTTCATCGCCGGTATGTTCACCCGCCGGATCGGCACCGCCGCCATCTGGTGCGGAGTCTCCGTCGCCATCAGCTTCACAATCTGGGTCATGTTGAGCAGCGCCGGCCGTATCCCCGCATCGTTGAGCATCTCGATCCCGCCCTACTACCTCGCGATCTTCGGCAACCTGCTCGCGCTCGGCACCGCGCTACTCGCCTCCCTCGTTTTTAAGCGAACCGAACGCAACCTCACCAACCTCACCGTGTGGGACCAGTCCGGCGAACCGCTTGAGTAAATCGGCACTCCGATAAGCCAAACCCCTGCGCTTCACCTCCTCACCATGGGTGCCCGCAGACTCACCCACAATCGCGCGCGCCGTCGGTCCTCTTGACCACCGCAAACGCAAACCTCGCTCGGCGAAACCATGCCCGGGCCAAATCGCCACACACTACCGTTCTACCCAGATGAAATCAAACACCCACCGACTCCACCACGCCGGCCTGCTGATCCTTGCCTTCTTTGCGACCGCGCTCTCCCTGTCCGCCAGCGTCACCCTTGGCCCTTTGTTTCGTGACGGCGTCGTCTTGCAGCAAGGTCGCCCAGTCACGGTCTGGGGTCAGGCCGATGTAGGTGAAAAAGTCCACGTCTCCTTCGGCCGCCAATCGCTCGAAACCGAGACCGACGCCCAAGGCCACTGGCAGGTCCAACTCGCCCCACTGGCCGCTAACGCCCAACCCGCCGAGCTCGTCGTCCAGGGCACGAACACCCTCCGCGTAAACGACGTGCTCGTGGGCGAAGTTTGGCTCTGCTCCGGCCAGTCCAACATGGCGTGGACCTTCCCGCAGTTGCACCTCCCGCCGCCCTCGGCTCCCGAAATCAACGATCCGCTACTCCGCGTCTTTAAGGCCCCCAACGTCACCTCCGAAACACCGCTCGATACCGCTCCCGGCAGCTGGGAACCCACGTCGGAAGCCAACGCCGCCAAACTCTCCGCCGTCGCCTACTACTTTGGTCGCCAACTCCGCGACCAACTCAACGTCCCCGTCGGTCTCATCAACAGCAGCTGGGGCGGAAGCCAGATCGAGTCTTGGATGAGCACACCCACCATCGCCGCGCTACCGATGGGCAAGTTGATCGAAGACCGCTGGACCAAGCTGCTCGCTGACTCCCCCGCCGCATTTGAAAAATATCAAATCGACCTGGCCAAATGGGAGGCCGACAAGGCCGCCGCTGTGGCCAACAACACCGAATTCAAATCACGCAAGCCGCGCCGCCCCGTCGGCAAAGGCGACCCGGTGCAACCCGCCAGTATCTACAACGCGATGCTTTACCCACTGACCCCCGCCACCATCCGCGGCGTCATCTGGTATCAGGGTGAAAGCA
>JBDRJH010000022.1:0-11238 GCA_043815125.1 Verrucomicrobiota bacterium
CTGCGTGTCGAGCTGACCGAGCAGGCCTTTGACCTCGAGCAGCGCGGTTCCGTCGAGGCGGCCGATCTGGCGATGGTCCTGAAGGCCCGCCTGGACGAACTCTGCGCCGAAACCAGCGACTCCCAACTTCCTCTCGCGTGAGCACCACCACCGACATCTTTCCCGACGATCGGCAGATCGTCACCACCCGCACCATCGTGCAGCCGCGTGCGCTGGTCTTTCGCGCCTGGACCGATCCCAAGCACCTCGCCGTGTGGTGGGGGCCGGACGGCTTCACCAACACGTTCCACGAATTCGACCTGCGCCCCGGTGGCGACTGGAAATTCGTCATGCACGGACCCGACGGACACAACTACGCCAACCACTCGGTCTTCCGTGAGATCGAGCCGGGCTCGCGCATCGTGTTCGACCACGTGACCAATCCCAAATTCCACACCATCGTCACCTTCGAGGGCCCGGCCGAGAGCTGCACGTTCATCACCTGGCGCATGGTCTTCGAGACGCCCGAGATCTGCGCCGCCGTCAGGGAACGCGTGGGCGACGCCAACGAGCAGAACCTCAACCGACTTGAGGCCGAGCTCGCCAAGATGCGCGCCGCCGAGTCCGCCGCCGACGAATCGTCCGCGCCCGCCGCCACGCCGTCGCTCGCCCAGCGCGAGCTCACGCTGACCCGCGAGATCGACGCGCCGCCCGCCCTTGTATTCAAAGCCTGGACACAACACCTCGCCGAGTGGTGGGGGCCGCACGGCATGACCACGCCGTTCGTGGAAATGGACCTACGGCCCGGCGGCGTATTTCGCACCATCATGCGCGCGCCCGACGGCACCGAGTATCCGACCAAGGGCGTTTTTCTCGAAGTCGTGGAAAACGAAAAGGTCGTCTTCACCGACGCCTTCCTGCCCGGCTGGGAGCCGTCGCCCGACGTCTTCTTCACCGCCATCACGACCTTTGACGCATTGCCCGGCGGGCGCACCCGCTACACCGCTCGCGCCCTGCACTGGACCGTCTCCAATTGCGAGGCGCACGCCAAGATGGGCTTCGACCAAGGCTGGGGCGAGAGTCTCGACCGCCTCGTCGCCTTTGTCGCCAAACTGAAATCCTCCTGAAAAAATCGCCCCTCTCACCATGAGCACCCAACCCGGTAAAATCACCCGCATCATCACCACCGTAGCGCGCTTCCTTCTCGGACTGCCGCTCGTTGTTTTCGGCCTCAACCTGTTCTTCAACTTCATCCCGCAGCCCGAGACGCCCATGCCCGAGGGCGCGGTCGCCTTTGCCGGCGCGCTGGTGGAGAGCGGCTACATGATGCCGCTGATCGGCATCACGCAGCTCTTTGTCGGACTGTGTCTGCTGACCAACCTCTTTGTGCCGCTCGCGTTGGTGGTGTTCTTCCCGTTCATGCTCAACAGCGTGCTGTTCCACGTTTATCTGGAGCCCGCGGGCCTGCCGATGGCCGGCGTGTTCATGGCATTGAACCTGTTCCTCGCCTTCCTGTATCGCGCCGCCTACCGCCCGTTGCTCACGGCCAAGTTCGTCTGACGACCCGTCATGAAAACCTTCTTCAAAATTCTGGGCGTTTTCGCCCTCGTCCTGGTCCTCTTGCTGGGCGGCCTCGCCGCCTTCATCGCGACCCGTCCGGCCGAGTTCAGCGTCGCGCGCAGTGCGACGATCACCGCGCCGGCCGACCGTGTGTTCGCCCGCATCAACGATCTGCGCCAGTGGCAGGAGTTCTCCCCGTGGGCCGAGCTTGATCCCGACGCCAAGGTCAGCTTCGCGGGGCCGCCGGCCGGCGAGGGCGCGTCCTTTGCCTGGGACGGCGACGCCAACATCGGCGCCGGCAGCATGACGATCATCGAGAGCCGCCCCGCCGAGCTCGTGCGCTACCGGCTCGACTTTGTCCGGCCATTCGCCGGCACCAGCGAGAGTTCCCTCGCGCTGGCGCCGTCGCCCGACGGTGGCACGACCGTCACGTGGACGATGTCCGGCGACAACAACTTCATCGGCAAGGCCATCAGTCTCGTCATCGACTGCGAGGAGATGATCGGCCCCCAGTTCGAGCAGGGCCTCGCCAACCTCAAGCGGATCGTCGAGCAGCCGGCCGGTTCCTGAACCGTCGCCGGCCGTTCAACGCCAGCGCGACCACGCCGCCGAGCAGCAGCGCGCCGGTCGCGTGGGGCTCGGGCACCGGCGTGATCTCGGAGTTGTAGTCCTGCCACTTGGTCGGGCTGGTCCAGCCGGCGAACTGGATCTGGCTGAGCGGGGCCTCGCCGGTCACATAGTCCCCGCCGTCGAGCGCGTGGATGTAGTCCTGCCACTCGTTCCAATTGGCGATGGTGAGCAGCGTGCCCTCGTCGATGAAGGTGATGCTGCCGTTCACGGTGATGATCGAGCGCTCGGTGCCGAAGTCGATGATCGAGGCGGCCGTGATGCTGAGCGCGTCGACGGTGAGGTTGACGAGATCGCCGAGCGCCAGCGTGCCGCCGCCCAGGGTGAGCGTGGCGAAGGTCTGGTCGGCGTTGAAGGTGACGGTGCCGTCGCCGCTCTTGGTGAAGTCGCCGCCGCCGGCGATGGTGCCGTCGATCACGACGTCGCCCGCGCCGCCGACGGTCAGCGCGCCGCCCGCGGCCAGCGAGCCGGTGAGCGAGAGGGTGCCGGCGTCGGACCGCACGGTCGCCCCGTCGCCGAAGGTGATGTCGCCGGCGTATCCATTGTTCCCCGACGCGTTGAGCAGGGTGCCGTCGAGCGCGAGCGCCTCGGTGGCGACGGTGATGCCGCCGGAGAGCGACAGCGTCGCGCCGGCCGCGACGGCGGTGCCGGCGGCGTCGGTGCCGAGGGCCGAGGCGTGGCTGATCGCGAGCGTGCCGGCGGACACGGTGGTGGCGCCCGAGTAGGTGTTGGCCGCGGAGAGCGTGAGGGTGCCGGCGCCGTTCTTGACGATGCCGCCCGCGCCGGAGACGACGGCGGAGATGTCGACGTCGTGCGCGCCGTTGACGCCGAGCGTGTGGGCGCCCAGCAGCACGGTGGGGCCGCTGAAGACGAGGTCGCCGGAGGCGGCGTTCCACGTCTGGTTGGCGGCGAGGGCGAGGTCGACGCCGAGGGTCTGCGTGTTGGCCGAATCGTTGTAGATGCCGCCGCCGCGCACGGTGAGGGTGTCGGCGGTGGAGGAGGTGATGTCGAACGCGCCGGCATCGTCGCGGAAGAGCAGGCTGTGGATGTTGTAGGCGGCGTTCATGTCGCTGGCCAGGTCGGTGGAGCCGGCCAGGACGATGGCCTTGCCGTCGCCGATGCCGGGGGCGAGGCCGCCTTCCCAGTTGCCGCCGCGCGACCAGGCGTTGCGGGGCGACGGGCCGCTGTTGTTGCCGCCTTGCCAGACGAAGGTCTGGATGGGGCGGATCTCGTGGTTGCCGCCGGTGAGGCCGAAGATCTCGGCGCCGATGCCCACGCCGATGCCGTCAAAAAAGATGTTGTCGAGGAAGCTCTGGTCGAGGGTGTCGACGACCGAGGCGAAGACGTCGGAGCCGACCGTCCAGTTGCGGATCACCAGCGCGCCGGTGCCGGTGCCGTCGCCGGCGAAGATGAAGCTGGTGCCGGTGCCGGCGGCGCCAAAGTCGAGCACGCCGTTGTTGTAGGAAAGCAGGCCGACCGTCTCGGAAAACGCGCCGCCGAGCGAGAGGGTGCCGCCGGCGAGGTTGAGCGCGGAGGTGTCGGCGATGCGGTCGGAGGCGCCCAGCAGCAGCGTGCCGGCGGACACGGTGGTGGCGCCGGAGTAGGTGTTGGCGCCGGCGAGGGTGAAGGTGCCGGAGCCGGTCTTGGCGAGCCCTCCGGCGCCGGAGACGACGCCGGCGAAGGTGGAGTCGGTATTGTCGGCGCCGGTAGTGAGCGTGGCGGCGCCGAGGATGACGACCGAGCCGGTGTTGAGTGATTGCAGCGAGCCGATGGTCTCGGCGTGGCCGTTGAGGTTGAGCGTGGGCGTGCCGCCCGCGGAGAGGATGACGCGCGCGGTGTCGGCGATCTGGTTGGCGGCGTCGAGCCGGAGCGTGTCGGTGCCGGAGCCGTCGCCGAGCACAACCTCGCCGATGACGGCGTTGCCGGAGGACTTGGCGAGCACGAGCGTGCCGGCGTTGACGGTGGTGACGCCGGTGTAGGTGTTGGCCGCGGCGCCGTTGAGGGTGAGGTTGCCGCCGTCGACGGTGACGACACCGGAGCCGGAGATGACGCCGCCGTAGGTGTTGGCGCCGGAGGTCTGGACGAGCGCGCCGTCGAGCGCGAGCGCCTCGGCGCCGACGATGATGTTGTTCTCCAGCTGCAGGGTGGCGCCGGATGCGACGGAAGTGCCGGCGGCGGTGGAGCCGAGCGCGGCGGAGTTTTGCAGGATCACGGTGCCGGTGGTGATGGTGGTGGCGCCGGTGTGGGTGTTTGCGCCGGCGAGGGTGAAGGTGCCGGAGCCGGTCTTGGCGAGTCCGCCGGCGCCGGAGACGATGCCGGCGAAGGTGGTCGACGTGTGGTCGGCGCCGGTGGTGAGCGTGGCGGAGCCGAGCGTGACGGAGGCGGCGGAGTTGGCCGAGGCGAGCGAGCCGATGGTCTCGGCGTGGCCGTTGAGGTTGAAGACGGCGGAGTCGCTGGCGAGGGAGACGCGCGAGGAGTCGGCGATCTGATCGGCGGCGTCGAGCCGCAGGGCGCCGGGGCCGATGACGACCGCGCCGACCACGGCGTTGCCGGAGGACTTGGCGAGGGCCAGCGTGCCGGCGTTGACGGTGGTGGCGCCGGTGTAGGTGTTGGCGGAGGCGCCGTTGAGGGTGAGCGTGCCGCCGTCGACGGTGACCGTGCCGGAGCCGGAGATGGCGCCGCCGTAGGCGTTGGCGCCCGAGGTTTGGACGAGACTGCCGTTGAGCGCGAGCGCCTCGGCGCCGACGGAAATGTTGTTTTCGAGGCGGAGGGTGGCGCCGGCGGAGACGGAGGTGCCGGCGGCGGTGGAGCCGAGCGCGGCGGCGTTTTGCAGGACGACGGTGCCCTCGGTGATGGCGGTGGCGCCGGTGTAGGTGTTGGTGCCGGCGAGGATGAGCTCGCCGCCGGTGCCGAGGGTGGTGAGCCCGCCCGCGCCGGAGAGCTCGCCGGTGAGCGTGAGGTCGCCCGCGCCGGAGATCTCGATGAAGGTGTTTTTGACGAGGATGATCGGCGCGACGATCTGTTGGTCGGACGCGGAGGCCTGGATGATGGAGGGCACGACGCCGTCGAAGGTGAACTCGCGGCCGGCGTTGGCGGTGAGGGTGAAGGCGGCGGCGGTGGACTCGAATTTCAGGCGGTTGAGCGTGTAGTCGGCGTTGAGGTTGGGCCCGGTGCGGGTGGAGCCGTCGAAGGCGATGCTGGTGGTGGCGCCCGAACCGGGCGCGATGTCGTCGACCCAGTTGGCGTTGTTGTTGAAGTTGTTGTTGGCGCCGTCGCCGTTCCAGACCGAGAAGGTCGGCAGCACGGCGACGATGGATGTCCAGTCGCCGTTGACTGCGCCGATCTGGCCGGCGCCGATGCCGGAGAAGTAGATGCTTTCGAGGAAGCTGCCGGCGGGAGTGCCGAGGGTGTGGTTGAAGGCGAGCAGGTCGGAGCCGGATTCCCAGTTGGCGACGGTGAGGGTGCCGGCGGCGGTGCCGGCGCTGCCGAAGAGAAAACTGTTGGCGGTGCCGGTCGGGCCGAAGTCGAGCGTGGCGTTGCCGAAGCTCAGCGCGGCGACCTCGACGGAATGATCGCCGCCGAGCGAAAAGGTGCCGCCGGTCTGGATGTCGAGGTCGGCGCTGGCGCCGACGGCGTTGTCGGCGCCGAGGGTGAGGGTGCCCTCGGCGACGGTCGCGGTGCCGGTGAAGGTGTTGGCGCCGGAGAGGGTGAGGTTGCCGGAGCCGGACTTGACGAGGCCGCCGGAGCCGGAGACGACGCCGGCATAGGTGCCGTCGGAGGCCTGGGCGAAGACGAGGGCGGCGTGGTTGACGATGTCGCCCTGGAGGGAGGCGGAGTCGCCCTGTAGTGTGCCCGCGGATACGGTGGTGCCGCCGAAGTAGGTGTTGGCGCCGGAGAGGGCGAGGGTGCCGGCGGTGTCCTTGACGAGCGAGCCGGAGCCGGAGATGGCGCCGGCGTAGTCGCCGGAGCCGACGGTGAGGGTGTTGGCGCCGAGGGAGACGTCGCCGCCGGTGGAGCCGCCGCCGGAGAGCGAGCCGATGGTCTCGGAGTCGGCGAGCGCGAGGGTGGCGCCGGCAGCGTCGGCGAGGGAGACGGCGGCGGTGTCGGCGAGGGCGGAGCCGCCGGAGAGGGTGAGGGTGCCGGCGGAGACGGCGGCGGTGCCGGTGAAGGTGTTGGCGCCGGAGAGCGTGAGGTTGCCCGCGCCGGACTTGGTGACCGCGCCGGAGCCGGAGATGACGCCGGCGTAGGTGCCGGTGGCGGCCTGGTCGAAGGCAAGGGCGGCGTGGTTGACGATGTCGCCCTGGAGCGAGGCGGAGGTGCCCAGCAGGGTGCCGGCGGACACGGTGGTGCCGCCGGAGTAGGTGTTGGCGCCGGAGAGCGTGAGTGTGCCGGCGCCGGACTTGATGAGCGAGCCGGTGCCCGCGACGATGCCGCCGATGGTGGTATTGGCGGGGCCGGTGAGCGTGAGCGCGTGGTTGTTGGTGACGTTGCCGTTGATGGCGAGATCGCCGGCGAGCGCGGCCCAGGACTGGTTGGCGGCGGTGATCAGGGCGTGGTTGATGGTCTGGGTCTGATCGTCGTCGTTGCGGATAGCGTGGGTGACCGAGGTGCCTTGGAGGGTGACGTTTTCCCCGATGAGGGTGAAGGCGCCTGCGGTGCTGCTGAAGGTGATCGAGTTGATGGACCAGTCGCCATTGGTCTCGGGGGTGAGGCGGACGGTGCCGGCGAAGATCAGGTCGGCGGTGCCGTCGTTGGCGGGGGCGCCGTTGGGGTTCCAGTTGTTGTTATCGGTCCAGCGGCTCTGGCCGCCGTGTCCACCGTCCCACGTGAAGGTGGCGGCGGGCAGGGAAGATTGCGCATACACGATACCAGCCAACGCACCGAGCGCCTTGAGCCGGCGCAGCGATGGAAAGTTGGCCACTGGTATGAGTTTACATTTGATTCCAATCACCGGTCCGACGCCCTTGTTGCAGAAATTTTGTAATAAGAATTTACAAAAAATCCGCGGGTGTGCGACCAAGCAAAAGGACCCGATAGGACATGGCCTTGATAGGCCTATGAGTCTGGGGTGTTGACCCCTTTCCCTGAGGGGTCGGCTGGGCCGGGCTTGGGGGCTGATTTGGGAAACGGCCCGAGGTGTCGGGGGGGGGCGACCGTGTGTGATCGACGCCAGCGTTTGCGGTCGTCGAGCCGGACGGCCCGGCGGTCCGTCCCTACCGGTCATGGCATCGATAGTCGGCGAAAAAACGACGTGTTATCGGGGATGCCCGGGGGCCTTGCGCTTGTCGGCCTTGTCGTGGAGGAAGGTGCTGATGACGAGCCAGGTGCCGCCGCCGCCGGCCGCGGCGAAGCAGATCATGGCGAGGCCGGGGTAGCCGAGGATGCGGAAGTCGGTCTCGACGCGCATGAGCAGGGCGGCGCCGAGGATGAGCGCGGCGAGCACGATGCCGGCGGAGATGCGGTTGGCGATCTTCTGCATCGCGCTGATCAGGCGGTCGGAGTCGTCGGACTTGACGGCGACCTCGAAGCGCGGGCTGCCGAAGTTGTCGAGCACCTTGTTGAGGCGTCCTGGCAGACCGGATACGAAGTTTTTCATCTCCAGCAGTGCGCCGAAGATGCTGCCTTGCGAGAGGTCCTGGCGTATGCGTGCGGCCATGATCTCGCCGAGGTGGCGGCGGATGGAGGCGTTGGGGTTGAACCCGGGTTCGAGGGTGCGGCCGACTTCGTCGAGTTGCAGCAGGGTCTTGCCCAACAGGCTGAGTTCGGGCGGGGGGTGCAGGCCGTGTTCGCGCGCGTGGTGGTCGAGCATGAGCAGGGCGCGGCCGACGTTGAGATTGTCGAGGGAGGAGTCGGCGTGGTGGGCGACGAGCGAGCTGACGGCGCGGGTGAGTTTGACCTGGTCGAAGTCGGGGCGTTTTTCGGCGATGGCGGCGAGGACGTCGGCGGCTTCCTCGCCGCGGCCTTCGCTGATGGCGATGAGGAGCTTGAGCAGGTGGTCGCGCAGGCGCGGGGGCAGGCGGCCGACCATGCCAAGGTCGAGGAGCACGAGTTCGTTTTGATCGTTGATGAAGATGTTGCCCGGGTGCGGGTCGGCGTGGAAGAGGCCGTCGGAGAGAACCTGTTGCAGGTAGGCCTTGAGCAGTTCGTCGGCGAGGCGCGCGCCGTCGAGGTCGATGCGGGCGAGGGGACTGAGGGCGGTGATTTTGCGGCCCTGAACGTGCTCCATGGTCAATACGAGCGGGGAGCAGTAGTCGGGGATGGTGGCGGGGACGTGGATGTGGGGGAAGTCGCGGAGGTTCTCGCCGACTTGGGTGAGGTTGGCGGCTTCCTGTTCGTAGTTGAGTTCTCCGCGCAGGGTCTGGCGGAATTGTTTCACGAGTTCCGAGAAGCGGTAGCGGCGTCCGGTCTCGGTGTGGGCGTCGAGCATGGCGGCGATGTCGGCGAGGACTTCGCAGTCCTCGGCGATGATCTGGCGGATGCCGGGGCGCTGGACCTTGACGACGACGGCGCGTCCGTCGTGCAGAGTGGCTTGATGGACCTGGCCCAGTGAGGCGGTGGCGAGTGGTTCGCGGTCGAAGGTGGCGAAGGCCTTGGATATGCGCACGCCGAGCTCCTCGAAGACGATGCGTTCAACCTCGTCGTAGTCGAACGGGGTGATCTTGTCCTGCAGGCGGGCGAGGGCGGCGAGATACTCCGGCGGGAGCAAGTCGGGGCGGCCGGCGAGGACTTGGCCGAGTTTGATGTAGGTGGGGCCGAGGCGTTCGAGATCGTCGGCGAGTTGCCCGGGTTTGCCGTCCGACGCGTTTTCGGGGAGGGCTTCGGGCTTTTCGGGCAGGAAGGTGTCGTCGGCTGACTTGATGTGGCGGGCGAGGTCGCCACGACCGTATTTCCACAGCAGCAGGGCGATGTCTTTGTAGCGGCGGAGATGGGAGGGGGATAGTTTCATGACTGGTAGCGGGGTCATAATCACGTTTTATGCCGCGCTGCCTTTGGATGCGTGCAAGTAATTACAATATATGGCTTTAAAAAACAATTAACGCGGTTGGGGGCCGCGTGTCCCTTGCAGAATGCAATCCGCCGCCGGGTGATTTCCTGCAAACGCAGGCGGGGTTTCAGAGCAGGCGGCGCACGCGGCGGTAGCCCCAGGCCTGGAGGCGTTCGCCGAGGGAGCGCGTCTGCCACTCTTTGAGGCTGATCCGGCGGCTGCGCGCGAGGTCCTCCTCGAAGTGGCGGTTGAGGGTGGCGGCGATGGTGGGGGAGAGGATGTTGAGGTTGGCCTCGTCGTTGAGGCGAAAGGAGCGCGGGTCGAAGTTGGCCGAACCGACCGAGCACCAGTGTTCGTCGACGACGAGGCACTTGGTGTGCAGGGTGGTCGGCTGGAATTCGTGGATCTCGACGCCGGCCTCGAGCAACTCTCCCCAGGTGGCGCGGCTGGCGCGGCGCACCGCGGCGGAGTCGTTGAGCGTGCCGGGGGCGATGACTTTGACGCTGACACCGCGGCGGGCGGCGAGGGCGAGGGCCTGCCGGCATTGTTCATCCGGCAGGAAATAGGCCTGGGTCAGGCGGATGCTCCGGCGGGCGGACTGGATGCCGAGCAGGAACATGAGTCGGACGTTTTCGCGTCCGTCTTCGGGCGAGCTGTGGAAGAGCTGCGCGGCCGACTCGCCGGCGGGCTCGAGTTCGGGGAAAAAATCATCGGAGGTCTCGATGCGGCCGGTGACCTTGATCCAGTTGACCATAAACACGGCCTGCATCTGGGTGACGGCCGGACCGGTCAGCCGAAAGTGGGTGTCGCGCCAGTGCTGCGGGTCCTGCGCGTGGCCGGCCCATTTGTCGCTGATGCCGACGCCGCCGGTGAAGCCGGTGCGGCCGTCGACCACCAGCAGCTTGCGGTGGGTGCGGTTGTTGATGCGCGAGGGGTGCAGCAGGCTGGGCGGGTGGAAACGCTCGACCACGCAGCCGGCCTCGACGAGTCGCCCGACCAGTTGATGGTCCATGCGCAGCGAGCCCACGTAGTCGAGCAACACATACACCCTCACGCCGGCCCGGGCCCGGTTGACAAACGCGTCGGCGAACGCGCGGCCGACCTCGCCGGACCAGTAGATAAAGGTCTCGAAGCAGATCGTTTTTTGCGCGGAGCGGATGGCTTCGAGCATGGCGGGGAAGATCTCGTCGCCGTTGCGCAACACTGCGATCTCGTTGCCGTCGATAAACGACGAGCCGAGCAACGGCCCGGCGGTGCGGACGAAGCGTGGCAAGTCGGGCGACGGGCAATCCTCGATCGGGTGCAGGATCACGCGCGAATCCCGATGATGCGAAACGAGCCAGACCAAACCGGCTCCGGCGACGAGGCCGATGGTGAGTGCGACAAACATGGGGAAACGGCCGGGCCGGCTTGGATCGGGTCAGCCCTGCAGGAGGGACTGCGCGCCGTCGATGAAGACCTCGGTGCCGGTGATGTGGCGCGCGCGGTCGGAGAGCAGGAAGGCGACCAGGTCGGCGACGTCGTCGGCGCGGCCGGGCCGGCCGTGGGTGAGCGGGACCTTGCCCTCGGGGAAGTCGACCGGGTAGCGCGCGCGGGCGAGGTCGCGCCGGCGGGTGTTGTCGTCGATGGAGGAGGTGATCGCGCCCGGGCAGACGCAGTTTACGCGGATGCCGCGCGGGGCGAGTTCGAGGGCGATCATGCGGGCGAAGGCCACCTGCGCGGCCTTGGTGGCGGCGTAGGCGGAGGCGCCGGTGTTGCTGAACATGCGGGTGCCGTTGACCGACGAGGTGATGACGATCGAGCCGCCGGTTTTCGGCATGAGCTCGACGGCGTGTTTGCAGGTGAGGAACGTGCCGCGCAGGTTGATGGCGACGGTCTTGTCCCATTCCTCCACGGAGAGTTGGTCGAGGGGGGCCCACAGTCCGTTGACGCCGGCGTTGGCGAAGACCAGGTCGAGCCGGCCGTAGCTGCGTTTGAGCCGGGCGAAGGCGCGCCTCATGCGGCTGGGCATGGAGATGTCGGCGACGACCGTGTCGGCCTCGCCGCCGGCCGCGCGGATTTCCCCGGCGACGGTGTTGAGGTTGGCG
>JBDRJH010000023.1:0-2003 GCA_043815125.1 Verrucomicrobiota bacterium
AGGTCATACTCGACCTGATTCCCGAACACCTCCCAGCCTGGGCGTTTGAGCCGAGAGAAGATTTCCAGTTTCGGCACGTCGGGATACCATTCCCCGATCCAGTCGCGCACTTGCTCCGGCTTCGCGCTGTGCCGTCCACGCGGGCAGCGGATGACGCTTGGCTTTCGCAGGGCTTGCGGCGGCGGCGAGACGTTGCCACGGGTGCCGACCATGAGGATTTCATGCTGTCCGCGCCACCAGAAGCCCATGCCCACTTTCACCTTGTCCCACACCGCGCAGGTCTTGTAGCGGAAGCCCCATGCCTCCATCACGCGGAAGCCAGCATCGAGGCGGGGAGCCACTGCCCACAGGTAGAGGATTGCATCCTTTGCCGCTGGCACTTCCAGAGCGCAGATTTCCTCGTCGCTCATTGTCGGGTAGTGCCGTTCGATTTCGCGCCCCGGCGTGCCATTCTCGTATCTCCAAGGCGGATCGGCGTAGATCACCCCAAAAGAGGCAGAACAAGACGCTGCTGCCAATGACTGCCCGGCGGGAGTCATTGGCGAGGTCGGAGTCGTAGGGCGGGCAGTCATGGCAGAGCTATGCGTTCGACGCACGGATAGCCGCCAAGTGTCGCGGCGCATCCGGCTTCAACTCATCTTTGTACACCTTGAGCACAGCGGCGACTTGCCGCGTGTCCAGAACCCGCATGAGCGCGATGCAAAGCAGCGTTTCCGCATCGTCGCCAGACAGCGAACAACCAGATTCAGCGGACGGAGTACCGCCGCTGATCTGGGCGTTCGGCACCACGATCCAGTCAGCGCCGTAGCCTTCCTTTGCTCGCAGCACGTTGCTTTCGCGCGAAAGGCCAGTATTGCGCGGGAACAGTCCGTCGCCCGAGAACATGAAGCCTCGGCATTCCGTCACCTCGCGCACCGCATCCAGCAGCGGCCCGCTGGGGTCATAATCGTTGTACGTCTCCCAGTCGCCGTCTCGCAGGTGCTTGAGCAGCGCCGCTTTCAGCGCCTCGCGCCTGTCCTCGATTCCGAACCGATCCGCCCACCACTGCGCCGCGATTTCGTTGATCGTCACTTTCCACCTCCGTTCAAAGCCGAACAAGAGCATGGAGCGCGACTCGCAATAGTTCGCGGTTCATGCTCGGCGTTCGGTCCTTTGTGAGTTTCATGTCTTGTCCCTGTTGTTCTTGTATCCGGATTCGACGGCCTTGGGCGGATCCGGCAATGGCATCCAGTGCGATGGCGGATTGTCTTCCATACCGTAGTCGTCCCACTCGTCGGTATCGGCGAAGTAGGACGTGTGCGTGCGCGGGTTTGTCCTTCCATCGTCCCATCGCCATCACGGATCCATCGTCACAATCTGCCTCATAAGAGTAGCACGGCCACCACAGAAGGATCACGCGATCTTTGGGAGCGGTTGCGATCGGCAACCATTCGCCGAACAAAGAGGTGGACGGCGACACGGAACCCGCGCCAGCCCCCTTGGTTGAGGCAATCGTTTTCTCAGCGGTTTTCATGCGCGTCACAGCGACACCTCCAGCCATTCCGGGGGAGCGTTCTCGTATTCCACGAAGATTTGGCCGCAGTCCAGGCATCCACCAAGCCGACTGACACCGTGTATCACATGCCTCCACCGGATTGACTTCCAGCACTCCATCTCACCGCCGCATTTTCGGCAGTGGTAGTGTCCCTTAATCCACGCGGGTTTGGAAGTGACGGCTAACAAGTCGGTCGAGCGCGAAGTTGCGCTCGCTTCCGGTTTATCTGGAGTCGCGGGCTTCGATTCTGGTTTCTGGTCATTCATGGCCTTTTTCCTTTCGTTGTGCGAAGTGGCTCACCTCCGCGTTCTTGTATCCGAATTCGACGACATCGCAAAACCTACCGAGGCGTCGCGCGAGGTCGGTTCCGATGGAAACCGCTTCGGAGTCGAAGCGTTCCTTGAACGAGTGTCCGGAAAAGCGCGTCGAGATTATGGTCGGGCGGAAGTACTCGGAACGCGCGTTTACG
>JBDRJH010000024.1:0-2354 GCA_043815125.1 Verrucomicrobiota bacterium
GTCGGGGTAGATCCAGCCGAAGCCTGTGGCAACCGCATCGAGGCCCGGCCCGGCAAGCACGGCCACGATCCGGTCGGCGCGCATGTGGTCCACAAGCGCCAAGAGTCCGGCGAACGACTGGAACTGTGCGTCCAGGTACGGCACCACCTCGGGATGCAAAAGCACGTTCGCCCACGCCTGGACGTCCGCATAGCTGTGCGGATTGAGGCGGCGCACGTCCAGGTTGTGTTGCACTGCGACCATGCGAAATCCTATCCGATCATGAACGGCTCTGCCCATCCGCCTTGTCGCGCCTTGCTTTCCGTGATGAACGGTGCGGCCGTGGTCGGCTGCGGCGACATCCCGAGCCCCATTGTGATGAACTGCTGGCGGCGCGCGAGGTTCGCGAGCGTCGCCTTCTGCAGTGCGTCTGACACGGCTCCGGACCGCGCGGCGAGCATCTGCCCAAGCCCCATACTTTCGAGCCCGCTGCCGGTTAGCCCGCGCTGTGCCATCGAGCGCTCGAACATCGGCATCGCGGCGCCAAACGCACGGTTCGTGTCGGCAACCGGCCCGGCGGCGAACAGCGACTGAAGGCCCCTGCCGCCAGTGGCCTGCATCTCGCCCTTCATCTGCGGCCACCAGTAGCTCTCAAACTTGTTCATTCCGCTGCGCAAGACCTCGGCTTGCATCCTCGAGAGCTCAGTACCGCGGGTCGTGGTTTCGCTCTTTCCAGCTCCACCCATCACGCACCTCTGACTTTCGGGGTAAAGTCGACAGCGAGCGAGCGCAGTGTGCCGCTGCCCGACGCCGCGAACTGCACGCGCCGGCCGCGCGTCCCGGCGGGGAAGCGCAGCCAGGTGTCGAGCAGCTTGGCTGTGACGCTTTCGCTGTGCGCAAGTTCGCCGTCGAGGTAGATGTCGAGTTCGACCGCGGCCGTGGCGTCGACGCGCAGGCGCGTCAGCAGCTTCATGGCGTTCGCGTCGCCTGCGTCGATCTCGGGGCTCGTATAGCTCCACGACCGCGCCGTACCGGCCTCGGCGGTTCGCCACCGTCCGGCGCTCTTGACCAGCAGGCGATCGCTCGCGCGATCGTAGTAGGCTTCGGTGGCGATGATGCTGTAGCGCGACACGCGCATTCCGGCGCGGAAGTCGATTCGGACGGCAACGCCGTCGTCCTCGTAGAACGCCCAGTATACGTCGTTTGCGCTGACCGCGAAGTCCGGTTGCGCAGCGAAGCGGTAGCGGCCCTCGGTGAGCACCTGCACGTACCGGCCCTCGCGCGTTGGCATGTTCGAGTAGCCGCAGAGTCCGTCGTGGCTCATCCAGGCCGGCTGGTTGCCGAAGTACACGCCCGTGCGCCAGTTCGGGCAGCCCTGGTCGACCTTCAGGTTCTCAAGTTCGGCTTCCAGCACGGTCGCGCCCGGCGTGAATCGGTAGGTCTGGTTCGTGGTGAAGACCAGCACCACGGTCCCGTCGGTCATCTGATTGGTGATCGTGCCCTCGACGCCGATGTAGCGGCGGGGGTCCCACGCGTGCGGGTTGCCCTGTTCGGATTCGTACATGCGGTCGCCGACGGCGACGTAGAAGCGGCCATCGCATTCAAGGAGGAACTTCCCGCCAACCTGTTCCCAACTGCCGTGGTAGCGAACGTAGACCGGCGGCATGGTCAGGGACAGGTCGTAGGTTTCCTTGGTCAGGGCGGTGACGTCATCGGTCGTGTCGTTGTACTGCGAGGTGCCGGCCGGGACGGTCGCGATCAGGTAGAACACGCTGCCGTTCGCTGTCGTGCGGTAGATTTCAATGCGGTCGACGACGGTCTGGGTCGGCTGCGGGAGCTCGACAATCATGTCGGCATAGCCGTAGGACTCGATGGATTCAGTGTCGGGCAGCATCTGCCAGTACGGGGATGTGCCGGGATACCCGGACGGCGGGATGGGGAACCCCGCCGATTTCCAGGCGATGCCCTCTATCGCGCGCCACGAGTGGCCGAGGTAGTTCACCCGGCTGTTCGCCGCATAGTACGGGTATCCGAGGCCGCCGGTCGTGTGATAGGTGTCAAAGTCGGGGTAGTCGCCGGGGCCGAGGATCTTCACGGTTTCTTCGGCGGCGTTCACGGCGGTGAACATCCGGTCGTCAACCGTGCCGGACGCCGAACGCCAGCCGTCGCCCGTGACGAAGCGCACGCAATAGCGGTACTCGCCGAGAAAGAGCGTGCCGCGCCGCCCGAGCAGCACGGTCGGCTGATTGGCCGGCGGATCGACACCGAAGTGGCCGAGCGTCGAGCCGAGTTCGCCCGTGGCGTTGTCGCTCCAGTAGTATTGATTGCCCCACTTCACGACCGAGCGGCTAATGCTGCCGTACGTGAGGTCGGCC
>JBDRJH010000025.1:0-2141 GCA_043815125.1 Verrucomicrobiota bacterium
CGCGGGCCCCCCGGGGAACCGTCGCCGGCGCCCCGGGAAGCTCCGCTGGGACCGGCGGAAGCGTCGCCGGACGGCTTGTTGACCTTTCCGGACGGTGCGGGACATCGCCAGATGCGCCGGGGCCGTGGTCGGCTACTCGCCGTAGACCAGCTTGCGAAAGGCCGGGTCGGCGCGGATGGGGTCGTAGTCGGTGTGCGTCTTGGCCCAGGCGCGAAAGCGAGGATCGAGCTCGATCGCCTTGGCCAGTGCCGCGACCGCCGCGGCCGCGGCCCTCTTCTGGGCCAGAGCCCTGGCCAGGTTGTCGTGGTACGGCGCGCTCTTTGGGTTGATCCGGATAGCAGCGTGGTAGTGCTCGATGGCCGCGTCGAGCTCACCCTTGGCCTTCAGGGCGACGCCGAGGTTGTTGTGAACGGCGGCATCGTCGGGATCGATCCGCAGGGCGGCGTTGTAGTGTTCGATGGCCGCGTCGAGCTCACCCTTGGCCATCCGCGCGTTGCCGAGGTTGTAGTGGGCGTTGACATGGTCCGGATCGATCCGCAGGGCGGCGTTGTAGTGCTCGATGGCCTCGTCGATCTTACCCTTGTCGTACAGTGCGAGGCCGAGGTTGTTGTGGGCTCTGGCAAGGTCCGGATCGATCCGCAGGGCTTCGCTCCAGTGCTCGATGGCCGCGTCGAGCTCACCCTTGGCCTTCAGCGCGAGGCCGAGGTTGTAGTGGGCGGCGGCAAAGTCCGGAAGGAGCTCGACCGCATCGAGCCAGTGCCCTGTCGCCTGGCCGATCTCGCCTTCGTTGTACGCATCGACGGCGGCGTTGTAGAACTCGACGGCCTTGACGTTCAGCGGATCCTCTGAATCCGGCACCGGCTGCTTGGGCGCGAGCTGGGCCGTCGCCAGTTGGTCGCGGAGCGCCTCGATGCCCTGGCGCAGCGGATCGACGGCCTTGCTTACCTCCTGCCCCACATCCTTCTCGTCCAGGCCGACCTTGACGGTGGGCTTGAAGACGCTCATCGGCTTGTTCTCAATATCGATCTGGGGAGCGACAGTGATCTCGGGGCTGACGGTCGTGCTGACGCCGCCTGCGCCATCATTTGAGGGCTCCTTGCGCTTCATGATCGCGATGACGATTGCGAAAACACCCGCCGTGAGCGCCGCCGCAACCGGGCCGACGATGGCAGGCTGGTCCCACTGAATTGCGCCCAGACACTCCATGGTCATCTGGCTGGCTCCTCGCGCGGGAGACCCCGCTGCTCGGGGCACTGTTTGGCCAGTTGATCCAGGCAGTCGCCGCAGTAGATGATGCGCGTATCGAGCAGGGCCGACCGGCGCGCGGCGCGCCGCGGCGACGCGGCAGGCTCGGCGGGCTGTGCTTTTTTCGACGATCGTGTGCCGGGCATGGCGGACAGTGTACGCAACCAGGCCGCAAGACGGCAAGGCGACCACGAACACCGGTTGCAAACCAGTGCCACACAGTGAATCACCGGCAGGATGCCGGTGCCACATCCTGGACCCTGAAAACTGAAAACTGAAAACTGGACCCGGCCGCCGTTCCGCGTTGGCACTATCACATAGCCGCCAGAACATCGGCCTTTGACAACTCCGCGACAGCGCACGCGGTGTCGGCGGCACCATAATAGATGAATAAGGTGTCGCCGCGATCGACCACGCCGGTCGGGAATACCACGTTCGGCACGAAGCCTTCTCGTTCGAAGTCGGTTTCGGGTACGAGAATCGGCTCCGACGACTTGCGGACGACGCGGTGCGGATCGTTCAGGTCGAGCAGAAGTGCGCCGGCGGAGTACGCCCCCACGCCGCTGTCGCCGGCCGGCTTGGCGCTGCCGTGGTAGATTTCGAGCCAGCCATCAGGGGAGCGGATGGGAGGTGCCCCCGCCCCGACTCGACCGGCATCCCAGCCGGAAACACTCCCGAGCAAGACCTCGTGCCGGCCCCAGTGGATCATGTCCGCGGAGCGGGCCAGCCAGATTTCCGGCTGCGTAAAGGGCGTGCCGCCGAGCGGGCGATGCAGCGCGACGTACTCGCCGTCAATCGCTTCGGGGAACAGCACGACGTCCTTGTTCTCGATGGGGAAGATCACGCCGTGCCGTGTGAACGTCTGAAAGTCGGTCGTTGACGCCAGCGCGGTTGCG
>JBDRJH010000026.1:0-5806 GCA_043815125.1 Verrucomicrobiota bacterium
CCGGCAAAGACTGTCGCGCCGGGGGCTTTTTCGACCGGCACGGATTCGCCGGTGATGGGGGCTTGGTTGACGGCGGAGTTTCCACGCGTGACGACGCCATCGAGCGGGATGCGCTGGCCGGATTGCACGGAGACAATAGCCCCGAGTGTGACTTCACCGACAGGACGTTCGTCAAAGCGTCCGTCTGCTTGGCGAACTCGCGCGGTATCGGGTGCGAGTTCGAGAAGAGCGCGCGTGGCCCGGTCGGCGCGGCGGTCGGCCCAGCCTTCGAGCCATTCGGCGATGCCGAAGAGAAAGACGACCGTGGCGGCTTCGGCCCATTCACCGATGAGGGCCGCGCCGAGGACGGCGATTACCATCAAGAGCGAGATGTTGGGGCGGAGTTGTCGCAAGGCGCGCCATGCGCCGGGAAGCAAAAACCAGCCTCCCGCCGCGATGGCGACGGCGAACAACGCGGTTTGAACCGGGGCGGAAGCCAAGTCCGTCCAACGCAGCAGCAGGCCCGCGCCGACCAACACGCCGGAGAGGGCGAGGCTGCGGCTTTCCCAGCCGTTGCCGTCGCCATGATCGCAACCGGCTTCGTCATGATCCCCATGTTGATGAGACGAGTCGGATTTGGGTTCGTGCGGCTCGGATTTGTGTGGAGAGGGCTTCATGTGGAGGACGGTGGAGGAAAGTGAATGCCGCCGCCGAAAACGACGACGGCATATTGTGAGATTCAGGCTAACTTCAGACCGCAATGGCCCCGGTTTCCCCGGTGCTGATGCGCAGGGCGGATTCGACCGGCAGCACGTAAACTTTGCCATCGCCGCGTCGCCCGGTGTGGGCGGCGTGGGCGATAGCGATCACTGTTTGGTCGATGATGTGGTCGTCGGCCATGATGTCCACGCGCACTTTGCGCAGGGTGCCGACAATGGCCTCTTCGCTGGAATTATCAGGCGTGCCCCGCCCGCGGCCGAAGCCCCGAACGTGCATGAATGTGGCGCCGGAGATTCCTGGCAGGGAATGCAGCGCCTCGCGGACGGCCTCTTCCTTGGAGGGCTGGATAAAAGCGACGATGGATTTCATGGGAGTGGTTCAGTGTTTTTCATGACCACCCGCCTCGTCGCATGAGCAGGCATATTCGGCACGTTTGCATTCGCCGCAGATTTCGTCGTGGAAGAGGACGCGGTGGTTTTTGGGCTTGGCTCCGGCGGTGTCGCGAACCTGCACAACGACGGTGAAGTCGTCACCTTCGGGCAGCTTCTGCTTGGACACGAAGCCGGTGGCGGTTTTCTCGAAGTCGAGTTTCACCTTGCCGGTCTTGGCTTCGGCGACGGCGCTGACGACTTGCTCGCCGGGTGCGACGGGCTTGAGGTCTTTGTCATAGAACGTGACGGCGACCGTGCGGTCTTTTTCGACGAAGAACTCCGCGTGCGGCGCTTCGGTGGTAAGGATGCGACCGCCTTTGGGGCCGGCGAGCGGCTTGGCGGCGAACGCTACCGCCGTGGCGAGGAGCGCGAATGAGGTGAGGATGATTTTACGGATGGTTTTCATGGGAGGAAATGTTGGTTAGGAATGGTTGCCCTCGTGGGCGCGGACGATGATGCGGGCAGTGCCCGCAGGCAGAGGAGCGAGGGGCACGCGGTAGGTGGCATAATCTGGGCGTCGGTAACGCCGAGGGATTTGCCTGGGCTCAAAATGAGCCTCGATTTCGCGGAGCACTTGCCCGGTGCCATCAAGCAAGGTGATGTCGAGGTGCGTAGCGGTGGTATCTTTCACACCCTGTCGCTTCACCACATAGCCGGTCACAACGGCGATGTCGTCCTTGCACTCAAGCCAAACGGTCTCGGTTAAAACGACAGGCGAATCTACGGTTTCCAAATTTATATGAGCAAGGTTGGAGGGCGTTCGTAAAAACGAGGCGCACCCGGTGAGACTGACGACTCCCAGTAGGATCAGACTGAATTTGAGCAGGTTCATGCGTGGCCTTGGTTCGGGGTGATGGGTTTGGTCGGCGACGAGCCTGCGTTATCCTTCTCCACCCAGGCGTAGAGCGTGGGCAGGAGCAGAAGCGTGAGGAACGTGGCGGTGATGATACCGCCGATGACAACGGTCGCCAGAGGACGCTGGACTTCGGCACCGGCACCGTTGGCGAGGGCCATCGGCACGAAGCCAAGCGAGGCAACCAGCGCGGTCATGAGCACGGGGCGAAGGCGGGTGAGCGCGCCTTCGATCACGGCGTCACGCACGGTTTTCCCTTCTTCACGGAGCTGGTTGATGAAGGAAATCATCATCACGCCGTTGAGCACCGCCACACCGGAGAGGGCGATGAAGCCCACACCCGCCGAGATGGAGAACGGCAGATCCCGCGCCCACAGGGCGAAGATGCCGCCGGTCACCGCCAGAGGGATACCCGTGTAAACAATGAGCGCCTGTCGCACGCTGCCAAAGGCCATGAAGATCAGCAGAAAGATCATCGCCAACGCGGTGGGAACGACGATGGCGAGTCGTTTGCTCGCGGCCTGAAGGTTCTTAAATGCTCCGCCGTATTCGACAAAATATCCGGCGGGCATCTTGACCCCGGCGGCGATTTTTTCCTGCGCCTCCAAAACGAAGCTCTGCACGTCGCGGCCACGCAGGTTGACCTGGATGGCCATGCGGCGCTGAAAGGCTTCGCGGCTGATGGTGTTGACGCTTTCAGTCATGCTCACATCGGCCACCTGCCCGAGCGTGATGATGCCACCGTCCGTGGTGCGCACGGGAAGCCGGGCAACCCCGGCGAAGTCTTGGCGCGCGGATTCGGGCAGGCGGGTAATGATCGGGAATCGGCGGTTGCCGTCCACGATCACTCCGCCTTCGACACCGGCGAACGCCGTTTCGATGACTTTGTTCACCTCTTCGGCGTGAACGTTGTAACGGGTCATCGCTTCGCGATTGAGCACGACTTGGAGGACGGGAGCCTTGCCCGCCGCGTCGAATTCCACGTCGGCCGCGCCGGGGATTTTCTCGACGATCTCGCGAACTTCCCCGGCGACTTTTTCCAGCGTCTCGTAGTCATCGCCAAAGACTTTGATGGCGATGTCGGCGCGACTGCCGGAGAGCAGTTCGTTGAAACGCAGCTCGATGGGTTGCGAGAAGAGATACGACTGACCGGGAAAGTGCGTGGTCAGCTCTTTGGACATGAGGTTGGTCAGCTCGTCTTTGTCGATGGTGCGACCGTCGATCTTGCGCCACTGGTCCTTTGGTTTGAGCAGGATGTAGGAGTCGCCGACGTTGACGCCCATCGGGTCGGTCGCGACCTCGGAGGTGCCGACGCGGGCAAAGGTGTGCGTCACCTCGGGGAATTTATCCAACATCAGTTTCTCGGCGGCGGTTTGCAGTTCCAGCGACGGCGCGAGGCCGATGCTGGTGGTTCGGATCATCTGCGCGGCGAGGTCGCCTTCGTCGAGTTGGGGAATGAACTCCGCTCCGAGCTTGCCAAACACCGCCAAGGACAAGGCGAAGATCGCCACGGCGATGCCGCTCATGAGCCAGCGCATGCGCAGGCTGAAATTCAGCGCGGGCAGGTAGAGACGTTTCGCAAAGCGGATGGCGAAATTATCCTCTTCGCTGACCTTCTTCGTCATGAAGTAGGAGGCGAGGACGGGCACAAGGGTAAGGGCGAGGATGAGCGCGCCGACCAGGGCGAACACCACGGTGAAGGCCATCGGCGTAAACATTTTCCCTTCCACGCCGGAGAGCGTGAAGAGCGGCAGGTAAACGATGGTGATGATCGCCACGCCGAACACTGTCGGCGTGCCGACCTGTTTCGAGGCGGTGAGGATCGTGTGGAGTCGTTCCTCCTTGGTGAGCAGTCGGCCGAGGTGGTGCTGACGGTGCGCCAGCATGCGGACGATGTTTTCCGCAATGACGACTGCGCCGTCCACGATCAGGCCGAAGTCCACGGCGCCCAGACTCATGAGGTTGCCCGGCACGCCATAGCGCACCATGCCGGTCATGGCAAAGAGCATGGAGAGCGGGATGGCGGAGGCGACGATGAGCGCCGCCCGCCAATTACCGAGCAGGGCGATGAGCACCGCGATGACGAGCACCGCGCCCTCGAAGAGGTTCTTTTCGACCGTGCCGATGGTGGCGTTCACCAGATTGGTGCGGTCATAGACCGTCTCGATCTGGACTCCCGGCGGCAGCTTGCCTCGCAGTTCCACGATCTTTTCGTCCACTCGGGCGGAGACGATGCGACTGTTCTGGCCGATGAGCATGAGGGCCGAACCCAATACGGCCTCCTCACCGTCATGCGTGGCGGAACCAGTGCGCACTCCGGAGCCGATGCCCACGGTGGCGACATCTCGCACGCGCAGGGCGGCGACACGGCCCGCAAATTTGAGCGGCAGGTTGGCGATGTCCTCGGTGGTTTGCACCCGTGCGACGGAACGCACGGTGACACTTTCGCCGCCCTTCTCGACGACGGAGCCGCCGGCGTTGGACACGTTCTCGGCAATCACGTCGGCGATCTCGTTGATGGTGATGCCGAGGTTCGTGAGCTTGGCGGGATCGGGCGTGATGACGATCTGCTTGTCGTAGCCACCGGAGGTGTTCACCTCGGTCACACCGGGCACCGTGCGGAGGGCCGGTTTCACGAGGTAGTCCTGAACCAATTTCAGTTCACGCAGACGGTCGATGGGATCGGCCGGCGCTTCCTTCGCGTCCTTCGCATAGCGGACGGCGTAGTGGTAAATCTCGCCGAGGCCGGTGGTGATGGGCGCGAGCTTCGGGGTGACGCCGGGGGGCAGTTCCTCAAGCACGGCTTGCAAGCGTTCGCCGGCAAGTTGGCGAGCGCGGTAGAGGTCGGTGCCTTCCTCGAAGATAAGGGTGACTTGGGAGAGACCAAATTTGGAGATGGAGCGAACCTCCTCCAGGCGTTCGATGCCGCCCATTTCCACCTCGATGGGATAGGTGATGAGTTTTTCGATTTCTTCAGGAGCGAGCGCGGGGACAGACGTGTTGATCTGCACCTGCACGTTGGTGATGTCGGGCACGGCGTCGATGGGCAGCCGGAAAGCGGACCACAGGCCTATGCCGAGGAGGGCGAGTGCGCCGAGCAGCACGATGATGCGCTGGCGGAGGGCGAACTCCAAGATTTTGTCGATCATATCGGGAAAGTTCTAACGTGTGAGACGAAGGGTTTAGTGGCTGTGGCCGCCGCCCTTGGTAAGGCGCAGTTCGGAGAGCCAGAGCTGGTTGACGGGCGCGGCGACGACGGTGTCGCCCGCATAGAGCCCGTCGGTGATTTCGATGTAGTCCGCGTTGGCCGCTCCGACTTTGACGGGCGTGCGCAAATAGGACGTGCTGTTGACGACGTAAACGAAGGTTCCGGTGGCGGTGTCGAGCAGCGCTGAGCGAGGCACGGTTAGCGCCGATGAGTCGGCGGCGAGTGTCAGGCTGAGCGAGATCGTGTCGCCAAGATCGGAGGCAGGCAGATCGGAAGGCAGAGCGAAGATCAATTCGACTTGCCCCGCCGCCTTCTCCGCCGTGCGCGAAATCGCGATGAGTTCGGCACTCGTGGCGAAAGCCGGTGCGCCCGCTTGCGGCTGGATCGTGGCCTTCAAACCGGGTTTCAGCCCTTCGGCCTGCGCCGTGGAAACCAAGGAGAGAGCGCGGGGTGTTTTCCCCGTGGAAAACACCTGCGCGATCAAATTGATATTCCGGGCCAGCGAGCGCTCTTCGGCCTCGACGGTGCGCACGCCGAGAGCGGCGACGACCTCGGGGGCAAATTGCAGGCCGCGACCTTCCTTAAAGGTGGCTCCTGCGCCGCCGCCTTCGCCTT
>JBDRJH010000027.1:0-3629 GCA_043815125.1 Verrucomicrobiota bacterium
CTTTCCTCCACCGTCCTCCACATGAAGCCCTCTCCACACAAATCCGAGCCGCACGAACCCAAATCCGACTCGTCTCATCAACATGGGGATCATGACGAAGCCGGTTGCGATCATGGCGACGGCAACGGCTGGGAAAGCCGAAGCCTCGCCCTCTCCGGCGTATTGGTCGGCGCGGGCCTGCTGCTACGTTGGACGGACTTGGCTTCCGCCCCGGTTCAAACCGCGTTGTTCGCCGTCGCCATCGCGGCGGGAGGCTGGTTTTTGCTTCCCGGCGCGTGGCGCGCCTTGCGACAGCTACGGCCCAACATCGCGCTCCTGATGGTCATCGCCGTCATCGGAGCCGCCCTCATCGGCGAGTGGGCCGAAGCCGCCCCCGTCGTTTTCCTTTTCGGCCTCGCCGAATGGCTGGAGGGCTGGGCCGACCGACGCGCCGACCGGGCCACGCGCGCCCTCCTCGAACTCGCGCCCGACACTGCGCGAGTTCGCCAAGAAGACGGCCGCTTTTCCGAACGCCCCGTCGGCGAGGTCGCCCTCGGCGCGACTGTCTCCGTGCAATCCGGTCAGCGCATCCCATTGGATGGCGTCGTCACACGCGGCGAATCCGCCGTGAACCAAGCCCCCATTACCGGTGAATCCGTGCCGGTGGAAAAAGCCCCCGGCGCGACCGTCTTTGCCGGCACCATCAACGGGCAAGGCTCCCTCGAAATCGAAGTCACCAAAGCCGCCGGCGACACCACCCTCGCCAAGATCATCCGCCTGGTCGAGCAGGCCCAGGCGCAGAAGGCCCCGACTCAGCGTTTCGTCGATACGTTTGCCCGCTACTACACGCCCCTCGTCACCCTCGCGGCTCTGCTCATCTTTTTGGTGCCGCCTCTCTTTCTCGGCGGCGAATGGAACGTATGGCTCTATCGCGCCTGCGTCCTGCTCATCATTGCCTGCCCCTGCGCGCTGGTCATCTCGACGCCCGTGAGCATCGTCGCCGGACTCACCGCGCTCACCCGGCGTGGTGTTCTCGTCAAAGGCGGCGCTCACCTCGAAACTCTTGCCAAGCTCCGCGCCTTGGCTGTGGACAAGACCGGCACCATTACCGAGGGCAAACCCCGCGTCACCGACGTCACCACCTTCGCGCCCGCCACCGCCGACGAGGTGATCCGCATCGCCGCCGCCATCGACGAAAACTCCTCCCATCCTCTGGCGCAGGCCGTCGTCGCCTACGCCGAGGAGAAAAAGGTCAGTCCGGCCAAAGCCGACAACTACCAGTCGCAGCTCGGACGCGGCGCGGAAGCGACCATCGACGGGCGGCCCTGCTTCGTCGGCAACCACCGCTTCGCGCACGAGCTGGGCGTCTGCACACCGGCGGTGGAAGCGCGCTTGGCCGAAATCGAAAAGAGCGGCCAATCCGTCGTCATCGTCGGGCATCGCCCGCAAGAAGATAACAAAGGTGACGTGCTCGGCATCATGGCCGTGGGCGACACGGTGCGTGCCAAGGCCAAAGACGCCATCGCCGCGCTGCACGCGGTGGGCGTCGCCAAGGTCATCATGTTAAGCGGCGACAATCAGCGCACCGTCGATCACATCGCGCGTGCGGTGGGCATCGACGAGGCGCGCGGCGACCTGCTCCCCGACGACAAAGTTGTGGCCGTCACTCAGCTGCGCGAGCAGCACCGCTTCGTCGCAATGGTGGGCGACGGCGTGAACGACGCCCCCGCGATGGCCACCGCCAACCTCGGCATCGCTATGGGCGCGGCCGGCACCGACGCCGCCATCGAGACCGCCGACGTGGCGCTCATGCAAGACGACCTCGGCCAGATCGCCGAGGCCATCCGCCACGGGCAACGCACGCTGCGCACGATCCGCATCAACATCACGTTTTCTCTCGGGCTAAAAGCTCTCTTCCTCGGCCTCGCCTTGGCGGGACATACGAGCCTCTGGCTCGCCATCGTTGCCGACACCGGTGCGACCCTGCTAGTCGTGGCAAACTCACTTCGCCTCCTCCGTGTCACGCCATCATCCACATAGAACTGGCGGCACCAGGCGGAAAAAAACACCCGCCGCCGCTCAAAAGAGTAAACTCTGGGGCCTTGGATTTGCGCCGTGGCTGGGTGTTGTCGGCATGCTGGTCGGCTTGGCTCTTGGACTTTACTGGCACCGCACCTTGATTCCAATGCAGGTCGGAGGAATTTTAGGGGTATTGTTAGGCGCGAGCATCGACTGGTTCATCGGACGGAAGTGATGCTTTCGATTCATGTTTAGAAACGCAAAAGCCCCGGCCGGATAACGGGCCGAGGCTTTGTTTTAGGCGCTCGTGCTCAGGAGCCGCACGCGGCTTTGCATTTGGCGGTATCAGCGACAGCGCTATCGCACTTCACCGTGCTGGTGCGCTTACCCTGCTTCACGATCATGCTTTCGCATTTTTCGGGAGCGGGCGAATTCACGGCCGGTGCAGCGGCGCGTTCAGCAGCGGCGGCACGGTCCGCACGGCGGGCGTTCCAATACTGGATGCCAGGGCCGGCGAAAGAAGCGGAGGCGGAAGCGACCGCAACGAGGGAGATGATGGCGAGACGAAAGGTTTTCATGGGATGTAGGATTTTGAATTTTGGATTACAGGTGGAGAATTGCTCTTCAGTGGCACGAGATTATCGAACTCACTTTTCGCAGTGGGCTTTGCATTTCACGGTTTCCTTGGTGCAAGCCTCACTCGTGGTTCTCTTGCCAAATTTCTTAAACATCCGGGGCGTCGTCTCACCGGACTCGGCGGAGTAGCTACGGTAGGCAGCGGAGCCTGCGGGAGGAGGAGTGCTCTTGCCGCGCGGACCGGCGAAGGCGAACGAAGACGCGAACGCGGTGATCAGGACTAGGGTGACACGGAGGGTTTTCATGATGGGACCTGGTTTGTTGGGTTTTAGTTTCGTCGAGGAACCAGCGTCCCCCGAACATAAGACCATACCCCGCTGACTCGGCCGAACCCTCACGGAAGATCAAAATTTTTCATTCCAGTCTTTCTTCGAGTGCCGAACACCCTTGCGCGAGATGCTTAATTCTCTGTCCGCCGTGCAGTATGGAAAGGCTTCGTATCGAGATGGTCGGGGCTAAACATAGCTACCGGAAACGGATCACCGACCTGCGCCTCACCGACTGTCAGACGGGTTTTGCGGCGCGTGACTTCACCACGCATTTCTACCGCCTTCATCGTGTAGCGATCACTCACTCGTTTTAACCCAGTGGAGTGCGCATCGCCTACCACTTTTTGTCCCAGCCCACGAACTTGTCGCCCGTTCGCTCCTCTTCCACACGTTTCGCTTCACGCTCTTGGTAGACTTTCAAGCACATCGGGCAGCACAACTCGATGGGGCGGCCCTCCACCACAAGCTGCATGAAGCCTCGGCCGCTTGAGGTGACTTTACCGCAAACGGCACAGGTTTCCGAATCGGGAGCGTTGGCGGGCGTCGCATTCATGGCGCGGTCGCGGGGGGCGTCTCCTCGGCGGGCGGAGCGACGGGGAGACTGCGCTTTCTCCAGACGTAGTAGATGGCCGGATACACCACCAGTTCCATAAGCGTGGACGTGAACACGCCGCCGATCATCGGAGTCGCGATGCGCTTCATCACATCGGAGCCCGCCCCGGTGCT
>JBDRJH010000028.1:0-27947 GCA_043815125.1 Verrucomicrobiota bacterium
TCAATGAAGGTCTCGGCCCATTCGTTGTCGAATTGATAGACTTCCTCGGCTTCCCACGTCTCGTCTGACGCCAGCGTAAACAGACGCGCCTGCCCCGGCTCAAGGTCGGGACAATTCAGCTCGTAAACCTGTCCGTCGAAAAGCTCGCGCAGTGTTTTGCGCCAGATCGGAGTTCGCACCATCGTTGATGCCGGGTTGCTTTTCCCGCCACCAAGATAGACGCCGTAACCGGCACCCGCCGCGTCGAAGATCGCCCGCACGCGGATTTTCCCACCGGCGATGGTCACGTTGTAAGGATTGGCCAATACAAACACCGGGCTCATCCGAAAGATGAAGCGCTGCCTGTTCGTCGGCACGCCCGCCGGCTCCTCAACCCTCACCGTTTTCCCGCCAAGGAACCCCAGCCGCGCCTGCACCAGAATCGGATAAATGCCCTGCTGCTCCGCGGTCTGGATGCGGGGCGACACGCGGTCGTTCGCGTCGATCTCACCGCCCAGCCGCGCGTAGCTGCGCAACTGCTCCCAGGTCGGCCCCTGCTCGGTCGTCAGCGTCGCCTCGGTAACCGTCGCGTCGGTGACGGTCGTGTCGAGCGCGCCCGAAAGCAACGGGTTGACCGACGTCGTTGAAATCGTGCGCATGGGATCCCGGATCAGCGCGCGGTATTCCGCCAGCGAATCGCGTGCAAACGCGTGGGTGAGGTCGCGCTTGAGTCCGCCGCGCAATCCATCCGCGATCACCGAGAGCGAGTCGGTGGTCACGTCGTGGAACGCCGCCCGCACGTCGTCGCGGGCGAGCCCGGGCACGACCACGCCGGCCTGGGCGACGTCGATCAACCGGCGCACGCGGTCGTCGTTGACCGGATACTGGGCGAATCCCGTCAGTTGCTCCACGCCGAGGCGCTGTGGGGACATCAGGCGATAGGGCGAGTCCAGAGCGGGGTCGACGTCGGCATCATCCATCGCCTGCGTCGGGTTCACGTAGGGATCGACCACATTCAGCCGCGCCTTCACGCCCTCGTCGCCGATCCAGTAGGCGTAGCGCCCCAGCCGCACGTCGCCGCCGGCGGGGTCGGCGCCCGGCACGGTCGCGGCGGGCACGTTGATGTTCACCAACGGCGCCGCCACGTAGCCCGAGGCGTCCGCGTCGCCGGCCGAGCCGCCGCCGACCAGCAGCACCGCGTCGTCGGGCCCGATGGCGAGCGTATCCAGAGAAGAAATACCGACGTCCAGCCCGTCCACCGCCACCCCGGGCTCGAAGCGCGGCGCGGCGGGCGCGGTGAGGATGCGTCCAAAGGAGGCCTCCGCGGCCGAGACCGATGTGGCGGGGTCGAACGCCGTGCCCTGGTTGCCGCTGACCAGCCATTGCAACAGCACGGGCGCGCTGGAGCCGCCGGACTGCGGGTTGGCCGCGTTGCCCCACACGCCCGTCCACTGCCGGGAGCCGTCCGCCGGGGCGGCGACATCGGCCCGGGCGGTGGCGCGTTGATCGGGACCGGCGTATTTCTGCAACTCGCCCAGCGCGATGTTGAGCGCGGTCAGCGCGTGGGCGCGGGCCTCGTCGTGACGACGGCTGTTGTCGGCAACCCGGACCTCGACCCGCGTCATCGTGGCCAAGGCCACGAGGATGAGCACGAGAAACGCGACCAGCGTGATCGTGACCAGCAGGGCGAACCCCGCGCGGCGACTCGGCCGGGCGTTTCGGCTGCCGGAACAGGGACGGCGCGGCAGGTGCCGGCCTCGCGGGCAAAATGGGGTGATGGTGGGGCGCATACTGACCAGTCGGGGCAGACAGACTGTGCGGACAAACCTCCGCGGACAATTACGGATGACTTTTTAAGTATCGTTTTATATTACCTTTTTCCATCATGACCGAAGCGCACAAAGACCCCATCAAAACCTCGTTTCACCAGTGGTCCTCGTTGCAGACCCAGCTTTTTTGGGCGTATGGCGGGGACGTGCCGGACTACCTGCGTGACCTCGACGTCGACCATTCCCATGGCAACTGGCTGTGGTTGATCCAGAAGGGGCGCGTGCGCATCACCGCCGCGGCGGGCGACTGCTCGGCCGGGGCCGGCCAGTGGATGCTGTGCCCGGCGGGGAAACTGCGCCAGGAGTTCAGCGCCGACGCGAGGATCCTCTCGGTCCACTTCCTGTGCCAGTGGCCCACCGGCGAGCCGTTGTTCGCCACGGAGCGCGGCATCGTCTTTGACTCCCGGCAGCACCCGCGGCTGACCAAGGGCGCCGAGGCCCTGCAGCGGCTGACCCGCCGGCATTTTCCCGGGGTGCGCGTGATGATGTTCGAGCAAAACACTTCGCTCGACGTCTTCTGGCGGATGCAGCAGCGCTTCATCGGTTTTCTCACCGAGCTGACCCGGGCGCTGGAAACGCACGAAAAACCGGCGACCTTCGAATGGCCGAATGATCGCCGGGTCGCACGTGCCATCCAGATCCTCAACGAGACGCCGCTCAGCGCCCCCCTGCCCGCGGAGCAACTGCTGAAGGTCACCGGACTGAGCCGCGTGCACCTCGACCGCATGATCTGCACCCAACTAGGTTTTTCCGTGCGCCAGTATTGGGAGCATCTGCGCGAGACCCGCGCCCGGCACAACCTGGAGCACACCAAGCTCACTTCGAAGGAGGTTGGCTACCACCTCGGCTTCAAGCAGCCCTCGCACTTCACCACCTGGTTCAAGCGGCGCGTGGGCAACACCCCCGAGGCCTACCGCGCCGAGACCAGCACGCGGCTGATCGGGTGAGCTGTTTGATGCAGTCGGAATCCGACCAGTAGCGCAGGCTTCCAGCCCGCTCCGAGACGGATGGCAGGCCGGAAGCCTGCGCTACGCCGAAGGACACCCAACCGACTCGGCCGACGCCACCCAAGTGCAACGCCGGCCGAACGCTTACTAATAATCCTCGAGCACGCTCATCTGCGGCTTGTCCACGGTGAAGTTGTTCGTGGGCTCGCAACTGAGCCGATAGTTGCCCCACCAGGGACCGCCCGCCCAGTAGGTGCCGCTGACGCCGTTGTCGTCGAGGTAGCTGAGAAAGTTGTCCAGGACAACGAGCCAGTCGGGATCGTCGTTGGGCACGCCGTATTCACCGATGAAGCCCTTGACGCCTTTCTCCTGGAGCCATTCGACAAACTCGGTCACGCGCTCCACGCCGAGCATCGCATGGCCCCCGGCGTCATCGTAGCTCTGTTCATAACGACCGGAGTTGTTCGCGTCGAAGTAGCAGTGCGCCTCGTAGATCAGCCGCCCCGTCGGATCCTTGATGTCGAGGTTGGGGTTTTTGGCGCGCCAACCGTAGGCGTTGCTGTAGCTGTCGCCGCCGACAATAACGTAGGTGCCCAGATCCACGGCGCGGATCGCATCGACCGCGGCTTGGGCCATGGCCGGCCAGGTGCCGTTGGTGCCGTGGGGCTCGTTCATGATGCCGTAGCCGTAGATGGTCGCGTTGCCCTTGTAGTGGTCGGCCAGAAGGCTCCAGACCTCGGCGAAATGCTCGATCGTCACGGGGCCGGTGCCGATCAGATGACCGTCGTGATACGGGCCGGGAACCCACCGAGCGTAGTTGTGCATGTCGAGGACGACCTTCATGCCGCGGGCGGCGGCATAACCGACGACCGTGTCCATACGGCCAAGCTCCGCCGGATCGAGCGCGCCGCCCAGAGAAGCCTGCATCCGCTCCCAGCGAAAAGGGATACGAATCAGATCCAGCCCCTTGCCATGGTAGTAGTCGAACTCGGCGGCGGTCGGATAGATCCACTCGGACCCGTAGGTTCCCGGGAACTTGGACTTGTCACTTTTGGTAAACTCCGCACCAGCCAGATTGACGCCGAACATGTGCGCCGGGCCCGTGGTGTCGGGCGCATAGACCGCGAGAAATCCTTCGCCCGAGGTCTCGGGAAACTGCGAGGGAAACGCCGCGTGCAACGCGGCCCGCGAGTGAATCCCCGTCGTCAACGACGTGCCGCCCACCGTGATCGCGGGGAAGTAGCCGGCATGGCCGTCGAGCAGCACGCTCGTGGCAGAGTTCACCACGAACGACCCCTCGCCAAAAATCCGACCGCCGAGCGTCAGCGATCCCGAGTAATGGTGCAACGTGCCGGTGAACCCGCGTCCATCCTCCCAGCCGAGTGTGAACGCGCCGCCGTTTTGGGTCCGCAACGTGCCCGGGCCCGACAGGCGGTCCATCGTCAGGTTCAGCCCGTTGGTCGAACCGATATCGAGCTTGGTCGTGCCCGCGTCAATTTGCCAATCGCCGACGGCCATCGTCTGCACCGCGCCGCCCACACCGCTGTTGATCGTCACCGTGCCGGCGGTCGCGAAGCCCGGCACCGTGGACACCTGCCCGGCCGGCGTCTCCAGCAACAACTGCGCGCCCGAGCCCACCGCGAGCACTGCGCCCGGGAAGGTCGCGGCGGTCGCCGGCGTGCGCACGCGCCAGTTGGAGCCCACGACCGAGTAGATGTCGTAGGGGTTCATGATGGCGGGCGTGTCGCCCAAGCCGTCGGCCTGCGAGTTCCAATCACCCAACGTGGCCCAGTCATGGCCCGACGGTTGGTCGCCGTCCAGGTGCCAGACCGTCGGAGCGCGCACCGTGACCGACGCCGACGAGAGGCCGGAGGTGAACACCGTCGGATACAACCCCTGCAGACTGGTGAACGTGTGCGTGCCCTCGGCCAGGCTCTCGCCCTTGACCACGAACCCGTTCGCGCTCACGTCCGCATCCAGGCTGACCTTGCCCGTGCCGCCTTTTTCGATGACGACACGACCTCCGGTGGTGAACGGCACCACGAATCCCACCGAGCCCGACTGCACCACGACGTCGCCGACATAGTCCGTCGCGTCGTCCACGTCCGGCTGAAACACGCCGGCGTCGATCACCCGCGTCTCGCCCGCGCCGAGCATCACGTCGCTGTGAAGACGCAGACCCTTGCCGCTCCCGGACGAAAAGCGCACGCCGGACTCGTTGTCAAAATGGGTGAAGCGCACGTTCTGCACGCCGCTCTGGTAGTTGAGCACGCGACCGCCGCGGCCGATGACGCGGGCAAACTCGCTGGTGCCGCCGCTGTGGGTCTTCAACGCGAGCGTGCCGGACGTGCCGGTGAGCCAAAGCTCGGCGCCGTCAAACACGTAGGTGCCGGTGCCGGACGGACCGCGCAGAAAGTGGTTGTTGACGTCAAAAGTATCCGTCCCCGCGATCGACGCGGGGGCCGCCCCGGTGCCGTCGGCCGCGGCGTTCCAATCGGAAAGGTTGGTCCAACTGATGTTCACCGGCTGGTCGTTGATCAGATACCAGTCGGCCTCCACCGAACCCGAGCCGATCTGCGCGACGGACTCCCAGTCGGTGCCGACGCGCAGGTCGTCGATGAGAAAGCTTTCCCCGCTGCCGATCAACGTGCGCACGTAGACGCCGAGGAATCCCGCCGAGCCGCCGCCGTCGCCGGGCGTGGTGTCGGTGTAGGTGGCGCTCGGGGTGTTGCCCGACTGGCCGACCGGGGCGGGGTTGATCCAGACGTTGACCGTCGAGTAGTTGGTGCCGGTCCAGCCGGTGTATTGAATGACCATCAGGCCGGTCGTGTCCGGCGACACGAACCCGGCGGCGGTGGAGACGGTGGTGTTGTCGACCCGCGCGCCGACCGCGCCGTTTGTATTCACCAAACCGATACTATCGTTGATGATGTCGGGACTGCCGTCGAGCGCCTGCCAGCCGGTGAACACCGTGCCGGAGAAACGGAAGACAAAGCTGACGTAGTGGTCGCTGCCGCCGGTGTTGGGGGTCGCGAAGACGTCGCGCCGCGTGCCGTTTGATGTGTTCGAGAGCAGCAGGGATTTGCCGCCGCCCAGCATCACGCCGCCGTGGTTGTAGGTGATCTCCTCGGAGGAAACCATCGAGACGCCGCTGCCGCCGCCCGAGATGTTCTGGACCGCCCACGCGCCGCTCCAGCCGGTGCCGCCGGTCTGGCCGTGGATGTTGGTCGCGGTGTCGTAATCCTCGAACGAGTCAAAGGCCAGCAGGCCGGCGCGGACGGGCATTACGCCCAGAATGCCGATGGCAAGCCAGGCGGCCAAGCGGCGAATGGTGGTGGTGGTGTGGGGTGGTTTCATGGTGAGCAAGGGGGTTGGTCGAAGCGCGCCGAAGACGATCCGTCAGGACACAAAGGGATCGGCTATGGGCGACGTCTGGCCGGCCGGGGGGCCGGAGGCGTTTTGAGGACATGACGGGGCTTCATGTGTCCGCACACCCTTGCGTCCGATGTAGAGTTCGCCGACTTTTAACCGTTCCGATAATATCGGATTATCTTATCGGATTTTATCAATCAGCCGAAGGGCGGCTGCAACGGGCTGCGCTCACCACAACCCCTCCCGCCCGGTCTCACCAACCGAGTTCACTCCGGAGCGCCGCGGTCAATGTGTCGGCCATCTTGCGATGGGTATCGACGCTCGGGTGCCAGTCGGCGCCGATCCAATCGGTCATCTGCTGGATGCCGAAATCGATGATGTGCACCGGCGCGCCGTCGCCACGGGTCTCCTCGACCACGCGTTGCAGGTAACCGAGCATGACGGTGCGCGGAGTGCACGACGCGTTGCGGTCCGAGAGCATCGGACCGACGCAAAAGAAGACGGGAACAGAGGGATAGTTGCGACGCACCTGACGGATAAAGTCGCGGGCGGCGGCGACCCAGCCGTCGGCGTCGGGGTTTTCCCTGGCGAAGTCGTTTGTGCCGAGATTGATCACCACGGCGTCGGGACGGAAGCGGGCGAAGTCCCACTTGGCCGCCGAGGGCGACATCAGCACATGGTCGTAGTATTCAACAATGGTGTTGTTGGGCCAGAGCTTCTTGCCCGACCAGGCGACGCAGACGTAGTCGGCGTTCAAACGCTCGGCGGTGATGGCCCCGTAGGTGAGCCAGGCGTTCTGCGTCTCGGCCGTGTAGCGTTCCGCCTGCGAGGCGGCCTCGTTCCCGTAGCCGCAGCTGATGGAGTCGCCGATGACCTCGATGACGCGCGAGCGTGGCACCGGCGGAAGCAGGAGTGCGACGTCGTCGATCTCGAAGCCGAGGATCTGGGTGCCGCCGGTGTTAAACTCGGTGCGCCTGACCAGAAAGATCGTATGCTCGCCGGCCGGCAAATCCTCCGCGACGACGTAAGTGGCGGCGGGACCTCGCGAGGAGATGACCCCCGCGGCCTCGCCGTTGATCACGACCTGCCAGAGGGCGCGATTGGACTCGGCGAGACGCACCCCCACGCGGCCGCTCCCGGCGACGCGCAGCTCGACGCGGCTGGCGGACCAGGCGCAGCGCGGGCCGGCCGGATCACCGAAGTCGAAACGACCGACGTAGCGCAGATGCGCGTCGTCGGGTTGGATCGCGCGGGGCGCGGCGACCAACGCTGTGAGCAGGCAGGCTGCGAGAAAGAATCCGACGAAAATCGGGCGAAGGACGGACATGGTGCGTTCAGTTGAGGGGGTTGTTTTGGAGGTCGAGTCGACCTACATGGAAATCGAGAAAGATGGCGCTGCGGTAGTTGTCGTGCACCGGCGCGGAGGAAACTCGCCAGAAGGCGCCGCCCACGACGGGAAACCGCATGTCGGCCTCGGCGATGAGCCAGGTGGAGCCGGACTGGGTGATACCGTAGGCGTCGAACTGGTTGAGCTTGAGCGGCGGAACGGTGACGTCGGCGGGGTTTCCGGTGCCGTTGGGATCGCCGAAACCCCAGGGGTTGAGCGCGGGCTGGCCGTCGCGCGCGATGCGGTCGTTGACGACCAGCGAGTAGATCGTGTCGCTCGCGGAAGCGGCCTTCCATGAAGGACAGCCGAAGACCTCGGCGTAGGCCATGGTGCTCTGCGCGGTGCCATAGGAGGTGGCCTTGGGCGCGTTCACGTAGGGCCCCAGCCGCATGGGGAGACGCCGGTAGTCGATATTATAATACGGCCCCTGCAACTGGTAGATCGGACCGGGTAGGTAGCGCTGATTGTCGTTGGCGTAGAGCTGCATCGCCGTGGCGATTTGCCGCATGTTGGAGAGACAGACCGCGCCGCGGGAACTCGCCCGGACGCGTGATATCGTGGCGATCAGGATCGCCGCGAGGATACCGACGATGGCAATCGACGCGAGTAGTTCGATCAGGGTAAAGCCGGCGCGACCGGCCCGACGGGGGGTGGATGGAATGTGCATGGGGTAGGAATTAGAAAATCGTCAGTCCACGCAGGCGGGGACAGGCTGAGACCAGGTCTCCGGCACGTCGATTTCTAGCACGGCGCGCGCGGCGATCAATTCGGGACGAAGGTCTCCGTAGGGGAGGTCTTGAGAGGAGCGCCCCGACTCGATGCAGAGAGCCGCGGCGATCACCGAGGCCTGGGCCAGCTCCATAAAGACGGGTTCCATGCGAATGGAGCCGAAGGCGACATGAGATGCGGACAGGCAGAAGGGAACGAAGAGGTTTTCCGCCTGCCCTCTCGCCGGGATGATCGAACGATACGAGATGGGGTAGGCCCCGGGCACCCCCTCCTGGACGTCGCCCTCGTTGCGCAGGACTCCGTCCACCAAGAGGCGGCGGCAATTGTGCGAGTCCATGTTGTAGGCACCGAGCGCGACCGGGTCAGCCGCGCGGCGGACATGGCGGCAGTCGGCCTCCGTCATGACGCGGTCGGACACCATCCGGCGGGACTCGCGAACATACAGCGCGGTAGGCCAGCCTCCCGTGGAGACAAACTCGTCGCCGCACAGTCCCCACGGGGCAAGGCGTTCGCGCAGGGCCGCGGGTATGCCGGGGTCGTTGACCAACGTCCACATCACTCCCTGTTGATAAACGACGTGTTCCTGAAAGATGCGCTCGCGAGTTTCGTAGTCTCCGTCCGGATACGCATGGTTTTGTCCGATGAAGTCGGTGGAGACGGGACCGTGGTTGTTGGTGTCGGTCTTGCCTCCCCTAATCGGATCGAACTTCTCGAACCACTCGTCCCAGCCGGTGGCGGCCAGCCGGCGGAGCAGTTCGTGATCCCCGGCGCGATAGCCGGCGGGCTTGGGGAAGGGCCTCCGGATGCGCGGGTCGGCGGTGAGGCACATGCGAAAATTGTAGGCCTGGATGCGATGGTCGCCCTCGCCGACGCGCAGCCCGCCCTCGCCGGCCTCGATGCCGGGCAGCAGGCCGCTGAGCGGGTCTCCGGCCACGCGGTATGGATCGACCGCGGCGGTGAACTGATGCCCGTGGTGCAGCTGCGAGCCATTGAGACGCTCGCCATACCTGGCATTGCCCTCGCGACCAACCGTGTAGGAGACGCCGGCGGCGGCCATGAGGTCGCCCTCGTAGCTCGCGTCGACAAAGGCCCGCGCCCTCACGGTGAGCTCGCTGACCGTGCGCAACGCCTCGATCCGCAAACCGCACAGACGAACCTTGTCCAAAAACTCGCCCCGAAACACGCGCACGTCATGTTCCGCCAGCCATTCCTCAAACACCCCCTCGGCGACATGCGGCTCGAAACGCCACTCCATCTCCACTCCGTAGTGCCGGCCGACACGTTGATAGAATTCACGCGCGATGCCGCCGATGGCCTCCTTCGCGCCGATGTCGGTCATGCCGAGGCCTCCCGATGTCATGCCTCCGAGACGGTGCTCGGGAGCGACCAGCACGACGCGCAAGCCGCGGCGTCCGGCCTCGACGGCCGCGGCCACGCCGCCGGACGTGCCTCCGTAGACACAGATGTCAGCGACGACTTCACGAGACTCGCGAGGAGATGGATCAAAATAGCGCAAACGAGGGTGGCTGGCGGGGTGAGACATGGCTTTTTGGTTTCGCCCTTCATGCTGAATGATCACCGGCCGGCATCCATGCCGGATGGTTTGACAATCCCGCATTCAAATTATCGAATTAAGACATTCCATCGGTGTTTTGTTTTCCGATTGCAGACACTCCATTCCCCCACCCCATGAGCGATACCGTCGTAGGCGTAGCCACGCTTCACCAATGGTTCACGTTGAGCGAAGAACTTTTCTGGGTCTATCGGGGCGAGGTCGTCGCGGCCGCCTCGGATCTGGTGGCGGACCACACGGAGGGTTACTGGATGTGGCTGATCGAGGAAGGTCGCGTCGATGTGAGGACGCGGGACGCCGGCCGACTCACCGCCCGGGCCGGACAGTGGATGCTTTCGCCCGGCGGCGTCGTTCATCAAAAGTTCTTCCCGGAGAGCCGCATACTTTCACTGCACTTCCGCTGCCGTTGGCCGGCCGGGCAGGATTTGTTCGTGGAGTCGGGAGGATTGGTTTTCGATGAAGCCACCTATCCCCGGTTGAAAAAAAGCGCCGTGGCGCTGCACCGGGTCACGGCGCGCCAATTTCCCAGCGCGAAGGCCGACATGTTCAATCGCCGGACGTCTTATCGCGTGTTCCTTGATTTTCAGTGCGCGTTTCACCGCTGGCTGATCGACTTTTCCGACGCGATCACCGCCGAGGGGCGAACCTTCTCCACCAGCGGTCAAATCGACGACCGGATCAACCTAGCGATCTCGCTGATGCACAACTCCCCCATGTCTGCGGGGTTTCCCGATCACGCCGTTTCCGCCCGGATCAGCCTGGGCCGGCGCCAGCTCGACCGGCTTTTCATCGAGGCTTTCGGCGTGAGCCTGCGCGAGTATTGGGACCGCCTGCGCGAACAGGCCGCCCTGCGCCTCATCAGGGACACAAGGCAGCCGAGCAAGCAGATCGCCTTCAACCTCGGCTTTCGTCAGGCCTCACACTTCACCAAGTGGTTCACCCATCGCGTGGGCTACACGCCGTCGGCATTTCGCGCCCTCCCACCCCACGGCCTCGCCTGGGGACGCGTGGAGGAACCAACGAGCTCGTGACGCGCCTGCACCTCCCGCTTGCCCCCCCCACATACGATGGAGCGGCCAAGGGCGCCGCGGAGCATCAATTGCTCTCGGTGACTTCGATCAAACCCACATCCAGCGAGCCGGACTCGCAGTTGAACAGCGCCGCCAGCACCACGAGCTGAGTCGCGCCTGCGGGCACGGCGAGGCTGGCCTTGAAGGTTTTCCAATCCTGCGAGCCGCCGCGCGAAACGATCAGCGGCGCGGGCGCGGAGCCAACCTTGGCGTTGTTGCCGTCGCGAAATTCAAAGAGAATGCGGGCGTCGTGCCAGGACTCGGGGCCGGCCACGATGTCCGTGGCCCGCGCCTGCACAAAATAATCAACCGACGCGGACGTTCCGGACAACTGCATCGACCGGAAAAAGAAGATGCTCTTGCCGGGAGTCACCGTTTGCAGACGCACATAGGACAGGCCCGGATCCGCCACGGGGTGCCAGCTCAGGCCGGCGCCCCTGGGCCAGCCATCCGGCCAACCGTCATAGTCGTCATCGGTGGTGAAACCGGAATTCGAAATCAACGCACGCCCCTGCGCCGCGAGATATGCTGACGATGTCCAAAGCAGGCCGGCCAGCGCCAGAGCGCGGGCCAGGGCCACGACGCCGATGTTCATCACGCCTTCCTCCCGCGACGCAGGCAGCACGCGCCCAATGCAAAAAATCCCGCGATGGCAGCGAAGGCTCCCGGCTCAGGGATGCCCGTGAGATCACCGACCCGCACGACCTCAAGACTGTTGAGAAAGCCACGCCCGCCGCTGCTCGCGCCGGTGCCACTGGCGGCGATGACCAAGTCCTGAGTCGCGGTGATCGAGATGGAGAACAACACGTAGTTGACGCCGGCCGACCAAGCGGCGCCGCCCGCCGGATTGTTGGTCGCCGAGGCGGTGCCCGCGGAAATAAAATCAAACGTGGAGGCACCCGTTCCGACCGATGCCGCGAAGAAGTTCATCGTGCCGGCCGCCGCCGCGTTCGTATTGGCGCCGCTGATGTAGACGTTGTAAACGCCCTCGCTCAGTCCGCTGACCCGCGCGCCGATCGCGATGGGGTTGGTGCCGGTGACAAAGATGAAGTCCCGCGCCGGCGCGTCCGACACGTAAATGCCCGCGTTATAGGCCGCGTTGTTGCCCTGGAGCGAGCTGGTGGGGTTGTTTGAGAAACCGATGATATTGGTGGCGTCCCCCGTCTCGACACCCAGATCGATGGCGACATCGGTCGCCGCGCTGTTGTCACCATATTTCAGTCCCGAGGCCACGTCGGCGATGCCCACTTGATTCCAGGTGATCTCGCCTGAGGAAACGTCTCCGGTGGCATGACCGGGACTGCTGAGTTTGGACGAGCCGGAAGTGATCGCGGTGGGACCGAAATCAAACAGCAACGATTGGGCCGTAGTCGGTGACACGCAGCCGATTCCGGCGCAGAGAAGCAATGCAAGGGGTAGTGTTTTCATACCCCATCATAGTCCGGCTCACCATGACGCCGTCCAATGGGAAGCCGGCCATGAATAAGTAATCGAATTATCCAATTCAGACATTCGCCGAGTTTTAATGCCCCCCTCGCTACGTTTGAGGAGTTCTATTCGGAGAACACCAACTCGTCAGCCAGCGGTCCAGCAGCGCGAGCGAGCCGGCGCCATGCGTGGCCGCTCCGGCGATCAACGCTTCCGCCGACTGCACCCAGCGTCCGCCGCCAGCCAACTCGTCGGCGCAGCCCTCGGCGATGGTCGCGACCGCCGCCGCGTCCATCTCGATGTGAAACTGCAAGGCGAGCACGCGTCCGCCCCAGACAAACGCCTGCTGCGCGCAGGCCGCGCTGTCGGCGATGCGCACCGCGCCGGGCGGCAGCGAAAACGTGTCGCCGTGCCAGTGCAGCACGGTCGTCTCCGCCGGCAGCACGAAGCCATCGGCCTCGGGCTCGATCGTGGTGGGACGGATCGGCCACCACCCGATCTCGCGCTCGGCGTTGCGCGTGACCTCGCCGCCCAGCAAGTCGGCGATGAGCTGCGCGCCGAGGCACACGCCAAGCACGGGCTTGCCCGCGAGGATGGCCTGGCCGATTGCGGCCTTCTCCGCGACCAGCCACGGATGGGCGTCGTGTTCGTAGATGTTCATCGGCCCGCCCATGATGATCAGCGCGTCAAACGTGTCGCCGTCGGGCGCGGTGTCGCCACTCCACCAACGCGTGGCGGTCAACGTGTGCCCGCGGGTGGCGAGCCACGGTTCGATCAATCCCAGGCCCTCGAACGGAACGTGTTGAAACCACTGGATGCGCATGATGAGACCCGTAGGCGACCCAAGCGGCAAACGCCAGCCTCCGCGGCAAGCGGTGATTCCGCATGTTGCTCGCAGCCGGGCCAAGGTCCGGCCTTACGTCGGAGGTTTACTTCCAGTCGTAGCGCACGCGGTAGGTGATGACCTTTTCCTCGTCGGGCTTGAGCTTCACGCGGAACTCGGCGGTGTCCGCGGCGGTTTTTTCCGACGGGTCGGACTGCTGCACGATGGTCCAGTTGGCCCAGTTGTTGAAGTGCTCGGTCACGCGCACCTCGACGGGCTCGGACTTGCGGTTGCGCAGGGTGATCTCGAAGGCCTCCTCGCGCTGGTCCTTGTAGCTGCTGAGCTTGGAATCAATCTGCTTTCTCTCGGCGACGATGTCGAAGACGTTGCCAGTGTAGATGCGCACGGTCTCGTTCTTGGCGGTGTGGTCGATGTTGTTCTCGCCGACAAACTCGAGGCGACCGTCGGCGTCGTCCTGCCGGTAGAAGCGCGCGCGGCCCTTGGGCAGCGGCAGACCGAGACCGCCGTTGGCCTCGGTGTTCTTGAACTCGCGCACGGTGGCGACCTTCGCGCCGTATTTTTGCACGTCGAGGATGTAGAGCTGTGGCGCGGTCACTCCGGCGGCGCGCAGGAACTCGACCTGCTTGGTCTCGCTGTCGCGCAACGTGACGGGGCGCGGCAGGGAGTAGAGGTGGAACTCGTCGAAGGATTTTTCGGTGACGGCGGCGTCCTCGCGCGCGGCCATCGCCATCATGACGTTTTTTTCGCGACGTCCGGCGAATGGGTCGGGCGGCTGCACGCGGTTCACGTCGCCGGCCATGAGTTTGACGGAGGCGTCGTGGAAGGTCTTGCCGGTGCTGTTGCGCACGGTGATCCAGCCGACGATGTCAACGAGGTCGCCTTTTTCCGGGGCGATGAAGTTGTAGGAAGCCTCCCAACCCATGCCGTTGGTGAGGTAGCCGAGCTCGGCGTCGAGCTTGCCGGGTTTGGCCGCGGCGAGTTGCCACGAGAGCGTGGGCTGAAGAATGGAATCGTCGCCGAGGGAGGGGAACACCGGCTCGCCGGGCAACGAGAAGCGCAGCTGGCCGTCGACCTCGATGATGGGCGTAAGTTCATGCCCGGCCACCGGGTATCCGCTGCGCACCACGCGGCCCTGGACGATATGCTCCTTGCCGTCGGAGTCGGTGACGACGAAGTCGAGGGTCTTGCCCTCGTTCATCGCGAGCAGCAGGCCCTGCGACGCGGCGTCCGCGCGGTAGCTTTGCTCGAGGATGCGCAGGGCGACCTTGCCGGAACGGTCGCGCAGGACGACGGAGTCGGGCTCGACCTGCGTGGTGACGCCGGCGAAGTTGACGGCGTTGACGCCGGCCGTGAGGTCGAGGGGGATCGTTTCACGGACGACGGCGAAGTCCTGGTTATAAATGGTGAGCGCGGGAGCGGCGCAGAGGGCGCCGGCGGAGAGCGCGGTAAGCGCGGCGAGGGAACGGTGACGGGGGTTCATGTCGCCATCTGACCGCAAAGCCGGCGGCGTGTGCAGTCGAAAGTTGTCAGGCGTTTGTCAATGTCGGCATCCTGGGTCTGAGCATCAGGCGTTACGGGACGCCGAGGTCTGCCGGGATGATCGTCCGCCGCCGGGCGCCATCACCGGACGTGCCGATCCCCCCGCTGGCATTAGCCGCATGGGTCCTGCGCACAAGGGCCGCTTAACTGTGTGACCAATAAAATGCTTGCCACGCATTAGCGTTGCCAAACGCACCTCGCTGTAAGTGCATCCACGCTTTGCCCCCCCCTGCCGGGCACGCCCGACATCCCTTTCCCTTACCCTGACATGCACTTCATCGACTGGCTCATCGTCATCATACCCGTCTTCCTCATTCTGGCGGTATCGGTCTACTCCAAGCGCTACGTTCGCGGCGTGGTCGACTTCCTGGCCGCCGGGCGCGTGGCCGGCCGCTACGTCATCTCGGTGGGCGACATGACCTCCGGTCTGGGCGTCATCACGCTGGTCGCCTTGGTCGAGTCGAAATACCAGGTCGGCTACGCCCTCACGTTCTGGGAATACCTCGTGGTGCCGGTGGGCATCATCATGGGCCTGACCGGTTACTGCACCTACCGCTTCCGCGAGACCCGCTCGCTCTCCATCGGCCAGTTCCTGGAGATGCGTTACAACCGTCCGTTCCGCATCGTCGCGGCCACCATCCGCACCATCTCCGAGATGATCACCAACGCGATCGGCCCGGCGGTCGCGGCCAACTTCTTCATCTATTTCCTCGGCCTGCCCCACAAGATCATGGTCTTCGGCGTGGCCATGCCGACCTTCGCCCTGCTCGTGGGCGTCGTGCTCACCATGGCCATGATCGTCATCTGGCCGGGCGGCCGCATCTCGCTGCTCATCTCCGACTCGTTCCAGGGTCTGATCAGCTACCCCATCTTCGTCATCATCGCCGGCTACATCTTCCTGCACTTCGGCTGGGGCGACACCATCGCGCCCGTGATGCTGGATCGCGTGCCCGGCGAAAGTTTCCTCAATCCCTTCGACATCGAGAAACTCCGGGACTTCAACATCTTCGCCCTGTTCGTCACCATCATGGGCAGCGTGCTCAACCGCGCCAGCTGGATCGGCAACGACACCACCAACTGCGGACGCACCCCCCACGAGCAAAAGATGGCCGGCATCCTCGGCTCCTGGCGCAGCGGCTTCGCCCAGCTTATGTGCCTGCTGGTCGCCATCATGGTCATCACGCTGATGACCCACGAGCGCTTCGCCGACAAGGCCCACGAGATCCGCCACGAACTGAGCGTGCAGGTGGCCGGCGAGGCCCTCGCCGACCCCGTCAAGCGCGCCCAGCTCAACGCCAACATCGCCGCCCTGCCCGTGCAGCGCCACGAGATCGGCGTGGACGCCCCGCTCTCCCGCGAGAACAACCTCGACACCCTCTACATGCAGACCGCCCGCGAGACGCTGGGCACCGACACCGAGGGCAACGTGCAATTCCAGAAATACCGCACCCTCTACAACCAGATGATGCTCCCGGTGGCGCTCAAGAACATCCTGCCCGTCGGCATCATCGGCCTGTTCTGCCTGCTCATGATCATGCTCATGCTTTCGACCGACGACTCCCGCATCTTCAACGCGTCGTCGACCATCATCCAGGACATCGTCATGCCCTTCCGCAAGACGTCCTTCACCCCGGAACAACACCTCTGGTGGATCCGCATGTGTTCGCTCGGCGTCTCGATTTTCTTCTTCGTGGTCTCGCTGTTCTTCGTGCAGCTCGACTACATCCAGATGTTCCTCGTCATCATGACCTCGCTCTGGCTCGGCGGCGCCGGCCCGATCATGATCTTCGGCCTCTACAGCCGCTTCGGCACCACGACCGGCGCCTTCTGCTCGCTCATCTTCGGCTCCGGCCTCTCCATCGCGGGCCTGTTCCTGCAACGCAGCTGGGCCGAGACCGTCTACCCGTGGCTCGAGGGCATCGGCTGGGTCCCGCTCGTGGACGGCTTCCTGCGCGGCGTCTCCGCCCCGTTCAATCCCTACATCCACTGGGAGATGAACGCCGTGAAGTTCCCCATCAACTCCTACGAGCTGTTCTTCATGGCCATGGTCAGCGGCATCGTTTCCTACGTCATCGGCTCGCTGCTCACCCGCAAGGAGCCCTACAACCTCGACCGCCTGCTCCACCGCGGCATCTACGACGTCGAGGGCCACAAGCTCGCCTCCACCCCGTGGAACATGAAGACCGTGCTGGGCAAGCTCGTCGGCATCACCCCCGAATACACCAGGGGCGACAAGATCATCGCCTGGTCCGTGGTCGGCTACGCCATCGTCTACAAGTTCGGCCTGTGCTTCCTCGCCGTGCTGATCTGGAACCTCATCTCCCCGTGGCCCGACCACTGGTGGAGCCACTACTTCTTCATCACCAGCCTGTGCGTGACCGGCATCATCGGCATCATCTCGACCTTCTGGTTCCTGATCGGCGGCATCATCGACACCAAGCACCTGTTCCGCGACCTCGCCGCCCGCGTCGACAACCCGCTGGACAACGGTCAGGTCGAGGGCCACGTCTCGCTCGCCGACAAGGCCATCTTCGAGCAACGCACCCACAAGAAGCAGGACGACTGATCCGCGGCCGGGCCGCCCCGGCACGGGTCGATGCGAACACGGCTTGGCCGTGGTAAACGTCGACCCGGCTGCACCGTGGCCGCTCAGGCCTGCTCGTCGGCGGCCCCGGCGTCCTCGACGACCCCGGCCAGGGCCTTGTCGATCCAGCCGCGGATGCGCAGCAACCCGTCCCGGCGCTTCGGGTCGGAGGGCTTCATGGTGCCGAGCAGATTGATCACCGTGATCGCGTAGTCGTGAGCGTCGGCGCTCATCAGCGTGGGCAGCTCGAAGGGGTTGATCTCGCCGGTGTGGATCATCTTGCGCGCGTCGCGCTCGAGCTCCATGCCCGAGCCGCCGAACGCGCCGCCGTCGCCCTTGCCCTTGCGGCCGCCACCGCCGCCACCCGCGCCCGCGGAGGAGCCGCCGGACTCGCGCTCGACACCGGCCGGCTCGCCCCCGGAGGGTTCGCGCTCGATCTGCGAGGCGTATTGTTTGCCGTCGCGACCGGTGATGCGCTCGGGTTTCTCGATGCGGCCGGACTGTTCGAGGCCCTTGCGACGCGAACGCACCAACTCGACGGAGACCTTGCAGATGTCGGCGATGTAGGAATTGGAACGGTCGCTCCACTCCTCGAGGGCGATCTCGACGGCGTTGCGTTTGTCGTGGTTGTTTCGATACACGCCGTTGGTGACGTTGGCCCCGAGCGCGTGCTTGAGCGCCTCGATCCGGCCGCCGGGCTGGATCTCGGCGGCGATGGCGATCTGCCGGTTGCGCTTGGTGGCGAGGTAGCGGTGAAACCCGTCGGCCAGCCAATAGGTGGCCCCGTCAAAATAAACCGAGATCGGCGGAAAGACCGCGCCGGCGGCCATCTCCTCGGCATAGCTGTCGATCGCCTCCTCGTTCGTCTTCACGCGGGCCTGGGTGCCGCCATAAATGTCAATCGAGTCGAGAGGGATGTGCTGGATTTGCTGCATGGTCAAAAAGGCGGGGTTTGTGAGGCCCGCCCCCCCGCCACCGCAAGGTCAAAGCCCCGGCCGAAAAACGGCCGGATGCGTGCGACGACAACGCGCCCCCGGCGGACTGTGTCGAAAGAATTTCCCCGCGAGCCATACCGGCGCGGCTCGCGACCGTCGTCAGACCAGGTCGAAGCGGTCGGCGTTCATGACCTTGTTCCAGGCGGCGACGAAGTCGCGGACGAACTTCGCCTCGTTGCCGGCCTCGGCGTAGACCTCGGCCAGGGCGCGCAACTGCGAGTTGGAACCAAAGATCAGGTCCACGCGGGTGGCGGTCCAACGCACGTCTCCGGTCGCGCGGTCGCGCACCTCGAAGACGTCCTCGAGCGGCGAGGTCGCCTTCACGACGTGGGCCATGTCGAGGAGGTTGACGAAGTAGTCGTTGGTCAGCGTGCCGGGGCGGTCGGTGAAAACGCCGTGCCGGGTCTTGCCGTGGTTGGTGTCGAGCACGCGCAGACCGCCGACGAGCACGGTCATCTCCGGGGCGGTGAGGCCGAGCAGCTGGGCCTTGTCCACGAGGATTTTCTCGGGGCGCGGGTGCGGGTTTTTCAGGTAATTGCGGAAGCCGTCGGCGAGGGGTTCGAGCACGGCGAAGGACTCGGCGTCGGTCTGCTCCGGGGTGGCGTCGGCGCGGCCGGGGGCAAAGGGCACCTCGACGGGGTGGCCGGCCTGGGCGGCGGCCTGCTCGATGGCGGCGGCGCCGCCGAGGACGATGAGGTCGGCGAGGGAGACCTGTTTGCCGCCGGCGGCGGAGGCGTTGAAGGCGGTCCGCACGGTTTCGAGGGCCTGGAGGACCTTGGCGAGTTTGGCGGGTTGGTTGGCCTCCCAGTCCTTTTGCGGGGCGAGACGGATGCGGGCGCCGTTGGCCCCGCCGCGTTTGTCGGAGCCGCGGAAGGTGGAGGCGGAGGCCCAGGCGGTGGAGACGAGCTCGGAGACGCCGAGGGCGGTGGCGAGGATTTGTTGCTTGAGCGCGGCGATGTCGGCGGCGTCGACGAGCGGGTGGTCGACCGCGGGGACGGGGTCCTGCCAGAGGAGGTCCTCGGCGGGCACCTCGGGGCCGAGGTAAAGGGACTTGGGCCCCATGTCGCGGTGGGTGAGCTTGAACCAGGCGCGGGCAAAGGCGTCGGCGAACTGGTCCGGGTTGGCCAGAAAGCGGCGCGAGATTTTCTCGTAGGCGGGATCAAAGCGCAGCGAGAGGTCGGTGGTGAGCATCGTGGGGCGGTGCTTCTTGGCGGCGTCGTGGGCGTCGGGGATGATCTCGTCGGCGTCCTTGGCGATCCACTGATGGGCGCCGGCGGGGCTCTTGGTGAGGGTCCACTCGTGCTTGAAGAGGATTTCAAAGAAGTCGTGGCTCCAGCGGGTGGGCGTGGTGGTCCAGGTGACCTCGAGGCCGGAGGTGATGGTGTCGGCGCCCTTGCCGCTGCGGTGGGTGTTGGTCCAGCCGAGGCCCTGCTCGGCGATGCCGGCGGCCTCGGGCTCGGGGCCGACGTGGTCGGCGGAGGCGGCGCCGTGGCATTTGCCGAAGGTGTGGCCGCCGGCGATGAGGGCGACGGTTTCCTCGTCGTTCATGGCCATGCGGGCGAAGGTCTCGCGGATGTCCTTGGCGGCGAGGAGCGGGTCGGGGTTGCCGTCGGGGCCCTCGGGATTGACGTAGATGAGGCCCATCTGCACGGCGGCGAGGGGGTTCTCGAGGTCGCGTTCGCCGGAGTAGCGGCTGTTGGGCTGGTCGCTGGTGGCGAGCCAGGCGGTCTCGGAGCCCCAGTAGACGTCTTCCTCGGGTTCCCAGACGTCGGCGCGGCCACCGGCAAAGCCGAAGGTCTTGAAGCCCATGGACTCGAGGGCGACGTTGCCGGCGAGGATCATGAGGTCGGCCCAGGAGATGGACTTGCCGTATTTTTGCTTGATGGGCCAGAGGAGGCGGCGGGCTTTGTCGAGGTTGCCGTTGTCCGGCCAGGAGTTGAGCGGGGCGAAGCGCTGCTGGCCGGAGCCCGCGCCGCCGCGGCCGTCGGCCACGCGGTAGGTGCCCGCGCTGTGCCAGGACATGCGGATGAAGAAGGGTCCGTAGTGGCCGAAATCGGCGGGCCACCACTCCTGCGAGTCGGTCATGAGGGCTTCGAGGTCCTTTTTGACGGCGGTCAGATCGAGCTTTTGAAACGCCTCGGCGTAGTCGAAGTCCGCGCCCATCGGATCGGAGAGGGGGGAGTCTTGGTGAAGGATGCGGAGGTTGAGCTGATTGGGCCACCAGTCGCGGTTGGAGGTGCCGGCGCCGGCGAAACCGTGGGCGGGCTTGGGCGCGGAGCCGTGGAGGTGGGGAAAGGGGCATTTGCCGCCGGAGGAGTCGGAGGTCGGGCCGGTGCCGGGAAGCGGGGGAGTGTGGTCCATGGTGTGGTTGGTCGTGGGTTGAGTGGTGGGTTGAAAGGCAGGGGGCCGTGGGTTGCGGCGACCCATAAAAATCAGGAAAATGCAGCGTGCCTCCGCAGCCCGGCAAGGCAAGGAAACCAAGCACAACCAGACGGGCGGCAGCGACGGCGTGACGGTGCCTGACGTAGCGGTTGATTAAACCGGTTTCGACGGCCGTGTTGAAATACTTAGTTCCTATCCGGGCAATAGGCGGAACCTATCAGACCAGTCGGTTGGCATCACCAACCGCCCGTTGCGATCGGCGCGCCGACGGAGGCCGACGCGGCTGTCGGATCATCCGGCGGGCGGTGCAGACCGGGTGGGCGGGCGCAAAAAAAACGGCCCCGTCGGGGGCCGTTAAAAACTCGCTGATCGGACCTAGAGGGGGATCACATGCCGGAGTCGGCTTTTTCGGCTTTCTCGGTCTTTTCAGTCTTGGTCTCGTCGCCCTGCTTGGCGGCGCACTTCTCGCACTTTTTGCCGTCCTTGCAGCAGGCGGCCTTGTCTTTGTCGCCGTCCTTGGTGCAGCAGGCGGCCTTGTCCTGTTTTTCACCGTCGGCCGCGCAACAGGCCTTGGCCTCGGCCTTCGGTTTGTCGTCGTGCTTGTGTTCGGCGTCGCCGGTGCCGCAGCTGCCGCAATGGGCGTAGGCCGAGGAAGCAAACGCGAGGGCGAGGATCGGAAGGATGTATTTGAGCATGATGGGTGAGCTGGTTGAGGGTTCGTTCGTGGGATGCCGAACAAGGGGGAGTTATTCCCGAGTGAAGAAACCCTTCACCCGGATCCGCCGGGAGGCAAGCCCGCGCACTTTTCACGGAACCGCGCCGGCACCGCCGGTTTCCAAGGTTGACCACCCAAACGCCCCACTTACGGTGGGCCGATTCTCCGTTTTTTACCGAACCAACGCCACTCATGACTCTTGGCCGCAGCCTGATCTCCCGACTCGTTTTCCTGTTTAGCGTGGCGTGCCTGCCGGCGCTCCCCGCCCAGACGCCCGACGACGGCCTCGACCTGCGCTTCGCCAACGGGATCGCCGCCGTCGTCGAGGACCGCGTCATCACCGTCGACGACATCCGTCGCGAACTCGCCCCGATCCTGCCGCAGATCCGCTCCGGCTCGCGCAACGCCAAAGAGTTTCAGGACAACCTCGAACAGGCCCAGAACGACATCGTGCGCCGCCTCGTCGACCGCGTGCTCATCGTGAAGGATTTCTACAAGGACGAGCGCCGAAGCATCCCCGCCAGCTACATCGACAACGCCATCGCCGAGCAGATGACCACCCAGTTCGGCGGCGATCGCTCCAAGTTCCTCGCCTACCTCCGCGCCCGCGGCTTCACCCTGCGCGACTACCGCAAGGAAGTGGAGGAGGACCTCGTCTACGGCTACCAGCGCAACCAGCAGCGCCGCAGCCAGAGCGTCGTCAGCCCCGCCAAAGTCGAGGCCTACTACGCCGCCAACAAACAAAAATTCTTCGAGGAGGAACAAAGCCGCCTCCGCCTCATCCAGCTCCTGCGCCAGGACGGCGAAACCGATGCCGAGCTGACCGCCCGCGCCAACGACATTCTCGCCAAGTTCAAGGCCGGCACCTCCTTCGAGGAACTCGCCAAAGAACACACCGACGACGCCAGCAAGACCCGCGGCGGCGACTGGGGATGGCAAAAACGCACCGACCTCAAGGCCGAGTTCAGCGACCCGCTCTTCGCCCTCAAGCCCGGCGAGGTTTCCGCGCCCATCGTCCAGTCCGAAGGCGTCTACCTGCTCTACTGCGAGGAGCACAAGGACGCCGGCGTCCCGCCCATCGACGAAGTTCGCGCCCAGATCGAGCTCGTGCTCTCCGAGCAGATGACCCGCGAGTCCATCGACAAGTGGCTCGAACGCCTCCGCCGCGACGCCTACGTGCGCCTCTACTGACCGGCGATCCACCTCCATAATCCGGCCGGGCCCTCGTGCCCGGCTTTTTTGTCTCATCACCACAACGTGCTCCGCCTGCTCCTCCCGCCCAACCTCGCCGACGCCGCCCCGCGCGACGCCATCTCGCTGAAGATCGAGCTCGATCCCGCCGGCGCGCCCTCCCCCGCCCTCCTGCCCGGCCTCGCGCAACTCCAGGCCCTCTGCGGCGGCGCCGCGCAACCCCCGCCGTTCATCCAGGTCACCCGCGCCCAGCTCCGCCAACTCCTCGCCGCGCTCGCCGGCCAGCCCGTCTTCTCCTGGCTGCGCGAGCCCGGCAAAACCATCCTCTGGATCGGTCCCCGCCTGCGCGGCGTCAGCGAACACCTTGACCAAACCGCCCCCCCCGCGCCGGCCGCTCCGCCCGCCGGCCGCCGTCCCGCCGCCGTATCCACCATTCAACGACGCCCGTCCGCCGAACCCGCCGCGCCCATGCTCGTCGACGGCAGCGAGCACTACCTCGCCATCACCCTGCCCTCCCGCGAGCACAGCGGCTACGCGGCCGCGCTCGACCTAGTGAAGACCCACGACTTCAAGCTCGAGCCCGCCAACCGCAAGTGGTGGCTGCGCGACCGGCACAAGACCCTCAACTTTCTCGCGACCCACCGCGCCCGCCTGGAGCACGAATTCTTCGCCGAGTTCACGCCCAACTTCGAAAAACACACCGCCAACTTCGCCACCGCCGTCATCGCCTGCGAGATCACCTCCGCCCCCGGCGGCGACTACTCGCTCACCCTCGGCCTCGACGCCGGACGCGTGCCCGCCGAACAACTCCGCGCCGCCGTCGCCTCCAACCGCGGCTACGTCGAGGCCGACGGCAAGGTCTACCTGCTCGCCCCCGATACGCTCGAAAAACTCGCCCACGCCCAACGCATCATCGCCGGCGGCGGCGCCGCGCCCACCGCCGGCAGCCGCACCCATCGCATCAACGCCGCGCGCGTCTCCGAGATCGACGACCTCGTCGCCTAACTCCTGCCCGACTACCAGCCGCCCGCCGGCTGGAAACGCCGCGCCGAGGCCCTCAAAAACCTCGCCACCCTCGAACCCGCGCCCGTGCCCGCCGACTTCGGCGCGACGCTCCGCCCCTACCAACAAATCGGCGCCGCCTGGCTCTGGCACCTGCACCGCCACCAACTCGGCGGCATCCTCGCCGACGAAATGGGCCTCGGCAAAACCGCCCAGGCCATCGCCCTGCTCGCCGCGCTGGCTTCCCATCGTCCATCCGCCACCTCCCATCGTCCAACCCTCGTCATCTGCCCCGCCTCGCTGGTGGAAAACTGGCGCCGCGAGACCGCACGCTTCGCGCCCATGCTGCGGGTGTTCGTCCACCACGGCGCCAACCGTCTCGGCTCCGCGGCGGCGGCCTCCGCGCACGACGTCATCATCACCTCCTACGGCACCGCCGCGCGCGACAGCGAACTGCTCGCCGAGATCGACCTCGCCTGCCTCATCGCCGACGAGGCCCAGCACGTCAAAAACCGCCGCTCGCAAAACGCCCGCGCCCTGCGCTCCCTCCACGCCGGCTCGCGCTTCTTCCTCACCGGCACCCCGCTGGAAAACTCCCTCGACGACCTGCGCGCCTTGTTCGAATCCCTCCTGCCCGGCATGGTCGAAAAGCTGCCCGCCGGCCTCAAGGCCGACGAACGCGCCTTCCACGACGAACGCCTGCGCGCGCAGACCGCCCCCTACATCCTGCGCCGCACCAAGCTCGCCGTCGCCCCCGAGCTCCCCGAAAAAATCGAGCAGGTCATCTGGTGCGAACCCGGCCCGCGCCAGGCCGCGCTCTACCGCGAGTTCCAGACCTCGTCGGAAAACGAACTCACCGCCCTCGCCGACTCCGGCGCCTCGCAAAACGCCATCCGCATGGCCACGCTCACCCAGCTGCTGCGCCTGCGCCAGATCTGCTGCGATCCCCGCCTCGTCGCGCCCGCCGCCCGGCCCGACGACTCCGCCAAGCTCGACGCCTTCCGCGAGCTGCTCGCCGAGGCCGTCGACGACGGCCATCGCATCCTCGTCTTCTCGCAATTCACCTCGCTGCTCGGTCACCTGCGCGAGGAACTCGCCGCGCAGGACATCACGCACTGCTACCTCGACGGCTCGATGTCCGCCAAGGCCCGGCAGGCCGAGGTCGACCGCTTCAACCGCGACGACACCGTGCCCGTCTTCCTCATTTCGCTCAAGGCCGGCGGCACCGGACTCAACCTCACCGGCGCCGACACCGTGGTCCATTTCGACCCGTGGTGGAATCCCGCCGTCGAGGCCCAGGCCACCGACCGCGCGCACCGCATCGGCCAGACCCGCGTCGTCACCAGCTACAAACTCATCTGCGCCGGCACCGTCGAGGAAAAGGTGCTCGCGCTCCAGGAGACCAAACGCGCGTTGCTCGCCGACGTCTTTGAAGCCAGCGACGCCGCCAACGCCAAACTGGAACTCAGCGACCTGCGCGCGCTCCTGCGCGATTGATCAGTCGCCGTCGACCGCGTTCGCCGCCGGCACGCGCTCGCGCAAACGGCGCTGCAGCCGCCTGCGCAGGCAGGCCAGCGCCAACAGCACCGCCACGCAAAGCACGCCGGCCAGCACCAGGGTCAGCCGGTCGCCGCGCCCGAGCGCGTCACCCGCCAGCACGATCGCGACGATGTAGGCCGACGGCGTCGCCACCGAGATCGGCAGGTAGATCCGCCAGAACGGCACGCGCGCCAGCCCGAGCAGATAACTTTGCACAAAAAACGGCGTGCCCGGCACCACCCGCAGGATCAACGTCAACTCCAGAGCCGATTTCACCGGACCCTCCGGCAGGCGTTTGCCCAGCCGGGTCAGCGCCCACTCGATCACCGGACGCAGCGCCTTCGCCGCCAGCCAGTAGGACAGGCTCACGTTGACCGTCACCGCCAGGATCGCGCACGCGATCACCGGCCACGCGCCCATGGCCGGACCAAACACCGGCCCGGCCGTCAGCGTGAAGGGCGACAACGGAAACCCCGCCATCGGCAACAACGCCATCGCCGAGAAATACACCACCGGACCCGCCGCGCGCAGCAGCTCCATCGTGTGCAGCATCCAACCCCGGATCGCCTCCCCCCACAGCAGCCACCCCGCCGCAGCCAGGGCCAGCAACAACGCCACGCACAGGATCAGACTCCGGTTTTTTCGCCAAAACATAGACCCGCACGCATACCCCCGTCCGAACGGACCTGTAAACCCTTACCATCGCTTGGAAACACGGCGCACGGATCGCCCGCGGCGCTTGACCTTGGTGGCCGCGGGACGACCTTTTACATTTCCCATCGCGTGATTTCCCCTCCCGAGCATTACGACCTTGTCGTCATCGGCGCCGGCCCCGCCGGCAGCACCGCCGCCACCGTCGCGGCGGGCGCGGGCCTGCGCACCCTGGTCGTCGAGAAGGAGCGCTTCCCCCGCTTCCGCATCGGCGAATCGCTGCTTCCCCACGGCAACGGCCTGCTGCGCGAAATCGGCGTGTGGGACAAGGTCGCCGCCGCCGGCTTCATCGAAAAATTCGGCGCGCGTTTCCACACCGCCAACGGCGTCGCCTCCAAGGAGATCATCTTCGCCAACGGCATCATCCCCGGCCTCGAAAAAACCTGGCAGGTCGAGCGCGCGAAATTCGACGCCATCCTGCTCGACCACGCCCGCGAGACCGGCGCCGAGGCGCTGCTCGCCACCACCGTCACCGCCGTCGAGGAACGGGCCGACGGCCACCTCGTCATGCTGAAGACCGCCGGCGGCGACACCCGCGCGGTCAGCGCGTCCTGGGTGATCGACGCCGGCGGGCGCGACAACCTCTTCCCCGACGAAGCCAAGCGCCGTCTCTCGCCCGGAGTGCTCGAACGCCGCGTGGCCGTCTACGCGCACTTCGAAGGCGTGCCGCGCGAGGACGGCTGGCGCGGCGGCCACACCGCCATCGTGCGGCTCGACGACGGCTGGTTCTGGACCATCCCCATCGACGCCGCGCGCACCTCGGTCGGCCTCGTCACCACCTCGTCCGCCCTGCGCGACTCGGGCCTGAAACCGGAGGCGTTTTTCCGCCACGCCGTCGCGCGCCACGCCTCCACCCGCGCGCTGCTCGGCGACGCGCGCCCGGCCGGCGATTTTCACGTCACCGCCGACTACAGCTACTTCCGCGAAAACTTCGCCCGGCCCCGTCGCCTGCTGGCCGGCGACGCCGCCGGCTTCTTCGACCCCATCTTTTCCTCCGGCGTCTACCTCGCCATGCACTCCGCCCGCGAGGCCGCCCGTCTCGTCGTCCGGGCCCGTCGCGAGAACCGCGACCTGCGCCCCGCCGAACGGCGCCGCTACACCCGCGGCCTGAAGAAACACGCCCGTGTATTCCTGAAGCTGATACACGCGTTCTACGACAACACCAGCTTCTCGGTCTTCATGTGCCCCACCCCGCCGCTGGCCATCGACCGCGGCGTCAACTCCATCGTCGCCGGCCACTCGCGCCTCACCTGGCCCATCTGGTGGCGCTTCCGGCTCTTCCTGCTCGTCTGCCGCCTCCAGCACCGGCTGCCGATGGTGCCGCGCATCGACCTCGGCGCGCCCGCGGCCGCCGCCCCCTCCGCATGACCGACGCATCGCTCGCCCACTTCCCCCCCGACATCCGGCAGGCCCACGCCCGCTGGCTGGCCACGCACGACCCCGACGCGCTCGACCTGGTGATCGAGGCCGTCGTCGCCCGCCATCTGCCCGGCCGCGAACCCGGCCAGCCCCTGGCGCGACTCGACGACTCCGCGCGCCTGATCGACGACCTCGGCTACGATTCTCTGGCCATCGCCGAGATCGTCTTTTTCATCGAGGACCTCTACGGAGTGGCCATCTCCAACCAAGACCTTCGCTCCATCCGCACCATCGGCGAGCTGCGCGGCTTCACGCGCCAACGGATCGCCGCCCCCGCCGCCAATTGACCCGACCCATGCCCGACCCGCTCAACGCCAAGCTCAAGACCCTCATGATCGACACCCTCAACCTTGAGGATGTCACGCCCGCCGACATCGGCGACGACGAGCCCCTGATCGGCGGCGGCCTCAGCCTCGACTCCATCGACGCGCTGGAGCTGGTCGTGAAACTCGAAAAGGAATTCGGCCTCAAGATCGGCAGCAGCGAGGAATCCCGCTCCGCGCTCGCCAGCGTCAGCGCCCTCTCCGCCTACCTCCGCGCGCACGCCGACCCCGCGCGCCTGCCCGCCGCCTGATTTCACCGCATGTTTTCCCCGCCGATCCACGTGGCCGCCTGCGGCGCGCTGACCGCCCACGGCGACGAGCAGGCCACCCTGCGGGCGCTGCTCGCCGGACGCGTCGCCCTGCGGCCCCGGCCGGTGCTCGGCGCGGCC
>JBDRJH010000029.1:0-9674 GCA_043815125.1 Verrucomicrobiota bacterium
CTGGGCTTCACGCCCGACGAGCTGGCGGCGGCCGTGGACCCGTTCTACGACGAGAAGCTCGCCCACAACGTCTACCCGCCGGGCCATGCCGTGGCCGAGGACCCCACGCCGTATGGATCTGCCGATCCTCGTTGATTCCAACGTCTACATCGGGCTCCTGCGGCGGCGGGTCGACCCGGTGGCGGCGTTATTCGAGCACTTCGACACGGTCAACCTCGTGACCTGCGGCATGGTGCGGCTGGAGGTGTTGCGCGGCATCCGCGTGCCCCGGCTGCGCCAGCGCGTGGCGGAGTTCATGGACGTGATGCAATACGTCGAGGCCGACCAGCGCCTGTGGGACGAGGCCACGCGGATCGCCTGGGAATGCGACCGGCGCGGCCACGTGATCCCCGGGCCCGACGCGGTCATCGCCGCCTGCGCGTTTCGCAAGGGCGCCTCGGTGCTGACCAATGATCGTGATTTTGAACGCGTGCCCGGCTTGCATGTCCTCTCGCTGCCGGAAAACTTGCGCTGATCCCATGTTCGTCGCCTCGCTGCTCAAACTCGTCTTCGACACCAACAACCGCCTCGCCGTGCAGGCCGGTCCGGCGGGGTTGGAGCCCGCCCAACCCAAGGCCTTCGCCAAGCTCACCGGCGGCGACGACGGCTTCGAGTTTCGCCACGGCGAGGAGGTTCACGACGTGCGGTTCGCCCAGGCCGTCGCAGGCGACCGTCCGGCCGGCATCGAGTTCAAGTCCATCGAGCAACTCGAGGCCCTGCCCTGCTCGCCGCTGCTGCGGGCGCTGTTGCCCGTGCTTGAGCCGCACCTGATCGCCATCCCCTACCTGCACCTGGGACCCAACGACTTTATCTACAAGTTCCGCCCCGAGAAGGAGCGCAACCCCGCCATCTACGCGGGCCACGCCGACTCCGCCGCGCTCTACCAATCGCGTCTCTGCGCCGCCATCAAGACCCTCGCGCGCCGCCACGAACGCAGCGCCGCGGAGCCCGTGCCGCTCGACTTCGGCGCCGTCCGCTACCTGTTGCCCAGTCACTTCGGTTTCTGCCTCGGCGTGAAGAACGCCATCGAGCGCGCCTACGAGACGCTCGCCGCCAACCCCGGCCGGCGCGTCTTCATGCTCTCGGAGCTGATCCACAACCCGTTCGTCAACGAAGACCTCCTGCGCCGCGGGCTACGCTACCTGCAAAGCGACAAGGGCCTGCCCTTCACCGTCTCCGGGGCCAGGGTGACCGAGGCACGCGAAGGCGACCCGCTGCTCTGGGACACGCTCACGCCGGACGACATCGTCATCATCCCCGCCTTCGGCGCCACCGACGAGGACAAGCGCCGCCTCGTGCGCAAGGGCCTGGCGGTCTGCGCCCACGACGCCACCTGCATGCTCGTTGAGAAGGTCTGGAAGGCCGCCCGGGCGTATGGGAAAGACGGATACACCGTCGTCATCCACGGCAAGGCCGAGCACGAGGAGACCAAGGCCACCTTCTCCAACACCCGCCGTTACGCGCCGGCCGTCATCGTGCGCAACCTCGCCGAGGTGCGCCAGCTCGGCCAGATCATCGCCAGCGACGACCCGCGGGTGCGCGCGCGCTTTTTCGACGTGTTCGCCGGGCGCCACACCCCGGGCTTCGATGTCGACCGGCACCTCGAGCGCGTCGCCGTGGTCAACCAGACCACCCTGCTCATGAACGAAACCCGCGAGATCACCGGACATCTGCGCGCGGTCTACGCGGCCAAATACGGCGAGGACGCTCCCGGCGCCCCCCGCCCGCGCGTCGGCGGCGGCGGGCGCAACGACACCCTCTGCTACGCCACCCAGGTCAACCAGGACGCCCTTGGCCGCGCCCTCGCCGAGCCGCTCGACGCGGCCTTTGTCATCGGCGGCAAAAACAGCTCCAACACCTACCAGCTCTTCCGGCTTTGCCAGGAGCGGCTCGGCCCCATGGCGTTTTTTATTCAGAGCGAGGCCAACATCCGCTCCATCGCGGAGGTCGAGCACTACGTCTTCCCCTCGCACGGCCCGGCCAGCGGCGGTCACATGGAGTCCCACGCGCTCTGGCCCGAGGGCCGCGGCGACCGCCCGCGCAACATCCTCATCACCGGCGGCGCCTCCTGCCCGGACGGCCTCATCCAACAGGTGATCTACCGCATCAACTCCCTGCTCGGCGACGAGGGCATGCGCTCCGTCGAGGCCGTGCTCGCCGATCTCAACGCGGATCCAGCGGGATCGAATACTGCAGACTGAGCAGCTCGGTGCCGGGATTGGTCGGACGCGTGCTGCCGTTGGACAAATGCGCCAGCCGCACGCTCACGACCGCGTCGTTGTCCAGCCGGTAGCCGATCTCGGCAAAGCTCAGCATCTCGAAGTCGCCGCCCAGAAAAACGTCGTCGCCGTCGTGGTAGTAGCCGGGGCCGAAACCCACCGACGCGCTCCAACGCGATTGAGCCGAGGCAAAGGTGTAGGCCAGCCCCGCGCCCACGTAGGCACCGGCCTCGGTCGACAGGCTGCCGTAGATCCACGGCCGCAGCTGCGCAGCCACCGGCGAGAAGCGCAGCTCAATGCTGCCAAACGGATTGCCGTCGTCATCCAGCACCTCGTTAAGACCCGCGCCGATGATGAGCCGCTCGGGCTTCACCGTGCCCGGCAAAGACGGGGCAAAAATCAAGGCCGACAAAACGCCGGCCATACCAAGACGGAACCACGGATTCACGATTCGGATATGCATGACGATGAAATCCGAACATGACGGCACACCGCTTCCGATCAACCCGACAGTTAACACCATCGTGACAAAACGGCCGTCTTCGCCGCGCAAAACGTTGCCCGCACGTCACCGTCCCGCGACGACATTGTCACCCGCACGGGCCATGCTGACGCGGTGCCACTTCCCTTGATTCTCAGTGTCGACGACGAGCAGGATGTCACCCGCCTGGTGGCCTTTCACCTGCGCCGGGCCGGCTACGACGTGATGACCGCCGCCAACGGCCGCGAGGCGCTCGAAGTCGTGCGCCAACACCGCCCGACCCTGATCCTGCTGGACCTCATGCTGCCCGACATCGACGGCTTCGGCGTGTGCGAGATCCTGCGCGGCCAGCCCGACACCGCCACCATCCCCATCATCCTGCTGACCGCCTGGGCCACGCCCGACGCGCGCAACCTCGGCCTCGACCTCGGCGCGCTCGACTACCTCACCAAGCCCTTCAGCCCCCGCGACCTCGTCGCCCGCGTCAACCGCATGGTCAACGGCGACACCGGCCTGAACTGAACCGGCGGACCGCCGTTGGAAACCCGCGGGAACTCTCCAACGAGGCCTCGCGCACACGGACGGATGCCCGGGGAATAACCGCCGCCAGCGGGCCCTCGCACGAACCGGCGAACCGCTCCGCGCGTTTGCCAACCCGCCCGCCCCCATCCTCACTGATCCATGAAAACCCTCCTGCGCCACCTGTCCTTCATTTCACTCCTTCTCGGTCTCGCGACCATCGCCACGCCGGCCGTTGCGAAGGACGCGGCACCCACAACCTTCGCCAAGGTCGGCGACACCCTGCCCGACGCAAGCGTGCTCGACGAAGCCGGCCGCTCCGTCGCCCTGCGCGATCTGGTCAAAGACGGGCCCGCCGTGCTCGTTTTTTATCGCGGCGGCTGGTGCCCCTACTGCAACCGGCACCTGATGGCGCTTGCCGAGGCCGAGTCGCGCATCCTCGCCGCCGGCCACCGCATCGTGGCGATCAGCCCCGACCAACCCGCCAAGCTCAAGGCCACGCCCGACCGCGAACAACTCGGCTACCGGCTCTACTCCGACCGCAAGGCCGACGCGGCGCAGGCGCTCGGCATCGCCTTCCGCGTGTCCGACGAACTGGTTGCGAAGTATAAAAACGAATACCAGATCGACCTCGAGGCCGCCTCCGGCGAGACGCACCACCTGTTGCCCCACCCGGCGGTGTTTGTGGTCGGCACCGACGGCGTCATCCGCTTCGCCCACGTCAACCCCGACTACCGCGCGCGCCTCTCGCCCGAGGAAATCCTCGCGGCCGTCGAGGCGAAGTGACCGCCACCGCGCGCGTCCCGCCAAGCGGCGAAGACTTTCGCTGGCGTCATCCGCCGCCGCCCGGCAAGCTGGGCGGTTTTATGGACAAGGAACGCATCCGCACCGCCATCCTCCGGGCCCTCCAGGACGAGCTCGACCGCCAGACCGGCGCCGCGCTCGAGTCCAAGGCCGAGGCCACCAGCGAGGAAAGCAAGTCCGAGCACAAATACGACATGCGCGCCCAGGAGGCCGCCTACCTCGCCGAGGGCCAGGCCCGGCAGGCCGCCGAGATCGCCGCCGCCAAGGAGGCCTACCGGAGCCTCGCCCTGCCCGACCGCCCCGGCGGCCCCGCCGATCTCGGTTGTGTCGTCACGCTCGAACACGCCGGCCGCCGCCAGCACTACCTGCTCGGCCCGACCCGCGGCGGCCTCGACATCACCGTCGACGGCGAGGAGATCACCGTCATCACCCCGGTCTCGCCGCTCGGCCGCCAGCTGCTCGGCCGCCGCCCCGGCGACGGCGTGCAACTGCCCGGCCGCGGGGGCGCCGTCGCCCATCGCGTCGTCGCCGTCGTCTGATTGCCATGGAGATTGCATCGCCCGCCGCCCGCCGTTCCCCTTCCCGACTTCCGATGTTGTTCCGCGCCTGCTCACTGTTCCTCGTTTTCACCGCCGCCTGCCTCGGCGCCATCCCGCCCGAGCTGCAATCCGCGCTCGACGCGTTTCGCGCCGACGGCCCCCGGGGCTGGGCCTATACCCAGACCACCCGCTCGGAAAAACACAGCATGGTCGAACGCTACGACCCCATCGTCCGCGCGCCCTTCAGCTGGAAACTGCTGCAAAAGGACGGTCGCGAGCCGACCGAAAAGGAACTCAAGGACTACCGCAACCGCGTCGCCTTTCGCAGCAACGACGGCACCGCCAGCGTGAAGGACCAGATCATCCCGGCCTCCTGCGAACTCGTCGCCGAGGACGGCGACACCGCCGACTACCGGTTCAGGCTCAGCCCCGGCGCCCAGGAGGACCGCACCGCCGAACACATGCGCGCGACCTTTCGCCTGCACCGGCCCAGCGGCGCCATCACCCGCGTGGAGCTGGCCAACGCCGGCACGTTTTCCCCCGTCATGGCCGTCGAGATCACCGAGGCGCGCACGATCATGGACTACAGCGTGCCCGTCGAAGGACAGCCCTCGCTGCTCCTGTCGGTGCACACGCGGGTGCGAGGCACGTCGTTCTGGTTTCGTTCGCTCGACGACGAGTTGCAGGTCGACTACTCGGAACACCGGTTCGCGGGCAGGACCCCGCCCGCGACGAATGACCGCTGAGCGAATTCAGAGCGTGTCCTCGTAGAGGTCCTCGTAGGCCTGCGAGGCGGTTTCCCAGCTGAAGTCGCGCGTCATGCCGCGACGCCGCACCGCCGCCAGTTCGTCGGGCTGAGCAAAGAGCGCCAGCGCCCGCTTCAAGCCGAGAGCCAGAGCGGTCGCGGTGGGCGGGAACGTGATGCCGGTGCCCGTCGCCGGCTCCGCGTCGATGTCGATCACGGTGTCGACCAGACCGCCCACCTGAGAGACCAGCGGCACCGTGCCGTAGGCCTGCGAGTAGAGCTGGTTGAGCCCGCAGGGTTCGAACTTCGAGGGCATCACAAAAAAGTCCGCGCCGGCCTCCACCAAGTGGCTCATGGCCTCGTCGTGGCGCGCGCTCACGGCCACCTTGCCCGGGTGCGAGAAGGCCAGCTTGCGCAGGGCCTCGGTCAACGCCGCGTCACCCGTGCCCAGGACGATCAGGCGGCAGTCGTTGGCGGCGAACCAGGCGGCGTTGGCCAGCACCAGATCGATGCCCTTCTGCTCGGTGATGCGGCAGACCATGCCGAAGACGGGACCGGCGTAGGCGGGGTCGAACCCGTGGCGCGTCAGCAGCTCGGCGCGGCAGATTTTTTTGCCCGAGAGGTCGGCGGCCGAGTAGTTGGCCGGGATCAGCGCGTCCGTCGCCGGATTCCAAACCGTGGTGTCGATGCCGTTGATCAACCCGACCAGATCGTCGGCACGCGTGGCCACCACGCCGTCCAGCCCGCAGCCGAAGTCGTGCGTCTGGATCTCTTCCGCGTAGCGCGGGCTCACCGTGCCCACGCGGTCGGCGAAGAGGATGCCCGCCTTCATCATGCTCATCTGTCCGTAGAACTCGACGCCGTCGATGCCCATGAGTTCCTCCGGCAGATTGGTGCGGTGAAAGGACTTCATCGGGAACACGCCCTGGAAAGCGATGTTGTGGATGGTGAACAGGGTCTTGTCCGCCAGCGTCTCGCCGTGGCGCGACTCCGCGTGGCGCAGCATCAGCGGCAGCAGGCCCGTCTGCCAGTCGTGGCAATGCACGATGTCGGCCTGCAGGTTGAAGGCGCGCATGGCCTCGACCACACCCTTCGCGAAAAAGATGAAGCGGTTGTCGTTGTCCTCGTAGTCGCGGTTGCCGTTGCCGTAGGGATTGCGACGGTCGAAATACTCGTCTCGGCACACCAGGTAGATGGTGAGGTTGTCCTGCACAACCAGCTTGCGCACGTCGCCGCTCATGAACTGGTCGCCCATCTCGATGCGCAGTTTCAAAGACGGCTCGACATTGGTCCACTCCGGCAGGTCGACGACCTTGCGGTAGCCGGGCAGGAAAACCGCCACCTCGTGCCCGCGTCCCGCCAGGGTCGAGGTCAACGCACCCACCGCATCGGCCAGGCCGCCTGTTTTGATGTAGGGGTAGACTTCGCTGGCCGCATGGACGATTTTCATCGCGAAACCGTAGGCCTGCGCGTTGCGTAACTCCAACGCAAAAACACGGCCTCGTTAACCCACGTCCGTCCCCATGAATCTACGCGCCAGCATCCTGGAACAACTGTCCGCCCCCGACTACCGCCCCGCCAATGACATGGCGCTGATGCGCGCCCTCAAGCTCCCGAAAAAATTCCGCGGCCGCCTCCTGCACGAGGTCCGCCTGCTGCTCGCCAACGGCCGCATCCAGATGGTCCACGGCGACCGCATCGCCCTCGCCGGCCAGACCGCGCCCGCCCGCGGTGGCAAGGGCGACGCCGCGCCCGACACCATCACCGGACGCATCCAGTTTCGCATGGGCGGCAACGCCCTCGTCATCCCCGAGGCCGGCCAGACCAAACCCGCCGCCGGCGACGCCATCCACATCCTCTCCGAGGACACCGGCACCGCCCTCCACGGCGACCGCGTCGTGGTCGCCGTCAACCCCCGCCTCTCGCTGCGCCGCGACCGCAAAGGCGAAGAACAACGCGGCCGCGTCATGCGCGTCGTCGAACGCGGCCGCGAGACCATCGTCGGCACCCTCAAGCGCATCCGCTCCACCTTCTACGTCGCGGCCGACGACCCCCGCTTCTTCCACGAGATCGCCGTCGGCGACCCCGCCTCCGCCCGCCTCGAAACCAAACCCCAGGTCGGCGACAAGGTCGTGGTCAAACTCTACGCCTGGACCAACCGCCACCAACTCCTCGAGGGCGAGATCACCGAGGTCCTCGGCCAGACCTTCGAGCCCCGCGCCGAGCTCCTCGGCATCTACCGCAAATACAACCTCGACCCCACCTTCCCCGAAGACGTGCGCGCCGAAGTCGCCGACCTCGCCGACACCGTGCAGTCCGCCCAGCTCAAGGGCCGCCGCGACTACCGCGACATCCCCACCTTCACCATCGACCCCGACGACGCCAAGGACTTCGACGACGCCCTCTCCATCGAGGAACTGCCCAACGGCCAGACCCGCGTCGGCGTGCACATCGCCGACGTCTCCACCTACGTCCACCCGCGCACCGCCCTCGACAAGGAAGCCCAGCGCCGCGGCAACTCCACCTACCTCGTCGGCACCGTCATCCCCATGCTGCCGGAGAAACTCTCCAACGGCCTCTGCTCGCTCGTCGAGGCCCAGGACCGCCTCACCAAGGCCGTCTTCCTGCACTTCGACCAAAAAGGCCGCCTCCAGCACACCGAATACGCCGCCACCGTCATCCGCAGCCGCAAGCGCCTCACCTACAAACAAGCCTACGCGCTGCTCTTCACCGACGACCTCGCGCAAATCCGCGCCCTGCCCCGCCCCGCCAAACACCAGACCGGCTCCACCGGCCGCGCCCTCGACTCGCTCTCCGACCGCGAACTCACCGACCTGCAAACCTGGGTGCGCAAACTCTGGTCCATCGCCTCCGTCCTGCGCAAAGACCGCATGGCCCACGGCTCGCTCGACCTCGACATGCCCGAGACCAAGATCTTCGTCGACGAACAAGGCTACGCCGACCGCCTTGAACTCATTCAAAACGACGAGAGCCACCAACTCATCGAGGAGTTCATGCTCGCCGCCAACGAGGCCCTCGCCCGCCTCACCCGCACCCACCGCCTGCCCTCGCTCTACCGCGTGCACGACGAACCCGACGAGGATCGCCTGCGCGAACTGCGCGAGCAACTCGCCACCCACGGCGTCATGACCGGCGACCTCACCCTGCGCTCCGAGATCACCCAACTCCTGCGCAAGCTCGACGACCACCCGCAGGGCCACATCCTGCGCACCCAGCTCCTGCGCTCGTTGAAGAAGGCCTGCTACCGCGCGTCTCCGGACGGCCACTACGGCCTGCACAAGAGCGACTACACCCACTTCACCTCGCCCATCCGCCGCTACGCCGACCTCGTCGTGCACCGCGTGCTGGAATACCACCTCATCCAGACCGGCGCCTTCCCCAAGCCCGACGGCTACGACTTCAAGCCCACCGCCGCCGGCATGGACAGCATGGGCGAGCACATCAGCCTCACCGAGACCAACTCCCAGGAGGCCGAGCGCGAGAGCGTGAAGATCAAGCAGCTCGAATACTTCGAGCGCGAGATGCAGAAACCCGAGCCCGCCAGCTTCGAGGCCATCGTCACCGACGTGCGCTCGCAGGGCGTGTTTGTCGAGCTGACCAAGTCGATGACCTTCGGCTTCATCGGCACCTCCGCCATGGACGGCGACTTCTTTGTGCTCAACCCGGCCGGCGACGCCTTCGTCGGCCGCAAGACCCGCCGCATCGTCGGCATGGGTTCAAAGATCCTCGTCAAGGTCGCCCAAGTCGACCGCGTGAAGCGCATGATCGACTTCCGCCTGTGTATCGAGGAATCAACGACAACCGCCGCCGGCGATTCCCCCGACACGCAGCCGCGTGCCCCGCGACAGTCCGAAAAAGGCCGCGACCGCCCGCCGCGCCATCCCCGCAAGGACCGGCAGCCGCAACCCAAGGCCCGGCCGTCCAAGCCCGGCAAACAAAAGCCGGGGCGTCCCGCCAAACCCGAGCGCTTTGCCAAGGCCCAGCCAGCCCGCGCCCCGCAGGTCGTCAGCGAGCCGGTCGGCCGCGGCGACGCCCGCCCCGTCTTCAAACTCAAGAAGCACGCCACCCAGCCGGAGTCTTCCGGATCGCCCTTCACTCCGCCCGGCTACGTCGACAGTCCGCGCCCCGACAAAAAACCGCGGCCCGCGAAATCCAAAAAGATCAACCCGCGTGGCAAGACAGGCAAAGCCGGCAAGGCCCCCGCCAAACCCAAGCCGAAGCCGAAGTCATCGCGCCGTCCGTCGAAAAAACAACGCCGCGACTGACCGAGTTGAACCACGAAGTTCACGAAGGGACACGAAGTCGGA
>JBDRJH010000030.1:0-25407 GCA_043815125.1 Verrucomicrobiota bacterium
TTATTGAGGCTCTTGCCCTCGACCTCGAAGCCGGCGGCGGCGCAGTGGCCGGCGAGCGCTTGCATCGACTTTTTGGATACGCCGGCCCACTGCGTCTCCGGCGCGATGCCGGCGGCGGCCGTGAGGCGCTCCCACAGGCGCGAGGGCAGCGTCCAGGGGTTGGTGTTGTTGACGAGCTTGCGCGGGGCCTCGGTGCGCATGGCGGCGAGCGCGGCCTCGGCCTCGGCGAGCGTGCCGCCGGTCCAGGAGACCTCGAGGGTGAACTTGTAATCGCGGGCGGCCAGTTCGCGCGCGCCCCAAGCGGAGAGCTTGAGCACGGCCGGGCCGCTCATGCCCCAGTGCGTGACGAGGATCGGACCGCGTTCGCGCAGCTTGGTGCCGCGCGCGGCGGTGGTGACGTCGGGCACGGAGAGGCCCTCGAGTCCGCGGATGCGCGGGTCGTCGATGTGAAAGGTGAACAGCGAGGGCACGGGTTGCTTGATCTCGTGGCCGAGCTCGGCGGCGATGGTCAGGCCGACCGAGCCTTTGTTGCCGCCGGTGGCCAGCAGCACGCGGTCATATTCGCCGGTGGAGCTGTCGGTGAACTCGACGGCAAACTGACCGCCCTCGATCGGCTCGACAGCGCGCACGCCCATGGCGGTGAACACCTTGACGCCGGCGCGGTCGGCGGCGCCGCGCAGGCAATCGATGATGGTGGCCGAGCTGTCGGTGACGGGAAACATGCGTCCGTCGGGCTCGGTCTTGAGTTCGACGCCGCGCTCGGCGAACCAAGCGATGGTGTCGCGCGGGCCGAAGCGGGTGAAGGGGCCGAGCAGTTCGCGCGCGCCGCGCGGGTAGCGTTTGACCAGCTCGCGCGGCTCGGGGCAGGCGTGGGTGGCGTTGCAACGCCCGCCGCCGGAGACGCGGACCTTGGCCAGCGGATGCGCGGTGGCCTCGTAGAGCACGACGCGCGCGGCGGGGTTGGTCTCGGCCGCGGTGATCGCCGCGAAGAAACCCGCCGCTCCGCCGCCGACAATGATGATTCGTGGTGCCGCCATGTGAAGCCGGCCAGCGTGCGGGCGCGCGGGCCGGCCCCGCAAATGAAAAACCGCCGGCCCGTGCAGGCCGGCGGTCGTTGATTATCCCTGATAATGGCGTGGATGAGGGACGGTGCTCAGGCCTCGTCGTCGGCCGGCGGGGGCGGGCCCTTGCGCTCGCCGTCCTTGCCCTCTTTGCCTTCCTTGCCCTTGGGGCCGCCGGGGCCCTTGCGGTCCTTCATGAGGTCGTCGAGCTTGGCGGCCTGTTCGGGCGTGAGGATCGCGGCGAGCTTGGCGCGGTGGGTCTCGCGGAGTTCGTCGAACTTGGCGCGCTTCTCCTTGCGGGCAAGCGACTCGTCATCGCGGAGGGCCTTCATCGCCTGCATCTGCTCGCGCAGGATGGGCTTGAGCTGGTCGACCTGGGCGTCGGTGAGGCCGAGCTCGGTCTTCAGCTTCTCGATGCGCTGGCCGGCGCCGGGAGGAGGGCCCTTGCGCTCGCCGCCCTCGGAGGGCTCGGCGGAGAGGACCGGGACAAACAGGGCGGCCGCGAGGGCCGCCAGGGTGGCAAACAATACGGACTTGGTTTTCATGATGCGGGGGGTTGATTTGTGACGTTGCGAAACGGGCTGTTGGCACCAAAAGCGTTAACATCCACCAAGACGCGGCGGCCGGGTCGCGGTTACACGTCATTTTTATTTGAACCATGTCCGAACGCCTTTTGCAGATCGCCCGCGAAGAAGTCCTCGCCACGCAGCGCGGCCTGCCGCCGGAGCTCGCGCCCGCGTTGAGGGCGGTGGCGGTGCACTTTGAAAAGACGCCGGCGGCCGACGTGCTGGCGGAGGGTTTTCCGCCGGACATCCTCGGGCTCTTCTCCGGGTCGCCGCACGGCAACCTCGAGGACCAGCCGATGCCGCCGCAGATCACGCTCTATCTGGACAACCTGCTGGACTACGCGGAGGGCGACGAGGCGGTGTTTCGCGAGGAGGTGCGGGTGACGTTTTTGCACGAGCTCGGCCACTATCTGGGCTGGGACGAGGACGAGGTGGGCGAGCGCGGCCTGGAGTAAACTCCGCATGAAAGTCCTCCGCGCGCTTTCCAAGCGGCCCGCGATCTGTAATAGCTGTCGCACCATGAAACGTCTGAGCCTCTGCCTCTTTGCCCTGCTGACCCTGGCCGCCCCGCTGCACGCCAAAAAGACCGAGCATCAAAAAACGCTCGAAAAAATCGAGAGCTGCGAGGCCATCATCCGCGAGTTCATGGCCGATCCCGACTACGCCATCCCCGCCGGAGTGCTGAACCAGGCCGAGGCGCTGGTCATCACCAACCAGGTCAACGGCGGTCTGATCGTCGGCCTGCGCTACGGCTACGGCGTGGTGCTCGCCAAGCAGCCCGACGGCGGCTGGAGCATCCCGGTGTTGCTGCGCGCCGGCGAGGGCAGCGTGGGCCTGCAGGTCGGTGCCAACACCGTCGAGACCGTCTACGTGATCACCGACCGCGAGGCCGTGGCCAACCTCTACTCGACCCGCTTCAACATCGGCGTCGACGCCCGCGCCGTCGCCACCCCGCACTCGGCCAACGTCGAGAAGGTCAACGAGTCCCTGCCCGCCCCCGCCATCTACGCCTTCACCAAGAAGCGCGGCCTCTACGCCGGCGCCAGCGTCAAGACCGGCTGGGTCTCGCGCGACGACGAGATCAACTTCAACTTCTACCAGACCGACCGCACCCTGCCCGAGCTGCTCTACGGTCGCCCAAAGATGCCGGTGACCGGTGAGGTCGCCCCGCTGGTCGACTACGTGGCGCAGATCACCCGCTGACCGTCGACGCGCGATGTCCGGCACCAATTCGCTACTCGGCGGCGGCGGTCTGCACCACGTCGCCCTGCGCACCAAGGACTGGGACGGCTCGGTCGCCTTTTACCGCGATGTGCTCGGCTTCGCGTCCAGGATCACCTGGGGCGACCGGCCCGGCCAACGCGCCGGCATGTTCGACACCGGCGGCGGCAACTACCTGGAGATCTTCGAAGACCGCGACTACGCGCCCTCGGCCAACGGCGCGCTGATCCACCTCGCCCTCCGCACGGCCAGCGTCGACGACACCACCGCGCGCGTGCGCGCCGCCGGCATGGTCGTCACGGTCGAGCCCAAGAGCGTGAACATCCACACGACCAACGGCGCGGGCATCGTGCCGGTGCGCCTGTCGTTTTTCGAGGGTCCCAACGGCGAGGTCTGGGAACTGTTCGAAAACACGCTGACCTGAGCGACGCGACCAGGCTGGCGGCGCTCACCCGCGCAGCCGCGTCAGCTCCACCAGCAGTTCGCCGAGCACCGCGTCGGCCACGCAGGCCTGCACCTCGGCGCGCTTCATGCCGGCGCAGACCAGTCGCCCCGTGCGGATGTCCCACGACTGCGGACCGAGCCGGCGGGCGATCGCCCAGCAGGCGAAGGGTTCGTCGACCTTCCACTCCGCGTCGGGCTCGGCATAGCCGGTGGTGGCCAGCGCCAGATCGCTGCCGAAACGCACCGCCACCCCGCGCGCCATCTGCACGGCGACCGCCGGCGAGACGCAGTTGACCGGGGCGGCCAGCGCGCGGCGCACGCCGAGTTGTTTGACCTTTTGCTCCAGCGAGTAGGCGGTGATGCCGCCCAGAAAATAGGCCGAGGAGCCCGAGACCGAGGCGAGGCGCGCCTGCACGTGCCCCGCGGTCAGACTCTCGGCGACGGAGATGGTCAGCAGCGGATCGCGCACGAGCAGGGTCTTGAGCTGACTGGCGACGCCGACGGTCATGCTGCGAAGCCTAGGCGGAACCGGGCGTTTGGCGAGCCTGCGCCGCAGGCTGTTCGCGACCGAGGATGCGGCGCACGCGGCGACGGTGGGCCTTGCCCACGATGTAGCCGACGCAGCCGGCGTGGCCGCAGCGGCAGGGGTGGTCGCGCCAGTTGTCGAACTCGAAGCCGTAATCGTAGGCCAGCTCGGCGCCGGCGGGGATGTTTTTGAGCGCGACGATCCAGATGCGGCCGCGGATGTTCTGCGGTTCGCAGTTGGGCGCGCAGGAGTGGTTGATCAGGCGGGCGGTGTTCCACTCGACGTCGCCGTCGATGAGGGCGCGTTTATTGACTTCGAAGAGGTAGACGCAGCCGTCGTCGCCGCGGTCCTTGCGCGCGAGGCGGGCGGCGTCGCGGCGGTTGGCCTCACCCTGGGTGATGCGCTCGCCGACGTATTCGATGATGCGCGTGCCCTTCGGGATGCGTTGCACGGCATACATGCCGCGACCGTGGATGACCGAGCCGCGCACCTCGGCCCAGGGCGTCGCGGTCGGGGCGGGGGAGCTTTGGGTTTTCGCGGCGGCGCTCATGAGGACTTCAATTCCAGCCCGACCGGGCAATGGTCGCTGCCCATGACGTGCGGCTCGATCCAGGCGCGGGCCAGCCGCGGACGCAGCGCGGACGACGTAAGGAAATAGTCGATACGCCAGCCGATGTTGCGGCCGCGCGCGCCGGCCCGGTAGGTCCACCACGAGTAGTGGCCGGGACCGGACTCGAACTCGCGGAAGGTGTCCACGAAGCCGGCGGCGACGAGGGCGTCGAAGTTGGCGCGTTCGTCCGGACTGAAGCCGGGGTTGCCAACGTTTTCCTTCGGACGGGCGAGATCGATCTCCTTGTGCGCGACGTTGAAGTCGCCGCAGACGACGACGGGCTTGGTGGCCTCGAGGCCCTTGAGATAGGCGAGAAAATCGCGGTCCCAGCTCCGGCGGTAGGGCAGGCGCGCGAGCTCGTGCTGGGCGTTGGGCACGTAGACGTTGACCAGAAAGAAATCGGCGAACTCGGCGGTCAGCACGCGCCCCTCCTGGTCGTGCTCGGCGAGGTTGATGCCGATCGTCACGGCAAGCGGCTCGACCCGGGTCAGGATCGCGGTGCCGCTGTAGCCCTTCTTGACCGCGGGGTTCCAGAACGGCCGGTAGCCGCCGGGCCAGACGACGTGCTGCACGTCGCCGGGCAGGCACTTGGTCTCCTGCAGGCAGACGACATCGGCGTCGCTCCCCGCGAGGTAGTCGGCAAAGCCCTTTTGCAACACCGCCCGCAGGCCGTTGACGTTCCATGAAATCAGTTTCATCGGCCGCCACGCTCCACGGGGCCCGCGGGGTTTTCAAGCGCGAGGTTGCCAGCGAGCTGCCATTCGCGCCAACCTCCGCCCTCTTTTCGCCATGTCCTCACTCACGCACATCCCGCTCGGCCAGCGCATTCCCGACCGCCTGCACGCGGTTTCATGCAGCCTGCCGACGATGCGGGCCGTCGTGGGCTACGAGGAAAAACACGCGGAGATCGTCAGCCAACTAACCTCCGGCTATCCGCGTTTCGTGGTGCATCCGCTGCTGCGCGCCGCCGGCGAACAACTGCTGATCGCCGCCGGCCTGCCCGGCCACGACATCTGGCTGGCCTGCTCGCCGGACGTCGCCCGCGCCCTCGCCGCGCATCTCGGCGCGCCCGCCCGAGTGCTCGACGACGCGGCGTTGCCCGCGGTGGTCTTCCCCGCCGACGCCGCCCTCTCCGCGCAGGCCAAAAAATACCTGCAACACACCGGCACTTTCCTGTCGTCGCGCGAGGCCGAGGACCATCTCGTTGCCATCGGTCGGCTGCGCGCCGCCGTGCCCGAAACGCTCTTCGACGGCGACGCCCGGGCCGAGGTCACCGGCCGCCTCGCCGGCTTCTACGGCACCACGCCGGACAACGTCCTGCTCGCCCCCTCCGGCATGAACGCCATCCACGGCGCCCTTCGCGCGACCGCCACGGCGCGACGCGGCACCGGTCGCACCAAGTGGGTGCAGCTCGGCTGGCTCTACCTCGACACCATCGCCCTGCTGGAAAAGTTCACCGCCGCCACGCCGGACGACTACCTGCATCACGAAAACGTCTTTGATCTCAACGGCCTGCGCGCCCTCTTCGAACGCGAGCGCGGTCGTATCGCCGGCCTCTTTGCCGAGGTGCCCACCAACCCGCTGATCCAAACCCCCGACCTCGCCGCCGTGGCCGCCCTGTGCCGCGAACACGACGTGCTGCTCATCGTCGACCCCACCATCGCCTCGCCGCTCAATATCGACGTCCTCCCCCACGCCGACCTGGTGGTCAACTCGCTCACCAAATACACCGCCAGCGAGGGCGACGTCATCCTTGGCGCCACGGTCATCAACCCCGCCTCGCCCCACGCCGACGCGTTGCGCGCCGCCCTGCCCGGCAGCCTCGCGCCCGTCTATGATCGCGACCTCGCCCGCCTCGCCGCGCAGATCGGCGACACCCCGGAAGTCGTCGCGACCATCAACCGCAACACCGCCGCGGTCGTCGCGTTTCTGGAAAAACACCCCCGCGTCACCTCGCTGCACTGGGCGCTCCACCCCGAATCGCACGCCAACTACCTGCGACTTGCGCGAAGCCCCGAATCCGTCGGCAGCATGGTCAGCTTCACCGTGGACGGCCCGCTGGCCGGGTTCTACGACCGCCTGCGCCTGCCCAAGGGCCCCAGCTTCGGCCTCAAAAGCTCGCTCATCTGCCCCTTCATCTACCTCGCGCACTACGACCTCGTGACCAGCGAGACCGGACGCGCCGTGCTCGCCGCCAACCGCATCGACCCCGACCTTCTCCGCCTCTCCGTCGGTTGCGAGCCTGCGGACGAAATCATCGCCGCCCTCACCGAAGCCCTCGACTGAACTCCGGCCCGCCGACGAGTCACCCGATAGGTTACATTTTGGCAACCGGCCGCACCGGTTGAAGTATCCGCCCGGAGCATTGCCCGCCGGCATCCCCTGAACCGGGTAGCTCTTGCAAGTCAGTTTCGAGTTGAGCCCCCCGACCCGGACCGTAAAAAAACTGTTCCCACGTCTAGGCATCGAGAACCACGGTCCGTCCGCCCATTTTATATGAAACTACCACGTCTGCTTGCCGCCTGCCTGCTCGCCCTGCCCGCCCTGCTCCTCGCCGAGCCCGCCGCCCCCCGCACGGCCGCGATCATCATCTCCAACCGCGCCGGCCCCGAATTCGACGACAAACTCCCCATCGTCGAAGACCTCATCACCGCCAAAGTCTCCGAACTCGGCCTCGGCATCGTCTCCCCCGAGATGGTCATCAACGCCGCCCGCGCCCTCAACCCCGAGTCCGCGCTCTCCCCCCGGCCCACCGACTCCCTCGAAGCCTCGCTCGCCGACAGCGCGTCGGTCGTGCGCCTGGCCCAGGGCCTCAACACCGACTACATCCTCTCCGCGTCGATCATCGGCTTCAACGAGCAGAAAAAGACCATCAACGCCTACGACAACCAGCTCACCAACTACACCTATACCCTGCGCCTCACCTACAAGCTCCTCGACGCGCAGAACGGAGCCTCCCTCACCGGCGGCGTCGCCAAGGCCGTCCGCACAGAGCAAAACACCCTTCACGTCAACACCGGCGTCGTCGAGTCCCCCGCCGGTGCTGCCCCCACCTCCCCCGCCCTGCGCCCCGCCCGCCGCTCCGCCTACAACGCCGACGACGGCCTCATCGCCGCCGTCCGCCAATACGAAAAAGCCGTCGGCCTCGTCGCCTTCGCCCTCAAGGACGGCCGCCTCGTCGGCAACGGCACCGCCTGGGCCGTCGGCCCCGACACCTTCGCCACCAACGCCCACGTCTCCGGCCCCGTCGCCGAGGTCCTCGCCCAGGGCGGCGCCGCCTACGTCGTGCTCAACAAACACCCCGAGTCCCGGCTGCGCATCACCAAGGCCGTCTCGCATCCCCGCTACCAAAGCGCCACCCCCACCGCCGACGGCCGCGCCCCCTTCGGCCACAGCTACGACGTCGGCGTGCTCAAGGTCGACGGCAAGACCGACGTCTGGCTCCCCCTCGCCTCCAACGAGGAACTCAAGCAGGTCGACTCCGGCTACCGCGTCGCCTTCCTCGGCTTCCCCATGGAGCAGCTCTCCGGCGGCGGCGTGAACGTCAACAGCCCCGTCGCCACCATGCAGTCCGGCATCATCACCTCCAACACCGACTGGTGGATGGGCAAGGGCGACTTCGGCACCCGCCTCCTCATCCAGCACAACCTCGCCTGCACCGGCGGAGCCTCCGGCAGCCCCATTTTCAACCCCCAGGGCGAAGTCGTCGCCCTGCTCAACGCCGGCAACATCATCGGCCAGGTCACCATGACCCCCAACGGCCCCACCGTCACCCGCGCCCCCTCCGCCGCCCTCGTCAACTTCGGCCAGCGCGTCGACATCCTCCGCGAACTCCTCGGCTCCACCGGCACCGACACCAAACCCGCCGGCCACTCCAAACACGGCATGCCCGCCGCGCCCGCCCCCGCCGCCAAGCCCCGCGTCACCTTCCTCGACCCCGACGCCTCCGCCTTCGTCGACGACCTACTCGACGACGCCACCAGCCAGATTGCCGGCACCCTCCGCGCCAGCCTCTCCTCCGGTCGCGTCGCCGCCCCCTCCGCCGTCAAGGATGCGAACGTCACCATCACCCTCAACGTCCAGGTCTCCGGCATCCAGCCCCCCGCCGTCAGCCTCGGCGCCGACAACACCCTCGTCCTCGGCACCGCCCCCGCCGCCATCGCCGCCGAGAAAGTCGACGTCCAAGTCGACGGCGTCAGCGTCGGCACCGCCCCCGGCAAGATCACCCTCAAAAAAGGCTTCAGCAACCTCCGCCTCGCCCACCCCTCACTCGAGACCTGGCAGCGCGTCGTCAACGCCGTCGACGGCCAGACCCTCACCGCCACCCTGCGCCTCACCGACGAAGCCCTCGCCCGCTGGCAGGACTACACCGATTACCTCTACGCCCTCGAAAAAGACCGCAAGCTCACCGACGCCCAGGTCGAGGTCCTCCGCGGCAAGGCCCAGGCCCTCCGCCAGTCCGGCTTCAAGGTCGACACCAAGGAGGCCCCCAAGGTCGAGACCCACGAAACCATCATCGTCAAATAACGCCACCGCCATGAACATCCTCCAACGCCTCGGCCTCCTCGCGCTCGCCGCCTGCATCGCCCTCCCCCTCCTGCCCGCCCAAACCCCCGCCGCCGCGCCCGGCCTCAAGAGCATCGCCATCGCCAAGGTCAAGGTCGGCACCGCCATCGCCGCCGCCGCCGACGACAAAAAACTCTCCCTCGACCGCATGACCCAGTCGATGGACGGCCAGCTCATCGACCGCCTGCAAAACACCCGCAAGTTCCAGGTCATCGCCCGCTCCGACGCCGACGCCCTCATCGAGGAAGCCGGCGCCACCGGTCGCGCCTTCGACTTCGGCGACGCCGACTACCTGCTCGTCGTCACCATCGACGACTTCCAGGACGTCTTCGAAACCGCCAACTTCGCCTCCCTCGGCCAAAGCGCCAAACGCCGCATCATCCGCTTCTCCGCCGTCGGCAAAGTCTACGAGGCCGCCACCAACAAGCTCGTCGAAACCGCCAACTTCCAGGAAAAGGTCATCGACAGCGAACAAACCACCTCCGCCATCCGCTCCGACGGCGAGATCTCCGACGAACTCCTCGTCCAGCTCACCCGTGGCATGTCCGAGCAAATCGCCCTGCGCGTCGCCGACGTCATCTACCCCGCCAAGATCATCGCCAAGACCGGCTCCACCGTGACCATCAACCGCGGCGACGGCTCCGACATCGCCACCGGCCAGCTCTGGGAAGTCTTCGCCGTCGGCGAGGAAATGATCGACCCCGACACCGGCGTCTCCCTCGGCCGCGAAGAACTCTCCGTCGGCAAGGTCCGCGTCACCCGCGTCACCCCCCGGTTCTCCCAAGCCACCGTCACCGGCGAAGACCTCGGCATCGACCGCGGCGCCGTCGTCCGCCGCGTGACCGAGTAAACCGGCCCGTTCGCGACCCGCCCTCGCACCCCTCCCTCTCCCAGCTCAAACCAACACGTAAAAAACATGTCCATAACCAGCAAAGTCCCCGTCCTCATCGCCGGCCTTGCCGCCGCCCTCGCCCTCACCGGTTGCCAGACCTACACCGCGCAGACCGCCGCCACCAACTCCGCCGTGCGCTCCGGCGACTACGAGTCCGCCGTCGCCTCCGCCAACAAGGCCGCCGAGAAAAACAAGGACTCCAAGGACGCCATCCTCTACCGCCTCGAACAAGGCTCCATCCTCCGCTCGGCCGCCTTCGCCGACCTCGCCCCGCCCCCCGTCGAGCCCGTCGCCACCACGCCCCAGACCGGCGTGACCACCCCGCAGACCGAGACCAATATCGCCGAGCAGGCCGCCGCCTTCGATCCGGTGCAAAAATACCTCAACGAATCCATCGAGGCCTTCGACCTCGCCGAGGAAAAGGTCAACAAATACGAGGAAGAGGCCAAAGTGAAGGTCGGCTCCACCCTCGGCTCCACCCTCACCAATCAAGCCAATTACCCCTACACCGGCCGCGCCTACGACAAGGTGATGCTCAACACCTACAAGGCCATCAACTACCTCCAGCTCGGCGACCAGGACGCCGCCCGCGTTGAACTCAACCGCGCCCTCCAGCGCCAGCGCGACGCCGTCGACGCCAACGCCAAACGCATCGAGGCCGCCCAGGCCGAGGCCGAGGCCGCCAAGAACGGCGAAGTCGAGACCGACGGCAAAAAAGCCGGCGCCTACGACGTCGAAAAAGCCAAGGCCGACCCCAAGACCGGCACCGCCCTCGCCGAAGTCGAGGCCGAGCTCGACAGCAAGATCCTGCCCTACGGCGACTACGTGAACCCCTTCGCCGTCTGGCTCGACGGCCTCTACTTCCTCAACCTCGGCGCCGACGGCTCCGACCTGGAACGCGCCCGCAAGTCCCTCGAACGCGTCCGCGCCTTCGCCCCCGAGAACCCCTACGTCGCCGCCGACCTCGAAGCCGCCACCACCGCCGCCGCCCCCGCCGGCGTCACCTACGTCATCTTCGAAACCGGCTCCGCCCCCTACCGCGACCAGTTCCGCATCGACATCCCCACCTTCCTCGTCACCAGCAGCCTCTCCTACGTCGGCGCCGCCTTCCCGCGCCTGAAGTATGTCGACGACTACGCCCGCGTGCTCACCGTCTCCGACGGCGTCAACAACCACAGCTCCGCGCTCGTCAGCAGCATGGACAGCGTCGTGTCGCAGGACTTCAAGAACGAGTGGCCCGCCATCGTCACCAAGACCCTGATCTCCACCGCCACCAAGGCCGTCCTCGATGCCGTCATCCAGAACCAGGCCAAACAACAGTTCGGCTTCACCGGCCAGCTGCTCGCCAAGGTCGCCACCGCCGCCACCCAGGCCGCCATCAACATCGCCGACACCCGCACCTGGCGCTCCCTCCCCAAGGAGTTCCAGATCATCCGCCTCGCCACCCCCGAGAGCCGCACCCTCACCCTCTACGCCGGCCAGACCCCGCAGACCCTCACCGTGGAACCCGGCAGCGTGAACGTCGTCTACGTGAAGAGCACTTCGTCCACGTCCCCCTTGCTCGTCTCGCAATTCGCGCTTAAATAAATCGCCAATCCCATGAAATCCGCCGCTCTCCTTGTCCTCGGCGCCGCCGCGCTCCTCTTCGCCGGCTGCCAAAACGTCAACACCGTCCAACGCGCCCAGCCCGAGTCCACGCCCGCGCTGGTCGAGGACCGACGCATCGTCACCGACCAGACCCTCGCCCGGGCCCTCAAGGTGATCTCGATCAACGAGGCCAAGGTGAGCGGCGATCTTCTCAAGATCCAGGCCACCCTGCAGAACACCAAGAGCCGCGACCGCACCTTCAAATACCGCTTCGAGTGGATCGGCGCCGACGGCATGGAGGTCTCCGCGCCCGGCAACGGCTGGCGCGTCATCACCTTCCAGGGCGGCGAGGTCCGCGCCATCTCCGCGGTCGCCACCTCGCCCCGCGTCGTCGACTTCCGCCTCAAGCTGCAGGAGTCCTGATCCCCACCGTTTTCCAACCCGCATCACCACCGCATCCATCATGCAAGCCACCCGCCTCCTGCTCCCCGCCGCCTTCGCCGGCGCCCTGTTCCTGACCGGTTGCTCCACCGCGCCGAAGAGCGCCACCTACGTGGACTCCAAGGGCACCGACACCATCGTCTCGCTCAACCAGATCAACATCCAGGACTGGAATCAGGCCGCCGACGACCTCGTCGCCGACCTGCTCGCCTCCGGCGCCCTCGAGCGCTCCCCCGAGCAGCCCGCCGTCATGGCCGTCTCCCGCATCGTCAACAACACCCAGAACCAGGTCGACACCGACTCGCTCACCAAGAAGATCCGCATCGCCCTCATGCAGACCGGCAAGGTGCTCACCACCACCACCATGGGCTACGGTGGCAAGATCGACGACCCCCTCGCCGCCGAGGCCGCCCAGATGCAGTCCTTCATGAACGGCGAGAAGCAACAGACCCGCCTGCCCTACTACACGCTCTCCGGCAAGCTGCTCCAGGATAACGCCCGCGCCGGCGACACCCGCCAGGTCACCTACACCTTCCAGCTCTCCCTCACCACCGTGAAGGACGGCCTCGGCGTGTGGGAAGGCGAGAAGCAGATCACCAAGCAGGGCAAACGCTCCGCCGTCGGCTGGTAAGCCGCCGCCCTCCATACGATTGCAACCGTCTCCAAACGCGTCCCGCCCGGGACGCGTTTTTTTTGGGCCCGCACCCGTTTGCGAAAGCCCCGCTTTGGCCGCATAGTGTGCCTGCGCCGGAGCCACCCGAGCCCCGGGCCCGCCGGGCCCCGCCCCGACGGCACCTCAACCCTCAAATCATCCGAACAACATGCCCAAGACCGCGAAAAACATCATCGAGCTGGACAAGACCCTCGTGAACGCGATGCGCATGTCGGCGGCGCTGCCCGGCACCCAACACCACGGTTCCGGCCACCTCCACGTGCTCTACGCGGAAGACCAAACCCCCATCGGCTACCTGGTCGAGAAGGTCGCCGTGGACGACCAATGGGAAGCCAACGACCCGCGCTTCTTCGTCACCACCGACCACGCGGCCGCGCTTGGACTGCTTGGCACGCCCTATCGAAAGCTGCCGGCACGCGCCGTCCCCGTCGCCGCCTGACCCCGCAAAAAAAGGCACCCGCTTCCGGGCGCCTTTTTTTTGATCTCCGTTCAGGCGCGGGCCGAGGCCCGCCGCGCCTTCACCCGACGATCCGTCCAGGCATCCACCCAGCGGATGAACGCGCAGGGCCGCGGACTCACGAAGTCCGCCGGCTCCCAATCTCCGCCATCGACATAGAGCGACTTCGGATTGATCCAGGTGCCGAACACCAGGTCCGCCACCGGGAAGGTGAAGAACCCCGAGATACCCTCGTTGCAATCGATCACCGCATGATGCCGCAGGTGAAAACTGTAGATGTGACGCCACATCCAACCCATGCTCGGGCTCTCCACCAACGGCGCCCACTTCTCGAAGGCCCAGTGCTCGATCGCGTGAAAAATCTCATAGAGCGCCAGCGACGCCGCCAACGCCAGATAACCCGCCACAAACCACGGGAACACCGGAAACGCCCACGCCAGCAATGCCAGCAACGGCGTCACCACCAGCGCGAACACCGGCAGCGTATACCATGGGAAAAACGACGCCTCGTGCTGCTCCGGCTCCGTGATCGGATAGATGTTTTCCACATAGGGCAGCTCGCGGCCCAACGCCGTGCGGCGGCGCGTGATGCGCGTCAGGCTGTGGTGCAACGTGTGCTGCTTGTAGAAACGCGAAAGCAGGCCGACCACCGGCTTGTGCAGGATGTAGCGGTGAAAGAAAAACTCCACGAACGCGTTGAACAGCGTCACCGCCAGAAACACCGTCAGCCACGCCCACCACGGGGCCATCCACTGCGCGTGCCACACGCTCTCCGGAGCCAGCAGCCACAGCCCGCCGACCAGCAACGCCAGCATGGCGACAACCGTGCCGACGAACAGCGGCAGCGAAAATTTCTCCTCCACGACGGCACGACGTTTGGAGGCCGGCGCGGAGCCGACAGGAGCGGGTTGGGAGGACATATCCGACTATTAACTCCGAATTAAAGCCGCCCGACAACGCCCATCGGCGGCTATTTTTCCACCGACGCCACCCGGATGCCGTGGGCGGTGATCACGATTCGTCGCTCCTTGAAGAGCGCGCCGATGGCCTGTTTGAACGCCTTCTTGCTCATGCCGAACGCCTCGCGAATTTCCTCCGGCGAGCTGTCGTCGTGAAACGGCAGGCGTCCGCCGGCCTTGGCCAGCGCCGTCATCACCCGCTCCGCGTTGGCGTCGATCCGCGTGTGGCCCGCCAGATCAAGCGCCAGATCGAGCTTCCCGTCGGCGCGCACCGAGCGCACAAACCCGTCGAGCCGCTCGCCCTTGCCCAGCGGACCCGACAAATCCGTGCGGTAGAGGAGTCCGGTGTGGCCGTCCTCGACGATCACCCGGTAGCCCAGCGGCGTCTCCGCCGCGACCAGCAGCTTAACCGCCTGCCCCTCGGCGTAATCCGGCCGGTCCGTGCGCAGGTGGCGTTGCAGACGCTCGCTCGCCATCAGCCGCTGGGTGCGCTCGTCCAGCATCACGAACACGATCAGCCAGTCGCCCGTGCGCACCGCCTCCGTTTTCAGCTCGCGCATCGGCAGCAGCAGGTCCTTGGCGAGGCCCATGTCCAGAAACACCCCGATGCGCGGCGACAACCCGGCCACCCGCAGGCAGGCGAACTCGCCCACCTGGGCGTAAGGCAGCTCCGTGGTCGTGACCAGACGGTCCTCGGAATCCCGATACAAAAAAACCTCCAATGCGTCGCCCACCTTCACGCCTGGCGGGATCAGCGCCCCCGGCAGCAGCACCTCGCCCAGTTCCCCCGCGTCGAGATAATACCCCGGAGGGGCGGAGCGAAGGACGGTGAGCCGGTTGCGTTTGCCGATGGAAGCCATGTGAAGCCCCCACCCTGCGCCCTTCCCGCCAACAATGGCAGCCAGAAAACGCCCCACCCCCAAACCCCGCCCCACCGCCGATCACCTCCCCGCCTCCCCGACACGCTTCGCCCAAGCGAATCCCAATAAAAACTAACCAGACAGGTTAGTTTTTATTCCACGTTGTTCGGGTCGTGATCTGAGCATCGTTCATGCTCGCGCCCCTCGGTAAACGCCTGGGCACGCCTGAGAAAAGACACGTGCCTTGACGATTTAAAACCGAGACAGAACCACTCGGCGGCTCAAAAACCTGATAAAAACTAACCTGTCTGGTTAGTTTTTATCGGGCCACGCCTCAGGTGACCGTGATGGTGAGGGCGGCGGCGGTGGCGCGGGCGCGGGTCCGGGCTTCATCGGGGGTGTCGCCGGTGGCGACGGCCACGGCGAGGCGGCGGTGGCCACGGCACTCGGGCTTGCCGAAGATGCGCAGCTGACTCTCGGGCACGGCCAGCGCCTCGACCACACCGGAAACGACGGGGCACTCCGTCGCCATGGCCGAGCAACGCCACGCTGTGCGCGTAGGGACGAACCAAATACACCGGCGGCACCGGCAACCCGAGGATCGCCCGGGCGTGCAACGCAAACTCCGACCACGCCTGGCTGCCGATGGTGACAAGGCCCGTGTCGTGCGGACGCGGGCTGACCTCGCTGAACATCACCTCGTCCCCGCGCACGAAACACTCCACGCCGAACAGTCCGTGTCCGCCGAGGTTGGCGACGACGGCCGTGGCCACGCGCTGCGCCTCGGCCCACGCCGCCGGCGACATCGCGCACGGCTGCCAGCTCTCGCGGTAGTCGCCGTCGATCTGCACGTGTCCGACCGGCGGACAGCACTGGATGCCATTCACCGCCGAGACCGTCAGCACGGTGATCTCGTAGTCGAACTGGATAAAACCCTCGACGATGCAGCGTCCCGCGCCGGCCCGCGCGCCTTCCTGCGCATAACGCCAGGCGGCGGCCATGTCGGCGGCGGTCTTGACCACGCTCTGACCGTGGCCGCTCGACGACATCAGGGGCTTGAGCACGCAGGGAAAGCCGAGCTCATCGCCGGCGGCGAGCGCCTCGGCCTCGTTGGCGACGAAACGATACGGCGAGGTCGGCAGGCCCAGCTCCTCGGCGGCGAGGCGGCGGATGCCCTCGCGGTTCATGGTCAGGCGAGCGGCGCGGGCGGTGGGGATGACGCGCTGGCCGGCGGCCTCCAGTTCGACCAACACGTCGGTGGCGATGGCCTCGATCTCGGGCACGATCAGGTCGGGTTTTTCCTCGGCGATGACGCGGCGGAGCGCCGCGGCGTCGAGCATCGAGAACACATGCGAGCGGTGGGCGACCTGCATGGCGGGAGCATTGGCATAGCGGTCGCAGGCGATCACCTCGCAGCCGAGGCGTTGCAGCTCGATGACGACCTCCTTGCCCAGCTCGCCGGAGCCCAGCATGAGGACGCGCGTGGCGCGGGTTGAGAGCGGCGGGGCGAAGGTTCCGGGTTGCAGCATGACGCCGCCAACCGAACGCAAAAAACGCCCGGCTTGCCAGTGCGATCACCGGCCCGCCGGGCGTTGATTGATGGGTTTTGCAGTTACTTGATCGAGATCAACTCGACCTCGAACACCAGCACCGAGCCCGGAGGGATCGGGCCTTGGCCGCTGTCGCCGTAGGCGAGGTCGGAGGGGATGAAGAGCTTCCACTTGGAGCCGACGCTCATGAGCTGGAGCGCCTCGACCCAGCCGGGGATGACGCCGGTCACGGGGAACGAGATGGTCTCGCCGCGCTGCACGGAGCTGTCGAACACGGTGCCGTCGATCAGGGTGCCGTGGTAGTGAACCTCGACGGTCTGGGACGCGGCCGGCTTGGCGCCGGAGCCTTCGCGCAGGATCTCGTATTGCAGACCGGAGTCGGTGGTGACGACGCCGGCGCGGGCTTTGTTCTTGGCCAGGAAGTCGTTGCCGGCGGCGGCCTGTTTGGCGGAGGACTCGGCCTTGGCTGCCTCGATGCGGCCCTGGGCTTCCTGGAAGGCGGCCTGCAGGTCTTTCTCGGCGAGGCGGGGCTTGGCGCCGTTGAGGCCGTCCTGAAGGCCGGCGAAGAAGGCGGTCATGTCGATTTCGACGCCGCCCTGGCGGGCGATGTTGGCGCCCATGTTCATCGCGATGCCGTAGCTGACGCGCTGGTCGGTGGTGTCGAGGGAGAGTTCGGGTGAGGACATAAGCGCCCACCCCAAAGCCCCGCCCGCCAAAGCGCAACGCCCGAAAACGCCCCCCGGATTCTCATTATTTTTCTCGTCCCTCTTTATCCTTCGCTTTCTCCCGAACCAACGGCGGCTTCGGAGAGCGAAAGATAACAAGGAAAGAAGAACGAGAAAGAGAGGACGCCGATCTCAGTCCGCGAAAAACTCGCGCAGCTCAGCCTCGATCCGCTCGTTTTCCGCAGGTGTTCCCGCGTGGTCAAAGTGCCCGGCGGACATCACAAACAAGCGCTTCGGACCGCCGAGCGCATGATAGACCGCAAACTGTCCGGGCGGCGGCACCGCCGGGTCAAACACCGCCGCGGCCACGTGTATGGGAATCCGAATGCGGCTCGCCGCCACCGCCGCGTCAAAATACCGCAACACCTCGCGCGCCTCCGGGTGCGCCGCCACGTGAAGCCGCACGCTCTCGCCGCTGCCCGTGCAGGGCAGGCCGAGCCGCACGTCGTGGTTGCCGAAGCTCGGCACGCACAAATGGCCGGCCGCGAAACGGTCGTCCCACGCCAGCGCCAACGCGCCCATGCCCCCGCCAAAACTGCCGCCGATGTAGTCCAGCCGGCCCGCCGACTCCGGCACCGCCTCCATCAGCACCGAGGCCGCCCGCCAGATGTCCATGACGCAGAACAGGTGCGAGTAAGTCTCCCGGTTGCCGATGCCCGACACCACGTGCTCGCCGCTGCCCTCGCCGATCTCCGGGTGCGGACTCATGGTGGGCAGTCCGGTGCAGACGGGGAAGATCACCGCGGCGTCGTCGGTCGGGATGTTGAACTGCGGCTCGCCCCGCCCGCCGTAGCCGTGGCTCCACACGATGCCGCGACGCACGGGGCGGCCATGGGGAAGCACCAGCCAGCCGCCGACGCGGTGACCGCCGGCCATGCCCGCGAAGCTGATTTCGTCGACCGTCCACCCCTCGGGTGCTTGCACCGTCGACGGCGCGAGCCGCCAGTCGAGCGGCGCGGCCAGCGCGCGTTCGTATTGACCAACCCAATACGCCGCATAGTCGCCGGGCACCGCAGGCAGCGGTGCGACCGGTCCGGCGATCAGTTGGTCGGCGGAGTAACCGCCGGTGGGGTCGAAGGGGAAGTCGTGTTTCATCGGAAACGGCCAGCCTGCGACGAAACGGCCGGCGTTGGCAAACCCGGCGAGGCCGCCTCCCCTCCCGTCATAACGCGCCCGCCCGGTCGCTCAGGCAGCGATCGCTTCCTCGGGCTCGGCCGCGGAGAGCTTGAAGGCCTGGTAGAGCGCGAGGCCGTAGAACAGCAGGTCCATCGGCGAGAACATCGCGCCCAGCAGTTCGGCCGAGTAGCCGTAGTCAAAGTTCAGCAGGGCCTCGCCGATCGGCATCGCTTCTTCAGCGGCAATAAAGCCGATCCCCGAGAAAAGATTGCCGAGCAGACAACCGACCAACGCCAGGCCCGCGCCGACGACGCGGAACAGCACGGTCTCGCCCTGGCCGAACTTGCGCACGGCCAACCCAACCAGGAACCCGACGCCGATGGCCATCCAGCCGATCTGGTAGTTGGTCACCACGGTGACCGCCGCCCAGACGGCGGCTGAAGCCAGACTCGCCACCGCTCCCGCCGCCAATGCCATGGGCAGATTGTTTTTCATAAGACGATGCATTGAGCGTCTTTCCGAAAAAGTTAAAGTTTTTTGAATAAAATTGTAGGGGTGTCGCTCGCGACGTCCGTTCAACGACAGAATCGGAACAGGGGTCATCTCCCGGTGTGCGCGTATCGGGCTTCGCGAGCGCGGCCCCGACATTCCCGCATCTCACGCGCGACCATTTGGCCAAGGTTGAGTTTGATATGCTCGAAAGCCGAAAATTTCCGGCCGCCGGCGATCACTTGCGGCGGGGTTTTTGGAAGAATTGCTTCGCGGGTCTGGGCGCGGGGCCTCGGGGTGGCTTGGCCGGCAGCTTGTGGTAGCCGGGCACGGCGGTCGATGTATCCGGGATTTCCATACCGCAGGGGGCGGTGCTCGCGGCGGGGCGGCGATGGTCGTGGTCGCGCCCGCCTTTTTTGCCGAGGGCGGCGGCGAGGCGTTGCCCGGGTTTGCCCGCGCCGCAGGGCGTGATGTGCGGGGGCGGGGTCACGTCCTGCGTCTTCTGCTTGCCGTCGAGCAGGCGGGCGGCGACGTCCTTCAGGCCGAGTTTGCCGAGGGTCGCGCGCAGGGTCTTTTTCATCTCGGGCTTATACCAGAAGAAGAAGCTGCGTTGGGTCTGCTTGTCCTCGGGCGTGCGGGCGACCTCGACTTCGCGGCCGTCGTAGGGGTGCATGCCGGTGACGTAGATCTCGGTGGCGACCGTCATGGGCGTGGGCGTGAAGTCCTGCACCTGCTCCAGGCGGAAGCCGAGGTCCTTGGTCTTGAGCGCGAGCTCGGCCATGTCTTCGGGGCGCGAGCCGGGGTGCGAGCTGATGAAATACGGGATGACCGGCTGGGCGGGTTTGCCGGCCTTCTTGGAGGCGGCGTCGAACTTCTCTTTGAATTTATAGAAGAGGTCGAAGCTGGGTTTGCGCATGACGCGCAGGACGTGGTCGCTGGTGTGCTCGGGGGCGACTTTGATGCGGCCGGGCACGTGGTGGGCGGCGAGTTCCTCGATGAATTTGTCGTGGCTGGCCTTCACCTCGGGCGTGGCGCCCTTGTCGTGCAGGAAGAGGTCGTAGCGGATGCCGCTGGAGACGTAGGCGTGGTTGACGCCTTCGGTCTCGCGCACGGATTTGTAGATGTCGAGCAGGGCGGTGTGGTCGGTGTCGAGGTTGCGGCAGACGTCGGGCCAGATGCAGGAGGGGCGCACGCACTCGTCGCAGATCCACTGCTGCTTGCCTTTCATCTGATACATGTTGGCGGAGGGGCCGCCGAGGTCGCTGATGGTGCCGCGGAAGTCGGGCATTTGTTTGATAGACTCGACTTCCTTGAGGATGGAGGCCTTGGAGCGGGAGGCGACGAACTTGCCCTGGTGCGCGGAGATGGTGCAGAAGCTGCACCCGCCAAAGCACCCGCGGTGCATGTTGATCGAGTGCTTGATCATTTCGTAGGCGGGGATGGGTCCGCGCTTGCGATACTTGGGATGCGGGAGGCGGGTGTAGGGCAGGTCGAAGGCGGCGTCGATCTGCTCCTCGGTCATGGTGGGGAACGGGGGGTTGACCACGAGGAGGCGCTCGCCGACGCGCTGGAGCAGGCGGCGGGCTTTGACGCGATTGGACTCGGTTTCGATGTCCTTAAAGTTTCGCGAGTAGTGTTCGCGGTCGACGAGGCAGTCGTCGTGCGAGTGCAGGGTGAAGTCGTCCCAGGCTTTGTTTTTCGGCGCGTCTTTGCCGGGGGGCATGAGCACGGCGGTCTGCGGGATGGTGTTGAGCGAGGCGAAGGGCACGCCGCGTTTGAGCAGGCGCACGCACTCGCGCAGGGGGAGCTCGCCCATGCCGTAGACGAGCAGGTCGGCGCGGCTGTCGGCGAGGATGGAGGGCTTGAGTTGGTCGGACCAGTAGTCGAAGTGGGTGACGCGGCGGAGGCTGGCTTCGATGCCGCCGATCATGACGGGGACGTCGGGGTAGAGGTCCTTGAGGATGTTGGAGTAGACGGTGGTGGCGTAGTCGGGGCGGAAGCCGTGTTCGCCGCCGGGGGTGTAGGCGTCTTCGCTGCGGGGTTTCTTGGCCGCGGTGTAGCGGTTGACCATGGAGTCCATGCAGCCGGAGGTGACGCCGAAGAAGAGGCGGGGCGGACCGAATTTTTTGAAGTCGCGCAGGTCGTCGCGCCAGTTGGGTTGGGCGATGATGGCGACCTTGAGGCCTTCGGCTTCGAGCATGCGGCCGATGGCGGCGGTGCCAAAGGCGGGGTGGTCGACGTAGGCGTCGCCGGACACGATGATGACGTCGAGTTGATCCCAGCCGCGCGCCTCGACTTCGTCGCGGGTGGTGGGCAGCCAGCGGGCCGGGTCCCAGAGGGGCTCGCGGGAGTAGATCTTTTGGCTGTCGGTGGGTCGGGTCACGGCTTGGATACGGGCAACGATGGGCAGCCGGGGCGCAAGGGCAAAACCCGTTTTGAGCCGGTCGAGGGTGGGGTTGCTACGGGTGCAGCCGGCCCCGGACGGGCTCAGGCGGTGGCGAGGGGTTGCGCCGGCAGATCCCCAAGCTTGCGCTCGCGGGCAACAAAGAACAACGGCGTGCCCTCGTCGTCAGGAATCGGGTCGATGCGCACGTCAACCCAGTAGACCGGTCCGTCCTTGTGGTAGTTGATCAACCTTTCACGACAGGGACGATTGGCGGCAAGCGCGGCGCGGATGCGGGCCAGGGCGAGCGCATCGGTGTCGGGTCCTTGCAAAAGCGCTCCGGGCACCTGCCCCAGCAGCTCATGGGGCGCGTAGCCGCACATGCCGGTGAAGGCGTCGTTGACCCAAAGAATGCGCCGATCAGGCCCGGTGACAACCAACGCGTCGGGCGGAGTCTTGGCGGGCTGCGGACCGAGGTCGGCCAGAATACGGGCCTTCAACCCGCCCGACGGAGCCGGCGCCTGACAGACGGGAACCCGAGAGAGCTCGGCGGCCAATTCCTGCAGGCGAACCACATGCTTTCGCAACTCCTCATCATACTCGATCAACACCTCAAAGCCCTGCCGCTCCGGAGCCGACAGGGCTCCGGTGACATAGGCGGTGGCGCGTGACTCGAGTGCTTCCGACAACATGGCTCAGGGCGTTTTGTTGAATATACGGCCACTGACAACCCTTGGACGCACCCTTTTATGACCTCTTTATTCTTGGCGAAATTCGGTCGCGACCAGACAACCGTGACGCCCCTCCCAAAAACGAGGCCTGACGGCAGGCTGATTGCGCCGCGTGTTTGGCCACGCTCGCCGGGCGTAAGGCAAACTCCACGTCGATTCCTTGCTAAATTTTTACATATTTTTCCCGCACAAGTCCTTGACAGCCCATGCCAACCAGCTGGGGCAAGGGTTAATGAATTGACCATTTTTGACTACTTTTTGACATCTATGCCTCATGAAAACACGCACCCCTCGCGGATTCACCGTGGTGGAGATCATGATTGCGGTCGTAACGATCGGACTCTTGGCGTCGCTGGCGGTCCCCCTGCTCGCCAAGGCCTTCAAGAACGCGTTGGCCGTGCGGGTGGTGAACGATTTCAAGGTGGTCGGGGATCATTTCAACCTGCTGATCATGCAAAACCCCGCCCTTCCCACCGGAGTTTACAACGAAAACGGCGACGGCACCGTGCCGGAGGGTTTTGACCCGGAGGAGCTGCCGCTGAGGATTTTTAATCACCCCATTCATCAAGACACGGCCTATTCGTTTGATTTGCGCAGTTCGCTGGTCGCCTACAATCAGGGCGGCGTGGTGCTCTCTCCGATGAACGGCTACAAGATCGACCTCAAACTGCTCAGGTTGATCGACGGTCGGCTCGACGACGGCAACCTCGCCACCGGTAACGTCACCCTCAACGGAGAGCAACTCGTCTACGTTTCCTACCACGAATAAGTAGCCCAGGACGGGGATCTCATCAGAACAACCCTCCTTGCACTGAGTTCTTGGATGAACAACTGCCGGTTCGGCAGCATACCGGGCCCATGGCTGCAGATCCCCCCGCCCCCAGAAGATCTCTGCCTTTTGGCCACCTCCTTTGGCTCGACCGGCCGCTTCGATCTGCGACAGAGTAGCGGGTGAACAGATCGCGGATTCGTTATCAGACGGCTCAGAAATGCGATTGGGACGGAAAGCGGTGATTAGTCGGTTCTGAAAAACGCCACTTTAGGCGGCAGCGGGGTAAGCGTCTTCCCGGATGCCTCCTTGACGGAGCGATGAGGGAGGTTGCCGCATAGTAGTCACCACTACGAAGACCGACCGGTCATAGTGGTGACCAAGTTGGTGATGACTACGACCGAGATCTATGACCGGGGTTGCCAGCGCGAGGGCATGAGCGGATCAAAGTCGTCTTGGTTCGTCATAGACGGCAGGCGGGAGAGCACGTCACGCAGGTAGGCAAGCGGTTCGACGCGGTGCCGCAGGCACGAGACGATGATCGAGTAGAGGATGGCGCTGCGTTGTCCGGCCTCGGGGTGCCCGACGAACAGCCAGTTTTTCTTGCCGACGGCGGTGGGCCGCACGGCGTTTTCAACCAGGTTGTTGTCCAGCCGGGTCTGGCCGTGCTCGACGTGGCGCTCGAGGCTCGTCCATTGGCCGAGCAGATAACCTGCGGCCTGTCCGATTCCGGACTTGGGCCGGTGCCGCGAGCGCAACGCCACGGCCAGCGCATGCAGCCAGCGCAGGCTGCGCGCAAAGTGGATCGCCCGCAACCGGGAGCGCTCCAGCGCATCCCGCGTGCGGCCGGCCTCCGCGTCGGCCGCGTCCCACGCGCGTTCGAGGCGGTAGAGCCGGGCGATCAACTTGAGCGCGACGCGCACCGTCTTCGGATCTTCGCCTTGGGCCTCGGCAAACTTGCGCCGCGCGTGCGCCCAACAGCCCACCCGTTTCACCTCGGGGCTCTTGGCCGCGTGCGCGTCGTAGGCCTCGTAACCGTCGGCTTGCAACACGCCGGCAAAACCGGCGACCAGCCCGGTCAGTTCGCCATGGCGACGCGACAGCTTCCAGTCGAAGACGACGTCTCCGCCGGGCCGACTGACCAGCCACAGGTAACCTTGACCCACCGCGCCTTTGCCCGCGTCCGGGTCGTGGCATTTGATCGGCGTCTCGTCGGCCTGCAGGTAATCGCCTCCGAGCAGGTGCTCGTGCATGCGCCGGTAGATCGGCTGCAGCCAGTCGGCGGCGATGCGGATCCATTCGCACAGCGACGCGCGCGGGATCGCCGCGCCCCAGCGTCCGAGCATCTGCTCCTGACGATACAGCGGCAGGTGATCGAGATACTTTGAGACGCACACCCAAGCCAGCAGCCCGGCCGAGGCATGACCTCCGGGCACCACCCGCGCCGGAGCCGGCGCAAGCACCGGCGGCCGCGCGCGGTCCGCCTTCGCCTTATACTTCGGGCGCACGATCTCGCGCTTGGTCAGCTGCGGCGGGGTGATTGCCACCTCGAAGGTGCGCTCCTCGCCGATCTGCTCAAACGCCTCCGGCTCGGCCTTCACCTCGTCGGGCTCGATCACGACCGTCTCGGCGACCGGCAGCTTCGCGTAAAGCTCCGCCGGCGCGGCGCGCTTTTCCGGCTTGGGCACACGCCGCTCGTAGCTGACTTCCTGCTTCGGGGCGGCGGCCTTGGCGGCCAGTTCGGCCTCCACGCCCTGGAGCTTCAGCAGCAATTGCAACCGGTCGAGTTTTTCACCCTTGCCCGGCCCGAACAGCTGCCGGCGCAGCCATTCCAGCTGGCGCTTCAGATCAAGGATCGTCCCCTGCAACGCCTCGCGCTCGCTCTTCAGGGCGAGGTTCTCGGCGTAGAGGATTTCGGCAGGCGGCATGTCGCCGTTGTAAACAGTTTATGGATACGCCGGCGGCAAGCCCTTCAGCGTTCATACCATGCTTTTTGAACGCCGCTTTTCAGGTCAATGCCGTCCAGTAATAGCGTGAGCGCCGATGGCTCCAGCGTGAGCTTGCGAGTGTCGCCGGTGGCCGTGGCCGGCCACGTGAACCGGCCCTGCTCCAGACGCTTGGCCAGGACCCACACGCCCGTGCCGTCCCAGTGCAGCAGCTTGATCCGGTCGCGGCTTTTGTTGGTGAAGACAAAGAGCGCCCCGCTCTTCGGATCGAGCCCGAGGTGCTGCGCAGCCATGGCCCACAAGCCGTCGTATTGCTTGCGCATGTCCACCGGCTCCAAGGCCAGGTAAATGCGCAGTCCGCAAGGCAGACCGATTTGCGGCAGAGCCATCGCGTGTCAGGCTCGGACCAACAACGCGCGGACCAGAGTTGCCAGCGCGGCCGCATCCACCCCGCGCGCCACCAGCCCGCCAGGTAAACTCACGCTCAACTCCGGCGAGGATGGCGTGGCCGGCACGCCGACCTCCATGAACCTCGGCACAACCACGCGCTCCCTTCCCGGCGTCGTCAACGCTCCCCGCCGACGCTGCTGCACCCAGTGCGCAAACGTCGGATACCTCACACCCTCGCGCCGCGCGAACGCCGCCTGCGAGAGCCCGCTGCGTTCATACTCCGCCAGCAACTGCTCGCGCCGCTCTCGCGGCCAGTTCACCCGGCCTCGCCGGTCCCGCTGCCTGCCATCATCTACGATCTCCGTTGTCTCGGTGGCGGTTTCCATCCCGCCAGACTATCAGCGGCGGCCCGAAGTGGCTAGGAGGTCCCCAGGAAGACGCTTAC